>DAVT01000059.1 GCA_002505685.1 Euryarchaeota archaeon UBA501 | reverse complement strand
AAGGCTGAAGGCAGTTTGGCCCACTATCCCGATGGGTCGTTGGTATGTGTGGAAAACACGGCCAACCGCGGGGGAGGCACCTGCTACCCGCAGGAAACATTGGATGCGATTGCCAAGATTGCACATGACAACGGTTGTGCCGCTCATATCGATGGTGCGCGTTTGTTCAATGCGGTGATTGCAACCGGCGTTGATGCGGCCCGTATGGTGCGTGATTACGATTCAATTTCCATCTGCCTTTCAAAGGGCCTTGGCGCTCCTGTTGGCAGTGTACTGGTTGGTTCTAGCGAGTTCATCGCCCGTGCGCACCGATGGCGCAAGATGTTTGGTGGCGGTATGCGACAAGCCGGCATCATTGCAGCGGGTGGATTGTATGCGGTAGAAAATCACATCGAGCGCTTGGCTGAGGATCACGCACGAGCCAGGCGATTGGCTGAAGCGGTCAACGGCATGGATGGCTTCACCGTCGATCTCGATAGTGTTCAGACCAACATGGTGTATGTTGACGGTGATTTGGGCGCTTTGCAAATCATGGCAGGCCTTGCTGAACATGGGGTTGACGTACTCGATGTCGGACCCACAGCCGTTCGAGCCGTGGTTCATCTCCACATCACCGACGAAGACATCGATCGAGCCATCGCAGCATTCGCTGCACTTTGAGCCGCATGATTTAGAGACGGGATGGGAGTAGCCCATCCATGCGCAAATGTTTGACCTTGCTTCTCTTCGTTGCATTGTTGCTACCCACACCCGTTCAAGCAGGTATTCCTGTAGAGATTTCTAATCAAGGAGTCCTAGGTGGGCAGATGATTGATTTAGCGGGCGTCTCAAACAATTCGACCACATTGTCTGTTGGGGGCGATATGACCGCCACGCAAGTAGTCGAAGTATACACGGCCACATGGTGTGAGAATTGTGTCGGCTCTGAACACGCTCTAATGGACGCACTTGAGGGTCAAGATGCCACAGTTTTGGTCCACCATCGATACATTGGAGAGCTTCAGGACCCATTTGGTTCACAAGAAGGGGATGATCGTTGGATTGGTCTGTATGGTGAAACCAGCAAAGAGATGACTAATTTGGAACGAGCTGCCCCCTCCATTGTTTTTGATGGATATCGGTTTGTTGCGGGAAGTACTCCTCAGGGTGAATCGTTAGAATCTGATTATGCCGGAATGTTTGCTGACAAACATGCATATCGTTCATGGAATGGTGTGGATTCTAATTTCACTTGGACTGGCGATAACAGTTCAGGGACCATTACATGGAAAATGGACATTCATCCTGAACAGCCTGAAGATTTGATCTGGGTACACCGACTGATGGTCGTCGAGCATTCTGGATATTTCCCTGATGGTGGTAATGGATTGGAGCACTATGACCACATCGTGCGAGCAGTCATCGATCTCGATGCTGTTGAGGATGGCACAGAGTGGAATGGAGAACAAGCCATCACCCTCCCCTCTGCCTACGATGGAGATGATTTGTCATTGGTTATCGTTCACGAATGGAAAATGCCGGAACCCACACTAGAATCTGAAGAAGAAGAAGGCTTCCTATCTGGATTCTTGGCCCCTCTCGGCCTCATCGCATTGGGTGCAGCAGCATTGACACGTCGTGATTGAATCAGTCCAATGCTTCAAGAACCCCCGTGAGAACCTGCAACGCTCACGGAGGCATCGCCATGGAACCTACACTGACGCTGGAACATATTCCACCGGGTCAGTTTCCCGATTGGCTATTCCAGCAATTGTGTGACCAAGTGATTGACCCAAGCCTAGAACCCATCCTTGTCATCCATTCTTCTGATGCATCAAGGAACGAAATATTGCGCCGCCTTGAGTCCACAAACATAGGGCCAATTGACCGCTCTAGGCATCACACTCTATCCTCGCTATGGAAGTCGCTCCATGCCGATTTGCGCCTACCTCGCCTATTGTCGCTCAATGCCAAAGGCCATCGGTTATTGCACGCTGAATGCGAATTGGCTGCCAAGCGAGGTGAATTCCCACTATTGCATCCGACTCCTGAACATAGATGGGGAGAGGGTCGCACTCGTGCCCTAACCAAACTGACCAAAACGTTCGACGTCGAAGACATACGAAAATGGGATGGTCCCGGACTTGAGGGCTTTCGCAATAGCCTGAAAAGAATGGGAAGAGAATTGAATGGTTTGCATCCGTTATTGCACCGCCAGACACTAATCGACGAGTTAGAGGAAAAGGAATCGGCCCCGTTTACGTTGACTGGAATCGCAGGGATTGTCCTGATGGATCAGATGCCGACGCTCTCAAAGAGTGACCGCCGTCTACTTCTAAATCTCAATCGATTCACTGATGTGCATCAATTGTGTCAACATGGGGATGCCCCGATTGGCAATCATCGCTTGGGGTTACATGGTGCGATTTTGGAGGATGTCCACCCCTGCAATGAAGAAAATATGCCCGAATGGGTCAAATCACATGAGGTATGGAAACCCACTCCTTGTGAACATGCAGTCACTCGTTTGTTGGTTCCTACCGGTGGTTTGGACATTGTCGCCACCGTAGAACTATTGCGAGATTGGACCCAATCTGCGAGTCCAGATTCCAGGGTTGTAATCATCGATCCAAGCAAAGATTCGCATCTAGAAAAATGGAATCGGGCACTGACAGAAATTGGATTGCGTCCATCCATACCAAAATCTGCTTTGAAATCATCCTCACCCGTTCACTGGTTGGGCGAATTGGTCTCCATCGGCCTAGGTACCGAAGCATGGTCAATGTCGCGAATACGAGGAATTGGTTCGCAACGCAGTTTACGCTTCGTGGATGATTGGTTGCACACAGATGTTCATCCAAGCCAACCTGAATGGACCCCTAAGATGGACGCTTTGCGGATTGAATCACTGGCACGTTCTTGGCATATTTTGGGGGGTTATGGAGCCCTCTCTAGATGGTTACGTGCGATGGCATCCCCAGCCTATCCGGCACCTTGGCAAGATTCGGAAGAAGCAGGGATGAAAGCAGAGTGTACACAATGGTGGTTTTTGTCTCTATTTAGTCGCTTGTCGCCCCTGTTGAGTTCAGGAGAGCGTTCTTTGCTAGAGGAATCCGACTTATTGATTGGATGTCATACTGGCAACATTCTCCCCCTTCCTCAATCCCCTGTAGATGGAGATGAATGTCTATTGCAACTGATGAAACATCTCGATGAACCTTCGATGATTCAACACTTGGGACCTCTGAAATTATTGATCGAAGAACATGACAAATTCAGAGCATCCCAATCCATCCTAAATCACCCCCGCTCTCTGCTCGGAACTCAGTGGGTGGAAGGTTTGTTGGGGCTCATCGAAGACCTACCCTCTCCAGACAAATTCAATGCAAGCGATAACGTACGAATTTTGTCACCAAATGAGAGTCTTGGAATCTCTGCAGACATCATTGTCCTAACTCACTTAACCGCGTCTAATTGGTCACTGCGAACCGAGAAATTGCCTTGGTTGAGTGAAGCCGATTGCAAAGAATTGGATCTCGCACGATCAGATTCACCTTTGCGTGAGGCTAGACACGCCCTACATCATCTGATTCACGCGTCTCCAAATGTGATTTTGGTTGACCCAACTGGCTTAGATGAAAATTGTCAACCCGCAACACCACTTGCTGAGTGGTTGTCCACTTATTCAGGTTCAGATACTCCTGAACAGGTATCTGCGCCCGAGTATTTGCAGGGTTTTCCCACTGCGTCAAGTGACCGCACGCGTGGCCATCACCTCGCGTGGTTTCCCAGTGTTGTTGAAATGGTTGAAGAGTCCGGTTTGGTGAGAGCTGAATTGAACATTTCAGGCCGTGGGTTTCGAGATGAACGGCAGAGAACAGGTCAAAGTTTACTCAAATCGAAATTGCCCAATTCCGCCCCGTTGAATCCACACGCAATCACCGTTCCAATGGATTCCGAACTGATGAGAGACCGATTACGACGTCAGCCAACAGATGTACAATCTGGAGACGAATACATTGGCATGGACATGCATGACCGGTTCATGGGCCTTGGTGGTTTGAAATTGATTCCTGGCAACCGAGGTGCACCGGGAGAAATCACACCTCGTTCTGCAGAACATTGGCCCGTTTTGGGAGGAAAAATAGGTCGGCACCAACTCCTCGCCATCGACCCACGTCCTCTGCGTCCTCGACCCACGTCTCTTCCCATTTTCGATGATCGAAATGGGCAATCTAGTGGTGCTGAATACACTCGCAATACTTGGTCAGCAAGTCGATTGCAAAGATGGCAGGCGTGCCCCCGTCAAGGCTGGCTAGAACGGCGATTAAACGCAGGAAGAATGGAGCAACAAGAGGAAGATCTCGATGCGAGAATTCGCGGGGACATCGTCCACAACTCTCTGGGGAGATTGTTTGAGCAAGTATTCTCAATGCGTGAAGGAGATGTTCGTTCATCAGGAGGCGCCCAATCTTTGGCAAATAGTGGTCAATCCATGGGGGATTTATTTGCCATCATTCTCGGTTATGTCGCTGAACACGCTCCTTGGTTGGAGAGAGATGATGCAACAGCGGCCCAGCGCCGGTACGATTTGATTGGCCTTTCCAAGCAGGCCTGGTTGGATTGGTTAATCTCGACAGACACGGGCAATTTACCTCCATCCGGCCGTCTAGGAAACATGTTGAAAGCGGAAATGAGTCTGTACAACTCGATTCCGATTTCGATGGAATGGTCACTGAATCGAATGGAAGTGACTCATCCCGATGGGCGCAAACTGTCACTGACTGGGTTTATCGATCGAGTAGACGTTATTCACCACCCAGACTTAGAGGACGGGGATGACACCATCGCTCCCTTGGATTGGAATTCTTCTTCGGAGTGGAAACCGAAAAGATTGATTGTCATTCGAGACATAAAATCGGTGGATGGACCATCCAAGCAAAAGTTTGGAGAAAGACACAGGAAGGCCCTTTTTGATGAACTACAGTTGGGACTTTATGCACGTTGTTGGGAAATTGCAAACCCGGGCGACCTTGTAATTGGTGTCGGTATTTCAGAGGTAGGAATGGTAACCACTCATAGCATCGAAATCAGCCCGGCGTTTGAAGAATTATTTGAGGACAATGGGGTGGGGGATTTGACCACCTATACCCATGAAACACATCGTTTCCCCGAGGAGGATTCAGAGGCAGAAAGTGACCCATTCAGAGCCTGGATGGCTGAGCGATTGACAACTGCATTTGATGTTGCAGAAGCTGCGGATTCTGGCTTGGTTCATGCCACACCTGAAGAAGGCACTTGCACATGGTGCAGAGTCAAGGAAGCCTGTGGTCTGGCGACGATTGTAGGAGGTGACACCTCGTGGAACTAAACGTGGGTCAGCGATTGGCCCTCGCCATAGATATGCATCTGATATTGGATGCCGGTGCTGGAACTGGAAAGACCCAGAGTATCGTCGGTCGAACGATAGAACACTACCTCTCAGTAGATCAGAGAGCGACTCGTGTGTTACCCCCAGGGCCACGACCGTTACCACTCTCATCGGGCTCATTGAGAATTGGTCTTTCGGAACGCGAGGACTTGACCGAATGGCGGGGCTTGTTGCCCAGTGAAGTAGTCGTTCTCACATTCACCACACGAGCGGCTGAAGAAATGCGCCACAGATTGTGGGAAGAACTGAATCGTCTACGACCAGGACCGACTCGGGATACTGGTGGTAAGCGAAGAGATTCAAGGGTCACTCATGAAGGTCTAATAGATCAATTGACTGCAATGCTTGAAGATGCACCTATCGGCACCATCGATTCATTCTTGTCACGACTAATTGCTCCATGGCGTGCTGATTTATCTCAAAGACCGACAGATGAAGTCATCAGCGATGCTGAAAGACATGTGTTGCTTGAACAGGCACTTGAGGGCCTATGGCGTCTACGTTCTCCTGGAGACGCGATTGCAGCAGGTGTGTCTGGAGAGAGAGCCCCATCCTTGATTGAATCTCGTGATCGCTTGGCCCGCCGTTTTGGTAGTCGCAGAGATGTTCGAACAGTTCTCTCATCTCTTCTATCGAATCGAATTTTCGTTGACAGTGTCGCTAGACGGCTTGAAACACAAGGGGGAGTCGATGAGTCCGATGTCCGTCGAATCATTGAATCAGTCATCGCCCCCTCTGACCCCTATTTCGATGCCTTCGTAGACCAGATACACGAGGCGTGCTTGGCTTGGGTTGATCATGCAAGAACCCATGGAAAGGAACTAGATGTAGCGGGTGCTTTGGTTGGAGGGACACGCTTCCAAACCTTGGTCGAAATGGTAGATGTGGGTCCACCTGCAACCCGTTGGGAACGGTGGTTGTGGCTACACGGTCTTTGCATGGTTACCTGCACCACATCTTCGCATCAAAAATCGAAGGTGAGCGCGTTTGGAGGGGGCAACCTAGCAAACTCCGCCGAATGGGTTCGTGGAATCGCAACTTGGGGCGCAGTCTCTGATGCAAATGCCAAACAATTGGCCAAAGATTTGGGTTCAAACATCGCCGACCTTTGGAATGGTTCAGAGGGCCGCTCATTGCGGTCTCTCGCACGCGCACTATTCCTACTGGATGATTCAACCTTCTCCATCCCCCACATGCCGTTTGTTCAGGAATTGATGCCCAACAGAATCCAATCACCTCTACCCCATTCTCCTCCAGGTGCAAAGTTGGCAATCGGTATCAGTGAGGAAGCCAGTCATTTCCAAGATATGCTAATCTGCCATCGCTCTCTTTTGGATATTCTCCATGAACTCAAAGTCCGTCAAAGCGTGCATGAATTCGACGATGTCGCCTCTCTGGCTGCCGACCTATTGCTCGCTCGTTGCCCTCGAATTATGCGAGCCGAATATCCCCTTGAAGTGGTACAAACGTTGGATGGATTGCCAGATGCTTCGTGGCGGGACGACCACATCCTAGAAGCCCTTTCAATGCTCAAGGGATTTGTCAAAGACCCTGAATCAGGAGGTCTGAATGAAGCTGAGGCAAAGCGCCTCCACAATGATTTGCAAACACGTTATTCCCGCTTGCAAAGTATTCGGTCCCGATATCGCGCATTCATCATCGATGAAGCTCAGGATAACTCTGCACAACAATGGCGTCTACTTGGACGCTTGTGGGGCCCGAGAAATCTTCCTGAAAACTATCCAGTGCCCAGTACTCCTTGGCAACCGACAATCTGTTGCGTTGGAGATCGAAAGCAGAGCATTTACGCATTTAGACAGGCTCAGGTTTCAGGATTTGTTGATTTTGGAAATGCTTTACGAGACATCAACACGCATGAATTACATAGCATATCTGCCTTGACCCGCAGCCCTGAACTTCGACGCCAGAATGCAGCCCGAGATCCAAGATATAGCGCCGATGGGGGATTCGCCACCGCCTCAGACTTACCTGAGTCAAGAAGTACAGCCGATGCCGCATGGGTACGCTTTGACGAACCGGAAGACGGTAGTAGCGCCCCTGTCGATACACTGGCTCGCTCACAAGGCCATGTTGAGTTGGTTGTCAATTATCGAACCGCAGCAGGTTTGCTCAATCGAATGAATCACTGGTGGGAGGATCTCTTTTCTCCCGTGCATGATCGATTCCCGGGGAACTGGTACGCACGCCCACAAGCACTGATTCCTGCACGGGCCAAAGCCGAAGGACGATTTGAGTGGTTGTTACCGGCAAGTGTTCCGAATACAGGTCATCCCGATGCTGAACTGGCCAATCCACTGGACCCGTTTAGTTCTGGAACTTCAAGTGAGATGGAGAACGCCCTCATCACTGCTCGAATTCGGGCACTAATTGACGGCCAAGTGACTCGGGTTGGTGAAGAGATTCAGCCCGAACAAGACCCAATTTCACCAGGCGACATTCTCGTATTGTTGCCGAGTAGAACCCACCTTGGGGATTTGATGACCAGATTGGAAGCGGCTGGGATTCCAGCAACTGCAGACAAAGAAGGTGGGTTACTACTCCGTCCAGTTATTCGTCCACTTCTCGGACTCATCCAGTGGATTGCTCGTCCGACAAGCCGCCATGCTGCTGCTACGGTAGCCCGTTCTTGTCTCATTGGGTTGAATGATGGTGAATTGCAGAAATTCCTCCAAGATGCAGAACAAGATGAGAACTTGATTCAGAGGCTCGCCTCCTTGCTTCCAAAAGGACCGCAGTGCGCCTTGGTTGAGAATTGGTTGCGAGCATCTCAACACGGGTTGGCTGTAGAAACCCTGAGTGAGACATTGAATCATGGGGATCTGCTGATTGCTCACCCGCGTCCCTCTGAGCGTAATGATGCAGAACAATTCCTACACTTGGTGGAAACACAATCACTTGAGGTAGGGGGTGATCCAATTCTACTTGCCGACCGTATCTCCCATCTTGCCGATGTCGCAGGGAATGACCTCACTTCTGCTGGTCATACCAATTCAGATTCAGTACAAATCATGACCATTCATGGTTCCAAGGGTTTGCAGCGAAAATGTGTCATTGTTGGTGGATTATTCAGTGAAGGACAAGGCAATATCAGCCACGACCTTCGACAGAGAGTCATCGCGACACCGAGTTTGTTCGCCTCAAATCCAAGGCCATGGAAATCCCATTCTAATTTGGATAGTGGAATTTGGACATTGGCTAGAACATTGCAAGAGGCACAAATTCAGGCGGAAGCTAGACGCTTGTTCTATGTCGCTTGCACGCGTGTCAAAGATTTGCTAATCCTCGCTGGCGGTCCAAATGATTCAATCCACTCAGGCGATTCGATTACAATCAAACCTAGATCTGTACCGATGCCCACATTTGGGCACATGTGGTTTGATGCATTGGGTTGGCAACCAGATGATGAAGGCAAGCACCTCATCATTCCACAACTTTTGCCATTTGCAGTTCATAGCCATGAATCTGAATTGGTCGGAATCAGCCTGAATACCAGCCCATTGGTTCGAATGTCTAGATTGCATGAAGCTGCAGAAATCGCACATGAAAATGTGCAGCCATCGGGTGACGAACAACCCTCATCTCGAATACGCGGATGCAAGATTTCACCTCATCAATTGGACAAGGCATCCACTTGCCCTCGTTGTTATCTACGATTGATGAAATTGGGTATATCTCCAAATGAAATTCAGATGACCATAGGTTCCCAAACCACATCAGCCTCAGAGAAAATCGGTTTACCGCCGGCCAATGTCATCGGTTCCATATTCCATCGAGTGGTTGAAATTGGCTTGCAAACCCCCGAGATTGAATTTGAGTTGAGCACACCATTGCCGTCCCAATGGACACAACCCAGTCCCGATTTACTTGCGAATGATGACGTAATCGAATCGGTTCTCAAAGAATTGATGCCACCCGATGCAGATTCAGATGCGCTCAAATCTCTATTGAAACAGATGTCGGAAGCGGTCAAAAAAGGACCGTTGGGCACACTAACTTCAGGCGACCCATGGAACGGTGAAATGGTCGAAGGATTGCGTACAGAATGGCCATTTAGTTTGCAAATCCCTGTTGAAATCAATGAGGACGAACAGATTTGGACACCCCATGGACCTCACTCCGTTACACGTGTAGAACAATTCGTATTCTCTGTTTCAGGAATTACGGACTTGGTACTATGTACGAAGATGGAGGACGGTAAAGGAGCGATTCGGGCAATCGATCTGAAAACCACTGGAGCCGCGCATTTGTATGCAGGTTGGGCTCATCCCTTGTTGGAAGCAGAGGGTGAACAACGTCACCCATCAGAACAAGCGATGCTGGAAGATTACAGAATGCAGTTGGCCCTGTACACATTGACACTGATTCGACAAGAAGAGGCTAGAAAGGAGCGAAGCATCCCTCACCGCGAAGTCCTCCCCCCCGCCATCCTTTGCACCACAACAGGTCGCATGATTGTCATGACTGAGGAGGAGATGAATACGGCACTTGCGGACCTCGAATCACTGCTGAAAACCCTTGGCAAACTGGCGCTAGAAGATGTCAGTGTGCATGACTGTGATTGCCCGTTGGATTTGAGCAATGTGCGTTTGTTCTCTACCCCAAGTGTAGAGTCCGCTTGAGAGCAGTACTTTTGCATCAAATCGCTCTCGCACATTCATGGCGAACCTAGACCTAGAGGCAATCCATGCTTGGGTTGACGAGCAATGGGAATCTCACGCACTGGATAGTCTAGCAGATTTCATCGAAATTCCTGCTCTATCTCCAGCATTTGATGACGATTGGGCTGCCAATGGTTTTCTTGATGATACCATCGATTTATTCCTCAAGTGGTTGGGTTCGTTACCAATGGAAGGGATGTCCTGCAACGTACATAGAATTCAAGGAAGAACTCCGGTTTTGACAGTGACCATTGATGGCACCGGTGAGGGTGAAGTTCTATTCTACAGTCATCTCGACAAACAACCCCCATTCACCGGATGGTCAGAGGGCAAGGGTCCGTGGATTCCGGTCAGAGAAGACCCTTGGCTATTCGGTCGAGGTAGTGTAGACGATGGTTACGGAGGCTATCTGAGCATCCTCGCTATTTTGGCATTGCAGCAGCATGGTATTCCACACCCAAAGGCCACATACTTGATTGAAACCTGTGAAGAATCCGGTTCGTTCGACTTACCCGCCTATCTTGACGAACTTTCTGAACTACTCGGCACTCCAGATTTGGTTGTCGTAATGGATTCAGGAGCTGGAGATTATGAGAGATTGTGGGTGACCACAAGCCTTCGGGGTCTCGTTGGTGGAACCCTAAAGGTCGGGGTTAGCAAAGAAGGTGTACATTCGGGAATGGCTGGCGGAATCATCCCCTCATCGTTCCGTATTGCTCGTTCGATCATCAGTCGAATTGAAGATGAAAAAACTGGACAGATTTTGCTTCCAGAATTGAGCATTGACATATCAGATGAAATTCAAAATGAAGCTCAGGGAATTGCAAATGTCCTCGGGGAGAAAGTCTGGACAGATTTCCCCGCATTGGACGGAGTCGAGCCACAAACTCCAGGTCTTTCAGAGATTATTCTTTCAGGTAATTGGCGACCTTCACTATCGGTCACAGGAGTGGATGGAATGCCTTCTCTCAAGGACGCAGGCAACGTCTTGCGGACCCATACCTCTCTGAAAATTAGCATGCGGATTCCACCCGGTGTAGATGCAGATTCAGCACAGTCAGCCATGGCCAAGGTGCTGGAAGCAGATGCCCCACATGGGGCTCATGTATCATTTTCAGCAGATGCTGCAGCAAACGGTTTCTCAGCACCCCCGATGGACGCATCCTTCCGCGACGCTCTCAATCAAGCCAGCATGGCTACATTCGGTAATCCAATGCAGGTTTTCTTTGAGGGTGGAACGATCCCATTCCTTGCCATGATGCAAGAAAAATATCCAAGTGCAAATTTCCTTGTTACCGGTAGTTTAGGCCCGGGTGGAAATGCGCATGGACCCGATGAAAAGTTGCACATTCCCGCCACAAAAGCAGTCACCACGTGTCTTGCCGCAGCAATAGCTTCCCTGAACGCTTGATTGGCATTTTTTGGGAACACTACGTGTTCCCTGCTTTCTACCCTCTTTAGGGAGCGGGTTATAAGACAGGGCAATCGGTGCGATGTGCCGAGGGATACAATGTCTGATGCTGATGGCGATTCCGGAACACTCACCCCAGAGGTGCGTATACGACAGTTGGAAGACCGTCTCAGTGACGAAACTGAACGTCTTGTCAAACTCTATGATGCATACGAGCAGCAAGAACGCGACATCGTGGGACTGCGGGCCGAAATCGAAGTTCTTGAGAAGGAGGTAATCGACAAGGAAATCGATCGAGAAGGCCTCGAACAACTCCTCTCTGAAAAGGACAATCGAGTTCGCGATCTTGAGCTTGACCACGCG
>DAVT01000048.1 GCA_002505685.1 Euryarchaeota archaeon UBA501 | reverse complement strand
TTTTCATCGGAATCATCGGGTTCTAGGACTGCCCTTTCCTCGGGTGGATTCCATGGCATAGAGAGGGCTGCTGCCAATTCAGCGTATGATATCACACCATCTTTGTTGAGATCAATCTGAGACAAAAATCGGTCTAATTCATTGGAACCCAGGAATGCTAAATTTCGTGTGATGAGTGCTTCCTTGATTTCATCTGAAGTCAGCGAATCATCGGAATCAGCATCAATAGTGCCGAATAAATCTGATATGGTCATCCCTTCATCTTTCATCCAAATCGACAATGCCGTAGTCAGATCATCCAATACGAAATGAACGCCACACTGCGGGCAAGATTTACTGTCAATCGCTACCAATGTCCCACATGCTCCACATTCGCCCATATCATCTTCTGCTACACCTGAAAACGATACATTGCAACTTGGACATGATTTTGAATCCAAAGGAATTACTGCGCGACATGCTCCACATTCCGCCATCTCAGTATCAGAATCATTAGAATTATCGTCGTCCGATGTCAAGTCCACACCGATTGAACCACTCTTGGGACACGATATAACAGTTCAGTCGGGGGCATGGCGAAATATAGTGAATCTACAATTGATTCACTTTGCCTCCGAATGGGCTAAGTGCGGCCTTAACTTTCGATGAACCGATGTCGGCCGGTAGTGGGCAAAGACTCACCCCTCCACAGGCGGGGCGAGTCTTCAGCATTCTAACCGATGATCCAAGAGAACCGTTGCATTGGTTGGCTATGATGGAACATGAATTGTCACTCAATATTGTCGTTTTTAGCCGACTATCGCCACAACGGCTAGGGAAACACTTGAAACTCGATCGAATTGAATTCAAGTGGTTGTCTGAGAGTATGGATCAACATGCACTGTCACCTTCACTCGAACGTATTCATCATTCAGTGAGTACACGTATATCTGGCGATAGCGGAATCATATGGATTGATGGCGTTGAATATCTCATTCATCGGCAAGGATTCGACGCATTCTTGTCGTTCACACGTAGTCTAGCAGATGAATTGTCTGGAACAAACTGGACCGTGCTGCTACCATTCTCACCGCTATCATTAGAGGGTACAGAAATTGCACATTTGCGCCGGGAAGCTGTGCCATACAACATCCCCACTTTGTCGAGCCCAATTGTAGTGGAAGCAGTTGATGACGAAATAGAGGAAACCCTACCTGAAATTGATGAGCCTAAAGTCGAAGAGGTACCAAAACCTGAAGAAAACTATGTCGGGAATTTGAAGATGTTAAGCACCATCGCCAAACCATCATTTTCACCTTCTGTTCTTCGTCGTAGAATGGCGCAATGGCGAGAAATGGGGTTGGATGTTTCTGAGCTGGAGCAAGTACCGTATCTAGATCAAGACTCGGGATATGAAATCTATCTCGACGTTGAAGGCCGTGTGCGCAGAGCCGTAGAATGTGAGCGTAGAATACAGATGTTGCAAATTCGAGGCCATCATGTTGAAGCAGCAAAGATGCGATTCAGAATCATGCAACTTACCGGAATCGGTGATGTTGAATCACGACTTGATGAGTTGTTGAGTGGACAACTCTAGCTTAAATCCGGTAGTATGGATAGTGCACATTCACTGATTTCACCATCGAGAATTGCACGACTGGTATCCTCAATTTCTTGACCCATACTTCGATCTCCAGTTAACTTTGGTACTCGCTCACGCAGCCATTCGCTAACTGCCATCAATACTGGACTAGGGTCATTCTCATTGTACTCAAGTGCTTCTACAGAACTGATTATCTCGCAGGCGAGGACACGTGAGAGGTGGGCATTTTGCAAAATCAATTTGTGACACGCGGTTGCCCCCATGCTAACATGGTCTTCCTTATTGTTCGATACTGATACATTTGAAAGTGTGGCGGGGACGCCTCCTACGTGCATTTCAGCAATTGCGGCTGCAGCAACGTATTGTACAATCATCAAGCCACTTTCAAGTCCGGAATTTTTGGCCAAATATGCTGGCAATCCGGACCAAATCGGGTCGAGTAACTGATTGGTACGCCTCTCTGATATTACAGCCAGTTCATGGGCGATTAGAGACATTTGATCTGCACACAATCCAAGTATTTGACCATGAAAATTACCACCGCTTACAACTTCATGGGGTCCAGGGTTATTTGGATCAGGGAAAATGAGTGGATTATCTGTAGCACTGTTCAATTCCAATGTCAGTGTATTTACACAATTTGCAAGTGCTTCATGCGCAGGTCCGTGAACTTGTGGTGCGCAGCGCAACGAATAGGAATCCTGTACTTTATCACAATCTGCATGTGCATCTCGGATGGTACCTCCATCAAGCAATCTTCTAACGCGTTGAGCCATTGCAGATTGGCCAGGTTGCTGACGTACCTCGTGCAGCCGCTTATCGAAAGGTGCGTGTGAGGCATTTAGAGCCTCGATAGATAGTGCTAGTGCGATATCTGAAGCACGTAATAGATGATCAAATTCGCAAGTTGCTCGAGATAACCATGCACACATTTGTGTAGTCCCATTAATCAGACTTAACCCCTCTTTTGCCTGCAGACAAAGAGGTTCAAGTCCTGAAATTTTCAGTGCGGCTGACATTTGTGTATTTCTCCACCCATGGAAAGTGCCTCCATGCTGCCCTGTCGTGGTGCGAATGTAACCTTCTCCTTCGCCCAACAATCCAAGGGCAAGATGAGCAAGAGGTGCGAGATCACCCGAAGCTCCGAGCGAGCCGATTCTGGGGATTCGAGGCGCAATGCCAGAGTGCACACATGATAGCAACAAATCGATAACTTCTGGCCTAACTCCACTATTTCCCTTGGCTAGTGAATTTGCACGAATAATCATCATTGCAAGTACATCTTCGGGGTGCATATCTTCGCCTAATGCACAGGCGTGACTGCGAATTAAATTGGTCTGGAGTTCCTCTAAATCGTCTGGACCAATGGATACTTTTGATAGTGAACCAAAACCAGTGTTGATTCCATATGCAGTTTCGCCTCGATTAATGATGCCCAGCACAGATTCTCGCGCCAGTATCACTCTATTCCGAGCCTGTTCAGAGAATTGTGCTTTCTTTCGACCTTTGGCCAGGTCCAGTACATCATGAGCACTGAGTGATTCCCCGTCAATCTGAACAATGTCTGACATGGCTCTCATAGGCCGCTACAGGCCAACGCATATGATATTTGACACATCTACTTCCATATTATGGAAATAAATTAATGGGAATCGGTAAACTTACTGTTGATTAACTCATCACTTGCATGGTTGGGTAGGGTCACATCGAGTAAATCGTTCCGTTCCATGGCAACTCGCATCGCAAATTCAGCACCTGGGTTACGTGCCCACGCCCTGCGTGCAATTCCATTGTTAACATCCCAATTCAGCATTGACTGAAGGCGAATACTTGCTGATTCAGTACCATCGAGAACTAGACCGAATCCTCCATTGATGACTTCTCCCCATCCAACACCACCTCCATTGTGCAAACTTATCCATGTAGCGCCCCTGAATCCATCTCCAGCAAAATTTTGCACGGCCATATCAGCAGTAAACATGGAACCATCTCGAATATTTGCAGTCTCCCGATAGGGGGAGTCTGTTCCACTCACGTCATGATGATCGCGGCCGAGAACAATTGGACCACTGATTCTACCATCTGCTATTGCATTGTTGAACGCTTCAGCAATATTCCTGCGGCCCATTTCATCGGCATAGAGGATTCTAGCTTGACTTCCCACGACCAATTGATTGTTACCAGCCTGACGAATCCATTTGACATTGTCGAGCATTTGCTGCTGAATCTCTTCTGGACTATTTGAGGCCATATTTGTGAGAACTTCACATGCTATCTCGTCCGAAATTTTCAGGTCATCTTCTGAGCCCGAACAACACACCCATCGGAAGGGTCCAAAACCATAGTCAAAGCACATAGGCCCCATGATGTCTTCCACATAGGATGGATAGAGAAAGCCGCCATCCTCACTGTGAATGTCTGCACCTGCACGACTGGATTCAAGTAGGAATGCATTGCCATAATCCCAGAAATGCATTCCGTTAGCAACCATGTTATTGATAGCAACAACATGTCTGCGTAAACTAGATTTCACTTCATTCTGGAATTTTACAGGATTCGATGAGATCATATCGATGGCAGATTCGAATGTCAAGCCAACCGGAAAGTAGCCTCCTTGCCATGGATTATGCAAACTCGTTTGGTCACTGCCGAGATTGACTTTTACATTTCTTTCAGATAGGCGTTCCCACAAATCAACAATGTTTCCAATATAGGC
>DAVT01000061.1 GCA_002505685.1 Euryarchaeota archaeon UBA501 | reverse complement strand
CTCTCAGACAATGTCGATGTCTTCGATGAGATTCGGTTGGCGATGCTTGAGGTTGGGCGGGGGCTCAGAAATCACCTCAAGAAACAGAAACAGAAGGCAAAGGCGCAGGAAAAATTCGAACTTGTCAACATCATTTTACCTGAAATTCACGATAAGGCCGTTGCCATTTTGGATGCGGAGCCGTTACCACTTGCTCCGGTCATTACGAAAATCATGAATGCTGTATTCATCGAAGAAAAACTCGAATGGGATACGGAGAAGAAAGAAACTCGGGCGACCATTGAATTGTACAATTACACTGCAAGACCTCGCGCTTACACGTTACTATCAACATGGCCAGAACGGGATGGTGTCGTATTTTCTGAAAATGAACGAGGGGGGCGCAGGGAAGCACGAGGGTTGTGGGCTTGGAAAATCGAAACCTTGGACCCCGGTCAATCAACCACATTGACCTTTACTGTCGGTGGATTGAAGAAAGGGGATTGGTCGGATCTTGAAATTTTCTTCAGAGGAGCTGGGGACATCATTGGAGCGACGAAACTCGATGAGGAAATCCTTGCAGAAATGTTGCGAGAAGAAGAAGCCGGTCTTGATCGGGGCGAAGAAGAGGGTGGAGAGTCTGAAGATGACATGACGGCCGAAAATGATGAGGTCGTAATCGTTGTCGACCCCGAAGAAATTGAGACTTCTGAAACTGAGATTATTGAGAGTACTGAGGTTGATGATCAATCGGATTGGTTTGGCCTTGGAGGTGATGAACAATGAGTGTGACTCAACGAAAATCGAAAGAAGAAGTGGTAGAAAATCTCCACGATGTTGCTAGAGAGATGTACAAGAGAATGGCCAAGGGTGAGGCCCCAACCATGACATTGCCAGTACGAACCAAGAACAATATTGGATTCGATAACAAACTTGGTGTTTACAAGTATGGTAGTAAGCGCTCGATTCGAGATGCAACGAGTCTTGGTAGTGCCCGTCAATTGCTTCGTGCATTGCACATCATAGAATTCATCGAAGAGATGATTGGAAATCAAAAATCCTCCACGCTTCGTGAAATGTACTACATTTCAGAGGGTTGGGGGCATGGTAAATTTGGATCACAAAATGAAAGCAACAATCTAGCAGAAGATTTGGAAATTGTCACCAAATGCTTGCGTGAGGATTTCAAGCTCCGGCCTGAAGAGGATGGGGCGAGAATGATTGGGAATCTTACACTAAATGAGCGCAATCGTCGAGGGGAGTGGATGCGCATTAACGCTCGAGATGATGTCGGTGATTCTGGTTATGGTGTACCATATAATGTCGAATCGGAGAAAATACAGTTGCTTGAACATGACATTGATTTCATCATGGCCATTGAGACTGGTGGTATGTTTGATCGATTGGTTGAAAATGGATTTGATGAAGAATATCGGTGTGGTTTGTTGCACCTCAAAGGCCAACCGGCACGCTCTACTCGTCGGATAATGAAGCGTATGAATGAGGAATGGAATCTTCCAATTATCGTCTTCCTTGACGGCGATCCATGGTCGTTCCGAATCTTCGCCAGTATTGCCTATGGGGCCATCAAGACCGCGCACATTTCTGAATACCTAGCGACGCCGTCTGCGCAATATTTGGGTATTACATCCGATGACATCGAGGCATATGATTTGCCTAGCGACAAGTTGTCTAGCAAGGATGTAGAAGCGCTGAAGGCAGAACTTAGCGACCCCCGGTTTGCTGATGGTTGGTGGCAAGAACAAATTCAGATGATGCTATCTTTGGATAAGAAAGCTGAACAGCAGTCATTGGCGAAGTATGGTTTGGATTTCGTAACGGATACTTATCTGCCGGAAAAATTGGCTGAAATTGGCCTTGGTCGCTAAGCGTAACTCAATTGTACGTTAACTCTGAGGGAAAACTGTGCAACAGACCTCTGTGTGGCCGAAGAGACTCGCAATCGCGGGTGTAATCATTCTCGGTGTATCTGTTGCCGCCTTGGTTTCTTCGTATGAAGATGCGATTACTACAATGGACCCCAGTTCAAACAATATTGCCACACTTGATGGTGGGGAGAGTGCGCAACTCAATCTTAGCAAAGAGAATTCATACCTGTTATTCAGATTGAACAATTCAGCTCACGATTGTGTGGTAACTGAGGTTGAAACTGATACAGAAGTGACCATCGGTTCTCCAGGTTGGTTGCAGACCGATCGGGAGGGTTTGAATGGTGAATTTTACTACGTCGTAGGTACTTTTGTGCCCGAAGAAAGTGGCCCGCATATCGCTGAAAACTCAGCAGGTGAGGGGGAATTGTTGTGGATTGTCGATGAAATGGATATTGGCAATGACATGAATTCGCTTCTACTCGTCAATGGAAGTTGCTTTGGAATCCTCTGTGGAAGTTGTCTGCTCCCATTGGCACTCGTTCTTTGGAGGAATGGTCGAAGAAATGTTGGCAAGGCTGGCTTGATGATGCAAACGGCTGATGGTATGCTTGTCCCCATTGCACCGTCTGATGGAGGTGTGCAACAGCGCGTTCCGACAACAGATGAAATCTGGAGAAGTGTTCATGGGGGGGAAACTCTCAATCTAACCATTGAACAAACACAAGAGGATGTGGTTCCTGCTCCATTTGCGGATCGCCCAGATAGGGAGGGGGGCCTTTCGCGAGTCATTGATGAAGTCGAAACTGTGGACGAATCTGTCTCTGAACAACCCATTTCTGAGGCGGATTCTTCAGAACAGAGTTGGAAATCATGGGATGAAGGGTAATCCAGACGAGCATTCATAGGGGTCCGATGGCTAGTTAACGTCGGGTTGTGAAGTGGTTACTGACTTTGATACCGCGCTTTCCATTCTTGAAAACCGCACACGGCGGGCCATATTGGAGCATCTTGTGCGCGAAGCGCACTACCCACTACAACTCGCTGATTTGCTTGGAGTTTCTCAGCAAGCGATAATGAAACATCTCAAAGTTCTCGAAGATGCTGGTTTTGTCGTAAGTGAAAAAGTGCCCAGTGAGAAAGGGGGGCCTCCAAAGAGAATCTATGCAATTACACAATCATTCTCACTAAGGCTTGATCTCGGTCCAGATTTATTCCGAGCCGAGCATCGGCAATTACCCCAAGGTGGCCCAACTCGACTATCAAGTCGTTTGCCTGAGGATGCTTTGGGGGTTGCTGAACGTATCGGCACACGACGACGATTGCCGATGGCAGAGGCGCTGACAATGTTGTCTGAACTCAATGATGAATTGGATCGATTAGATGCGGAACGTGACGCACTAATTGCGCTCCACCAACAAATCAAGCAAAAGGCAAGCAGGGTTGTAGACGATACTTTCGAGATATATGAGGAACGGCAATTGGCACACGTTCTCCTCGAAGCACCTCGTCGACCTGTGGACTTAGACCAATTCTGTGCCGGGATGCAAATTCAACCTCAGCGTGCAGAGGAAATGATGGATACTCTACGCGGTGTCATGATGAGGCAAATCGGGGCTGAAACCGGCACAATCATCGCGACCAGCGATGATCGTTTGTTGCCTTGGTGGTTGGCCAAAGCCGATCCAAAGTAGATTCAATCAGAATCTCAATTCGTCATCGATTGACAACATACTGGATTGAGCTGCAACCTTCTCCAACGCTTCTCTTCGTCGAGCGATCATAACCATTCCAGCAACTGCCATCAACGCGATTGTCAGTAGCAAAATCATGGTCGGAACTGACCATTCTCCTGCGACTTCAAACGCAACGTCAAGCCATCCATTTTCACTCGACAATTCGCCAAGATGTTTCCGATTGTTGTTCTCGTTGGCTTCGATAATGAGGTTGCCCGGGTCAACGATAACGTGTACGTCATGATTTCCTGCCGTGACCGGGAAGAGTAGCGTAATCGGAATGGATTCCGAAGTGCCACTGTCATCAGGAGGCATAATCGCGCCAATCACTTGACGATATGCGATGTTCTCTTCTGAGCAGATGTTTTTGCGCAGATTTTCTTCGGTTTCGTCCTGACATAGCACGATGTTGATGTCAGTCGCATGGACGTTTCCTGTATTGGCAATTTCGACGGTTACTGGAATCATCTCACCAACAGGGCGGCCGTTTTCACGATCTGCGACCTTGATGCTTACATCTAGAATCTCTAGATCCGGTGCACGGAGGCGAATTCGCAAAATTTGTTCATTTGTATCACAAGGATACACGTTGTCCATGACGCCATCGTTGTCGCTATCGATTGTACAACTGTCAGCCCACGATGCTGTCTCATCGGTATCTCCATTCGGAGAGGAGCCGTAACTTGACATGACCTTCACACCAATCTCGCGGTTAGCGAGGGTTGCGGACGGACTGATATCGACAATCACAACGACCTGGACTGTAGTGTAGGCGGGCATTTCCGCTAGACTCCAAGTTCCATCAGCGTGTTTTGAGCAGCCGTACAGTGGGGCTGATTCCCCTGGTGCCAAAACTGTGCATGGAATTTCTCTAGGCAATTCAGTGTCGAAGTCTTCGACCATGGCGTATTCAACATTCCAATTCGATAGTGAGCCTAGGCCTGGTGCCTCACCCCAATCATTTCCAGACTTTGTGTGGTTGTGTAATGTCGGTATATCTGGCACGTTACCATTGTTGGTTACATTGAGCAGATATCGGACTGTGCGGCCGGGCGCAGTAGTCTTGATTTGGCTCTCAACAGTTTCATCAATCCAAATTTGCATATCGTGGAATTGGTTGACGGATATGTCGAAGAGGATTGCATCTCGCTCGGTGGTTGGCGTACAGGGCGAAGGAGTGCAGTAAGCTTCCTCGCTGAAGGTCTTCAGCACGACTTGGTAATCGCCGGCTACAATCTGTCCTGGGATGTTGATCTTCACATCGATTGTTTCCGAGGCGTCTCTTTCAAGTTCGGAAAGCGTTGCTCTCGGGATTTCAATGTCCCACAACAATTGTGTTCCATTGCTATCTGAAATTGAGGCGGTTCGTACATCATAGCGATCTGGTCCGTTACCCTGATTGGTGGTCGTGATTGGAATGACCAATTGCTGGCCTGGGTCGACGCTATACATTGTATCAGGGGCTTCCATTTCCAAATCATAGACGTGCTCAACGTTTGTCGAAAGAATGGTTGCATCAGATACTCTCGAAGCACCCTGCAAGTGGGCTTTCACCGTAATGGCCGGGCCGAGTCCAGCACTGGCGTTGGTCGGGGCACAAACAATCACACCTACTTCGTAGGGGACATTGATTTGTGACCAATGTCTTGGTTTGCTCATTTCGCCCTCGTTACCGCCGGGTGCGTTGCTGAAGTCAAGAGATACTGTCCAGTGATCATATTGCCATTCGTTCATGGGCATGCTTTCTGGCTTGGCTTCCGGTGCACCGGGTGTCGTGAATATCAGATAACCTGGTGCGAACTTCTTGATGACATCAATCGTGTAAGTATGGCAATCACCGGGTGAGACCACTTCTGAAGTTCGATAAATATCGAAGATGATGTTTCCTGTCGAACGGATACTCACGTTCACCCACAACTCAAGGACGTCGTAGGTACCCTTGTCTAAACTCTTGATAGGTTCGCCCATCGACCATCCTTTCAGATACAGTGCAAACGTACCCGGGTCTTGGGTGGTTGGTACGGAAATCTCCAAATTCTTGGTCACAGATTGTCCTGGATCAAGGCTAACCATCATTGGGAAGTTAATCTGCCAACCCCACGGCAATAGCCATTCTTGTTGACCCTGTAGTGTGGTAGGATCATAGAATGCAAACGAATCGTACACGTTACCTGTATTGGTAATCGTAATCGAGAAAATTGCAGTTTCTCCTTGTTCAACATCGGATTGGTAATGACTCGTTTCCAATTCAATACCGTGAACAACATCCATCATTGTCAAAGTCAATCTATCACTTCGAATCGCCGGATCTTTGTAAGATACTGCAGAGACGTAAATTGCTGCTAGCTCATCCGCGTTCGCCTGATAAATCGAAGGTGCGCGAACGCGCAAATATACACGAACTGATTCGCCACCAAGTAGGAAAATCGGAGTTTCCGGGAAAATTGCCGTGTGGTTGTCTGCAAAGAATAGGTTTGCAGTCCAATTCACAGGCACGCCTGATAGATTAACCGCAAATGTATCTGCAACCAAATCAATCGGACCTGGTGTTGAATTGTTCACTGTCAAATTGTAAATGGTTTGTTCTCCGGGTTCAATCACGTGGTAGTAGGTTTCATCTTCAGCTAATTCAACATCTACTTGCCCAGTAAGTACGTGGGTGTAACACAGAGTATAGGCTCCGTTATTCGAATTTTCATTACACTTATTTGTATCAGACCACGCAATGTGTGCACCGCTGCCTAAGTCATTGGCAAATGCTGGTGGTTGCGAAAGTTCGGGGTTACGGCCACTGTTTGGACCCAACTTGTCACTCTGCCACTCAGTCACGTCAACGCGCTCCCATGGGTCCAATACTGCAGCTGCAATACTATTCAATGGCCAATCACCAACGTCGTTGGTGTGGTTCAAGCGAGTATACATGATGGATTCGCCTTGGGAGATGTTTGAATTCTCAAGCCAAGAAATGTGGACGTTGTTTTGATTGTCCGCGAGAATTTGTGGCATGTACGAAGAGGCTCTGTAGTAATCATTCGGATTGACATTCGCTGATCCTTCGACATACGATATTCTAGTATCTACAATCTTCTTGATACCGTATGTTGGCAGTCCACCGGATACGCCGTCCCACTCGGCTGCACCCTTGAGGCGTAGGCGTGTGTAGTATACCTCGTAATTGTCGTCCTTGTCAAAACCGTAATCTCGAGTATCCATCCACGTCAAGTGGGTGTCACCACTGTTGTCGATTGCAAGCGAGGGGTGTAGGCTGAAAGCATCATCCAAGGTAATACGGGTGTCGTTAACGACCACTAGATGTCCGTAGCCATTGGCATCTTGACTAGGGCCCAAATCTTCGGTGTAACGGTTGTTCGATTCATCGGTTCCAGACTGGCCGTAAACCCAACCGGGGGCAGGATTCTGAATCTTCGCATATGGGTCCAATACGGTCATGTAAATTTCGCGACTGTTGTTGGTTGCAAGGAAAACCATTGCTTCAACAAGAGTTGCCATGTTGTTGGATGAAGATGCGGGGAAAGCGTACACTTGTCCTCCTGCATCGGTATTTCGAGTTGTGGAACCTGGACAAATTCGTGGGTTCATGTTCACTTGTCCATTTGGACATTGTGAGAGATCCTTCATGTGACTTGCAACCTGGTTGTTTGTACCCCATGATGAACCATAAATTCCTACTGGGATTACTCCAGCATTAACACAAGCGTCGTGCGCTTCGTTGATACTGGCAACGTCATCAGATTGTTGCGGTGGATCTCCACCCTTGGGCCCTTCATCACTGATTGGAATCACGATCTTTGTCGCATTGGGATTCCACTTGTGGTCGTGTGTGGTGGGGGGGTTGCCGGGTACGTTGCCTTGCGCATCGACCCATGAATAGCATGCCCAAGCACTACCTGGGCCCCAATCTTCACCTTGGTAACCGCCACTTTGTGCACCACCATTGTAGATGGTCGAGTGTAGTTTGATGAGGCCACCTGAGTCATCTCCTTGGGTAAGGTGGTTGGCTCGTGGGTTTTCGTGGTGAGGTGGGCTAGCACATGCACCGCTTGTTGCTGCACTTGGGAAAAATCCACCCAATGCATACAATGATTCGAATACCGAAATGTTCGCTTCTTCAAGCATGGGCTTGATTCCGGTGAATGAACCTCCATTGGACCATGTTCCGCCGTAGAAAACAACACACATGTCTGCCCATTCTGAATACATAGAACCTGATGTGTCAATGACTGAAACAATCTCCACCTTTCCACCACGGGTATCATCCCATGCAATCTGAACCATGTCATCCGCATCAATGGCGATATCGGGGTGACCCTTGTGTCCAATAATTGGTGTCAAAAGGGTGCTATCAATCGCAGTAATTGCTTCACGGGATGCTTCGTCGACTTCCAAGAACTTGTAGTAAATCTGAGGTTGTTGGAAATACTTGTCGTGGCGGTCAAACGAATCCTCCCAAACGATGTGAGCATTGTTTTGGCTATCGACTGCAATTGCAGGCCAGTCACGGTTTTGTTGTCGCTTTGTGACCTCGGTATCATCGATGATTGAAATTGTTGAGTCGTCTGATGCTGTGCCGTCCTGATCATCCAAGCTAGGGTCGATTAGCGTATACAGGATTTCATGTTGGCTGGCTTTGTTGGCCCATACCACGTGGACTCTGTCGTCCGCGTCGATGTCCACATCAGGGTGCCAAGCACGATGGCTGCCCGGGTTGGATATTTGAGTCGCATCAATCAATGTCTGTGCCCGAGGATCCAGCATTGAATAATAGAGATGCTGTGTATTTCGGCTCCACACGACGTGGATATTTCCTTCGCTGTCACTTGTCATTGATGCCATTCGCTCATTGATTGCACCACCATTTACGATTTGGACGGCATCGGTAATGACCACTGATGCACCTTGTGCGACCGGTGGTGTATATCCAATCAATAGCGTACTCATCACAAAAATCATCACCATTGTGATGCTACTATGTTTGTTGTTACTCATTTTCATCGACCCCTGGAGAGACTCTCCAGCATCTTGAGAACGCTATTTCCCTCCTACTTAACCGAACCCCCTTGCGGTCAGTTACGCGCGTAAGCGCGCGCGAGGGAGATTATACCCACTCTGAAGGGTCGAAACCGGTCCCGAATCCACCGGTTTCGTCGGTTTCTACTTGCTTTGTCGAGGGGGTTGAATCGGTGTTTGGTTTCGGACCCCCTTTTGCCCAGTCATCTACAGGCCCCGGCTTACCGATGCCGGGTCCATAGGAGAATTTAATTTCGTGAATTAAGGACAATTTCGATAGCCACAATCTCCGAAGAGTTTGCATGACTTCGTTTTGTGTGACTCCATCAAACCATGTTGGCATGGATAGATTGAACGCTTGGAGGGGGCCGGGTTTTTGCTCACCGTGACCAACGTGTAGAACCCAATCCACGTGGGCACGTGTCAATTGTAAACGCGTGTCGTGAAGCCATTCTTCCCAACCTTCGGGATCTGTATTTGCATGCTTGTTCATTTCATCTTGCTGCCCTGCATCAACCTGTGTCACACTTGAGATTACCAACAAGTTGCGCTCTTTTGGAGACAGGACGTTGAACAGGTGGCCGTGTTTGGTGGGAGGGTATCTTACAAGGAAATGGAAATCAGCCCGGGGGTCTTCTCGTTCTTTGATATCTAGACCTTCGCCAGATAGCCAGTTTCTCACTTTGCCCTCGATATCCTTGGCCGCCATGGTCAGTTGGCGTACGGCGACCTATTTCAGCGCAGCGAGTAAATTTGTGATTTCTTCATCAATCGATTTAGCCTCTGGGTGTTTTCGCAATCGGGCGATTCTAGTCGCGTCTCGAGCAATTACATAGAAATCCCATGCTGATAATGCCAGTTTGTTCGAAATATGGAACAGTAAAGGTAAGGAAAGTGCGAGTAGTGGTGTCCACACTCGAAATTCTGGTAAGCAAATCCAAAATGCACAAGCAATCCCAATGATTGGTAACGGCCAAATTAGTAAGGGCCCCAACATCGATGCTAGGAGATGATAGGTCGTTCGAGCATCCAGCCCCTCATCTGTTCGGTCACCCATTATTTTGCCCATGAGAATCATGAGGCCGCTCCCAACCAATGTCAATGGTGCTGAGATAATGGCGAGAATCAGAGCAGGGATTATCGCCAAGCGCTCTGAGATTCGGGGTACTCTCAAGCCTTGTAAGTCAAGGGAGCGACCATCAAGACCTGTGGCGTGTAATCTCTTGGCGATTTTATCTGCGGCCTGTTGATGAGTGTCAAGATTTTGATTGCCTTCCCGAATTTGATTACGGGCTTTTCTTGCAGCGAGGACTTCTTGTCTCCAACTCGTGAGTTTATCACCTTGAGCAAGTGCTTGAAGGTGCCCCAGAAGGTGCCAACATCGATGTTCGTCCCATGTCGATGCATCCGGTGTCATCGGTGCCAGTCTCGAGCGAACTTCATCCCGCAATTGATTCACTCTTTCTGCGGGCGCTTCCACCCATTCACCTGCCATCAAGCGGGCTCTGTCTTCTGGAGGGTGTATTGCCCCGTCAAGGGGTATTGGTTTACCATATTCAAACCAAGCATCGGTTCGAAAATACCAAGATGTGCGGTAATGCAACCCCACTGGAAGCAGGTGTGGTTCCGGCAATCCCTTCTCATGTGCAATCGAATTGGCGGCGATAACTGAGCGCACAGGCCCCGTACGTAGTCTACGCATCTTCGAATCCTCATGAGAGGTGCCTTCGGGGAAAAGAGCCGTTCCGTGGCCGTGTGCAATACATTCTGCAAGGGTTAGCATCGTCTTCCCATTGATTCTAGCGCCTGCTTCGCTGGATGCTCCACCTCTGGCCAATTCTGCTTGCCGTAAAACCGGTTGAGCTCCTGAAAGCGATGCAATCGGGCCGATTACTGCGCGGGTAATCAAGTCGTGTCTTCCACCAAATACCAGCATTTTCGGTTGGGTAACAAAAATTGTACTCGGATCAATCAATCCATTTGTGTGCCATCCCACTGTGAGTATTCCTGCATCCTCGGAGATGTTTTCTTGACCTGTGATTTCAATCGTACGGAATTGCTGATTGACGGCCAACCTGCATAACCCTCGCATCATATGGTAGAACCAAGCAACACCAGGGTGGTCTCCAGCCTTATTTCCCGTACGCCGTTTACTCTCGATTTTTTCGACGTCGATGCGGGATGCACTCTTCGAAAGTGGAGGGAGTATCTCTCCGTGATGATCTACGGCACCGTCATCTCCTGTCTGAACGGTTTGCTCCACCATGAAATCACCAAAATTAGTGTGCTTGTAATCGTTCTGCTAAGTCCGCAAGCATGGCGAAATCTGGTTCTGATGATTCTTTTGTTTGTGTCCAAATGGGGCGTGATGTTCCCTCTGGGATTCGTGGAATAATATGGAAATGGACGTGTGGCACCTCTTGGCCAGCGAGCGGCCCATCATTCAGATTAACACTGAAATCTGTTGTACCAAATTCAATCGAAAGGCGACGTTGTACTTCGACAACACCATCCAAAAGTGACCTGCGACTCTCTACAGATAATTCTGAAATTCGCTGCGCTTGTTCCTTGGGCACGACCAATGTATGTCCTGGTCGATGGGGGTTGATATCTAGAAATGCGTACCAATCACTCCCCTCTGCAACTTTGGACGATGGGATTTCTCCGCGAATGATTTTCGTAAACAATGTGGACTCGTCCATGGATGCGGATTGGGGTACTCGTCAAGAAACCGACGAATGGAGAGGGACCTGTAATTGCAACGTAGCGAGACGATGCAGTTCGCCGCCTTCAGCGAATGGGTCGTGACTTCCAAACACAAAACTAATCTCGGATTCTCCTTCTGAAATTCCTGCTATTGAAAGCATGCGATATTGGCTTGTTGTTTCGACATTGTGGCGAATCCAAGTCGAATTCTCCCTTTCGAGGATGAGGAGTTGGGTGCCCTGCGTTTCTGCTGGGAATTGGCTGCTGACTTGATAGCAAGCGAGTACGATGTCTAAATCGCCATCGTTGCCAATGTCAAAGAAAGCGGAGTCGTATGCTCCCCAATTACGTGTAATATCATGATGGGTGAAGTTCCCGCCACCATCATTTTCCAACCATGCGACACCATGCAGTTGGTTTGGATCGATGCCTTCTGGTGTATCAAAATCCATCGTATCCCCATTTGTGAATACGAGGTCGTTGTCTCCATCGAGATCTAAATCGATTGTCTTCAGTCCACTCATACCATAATACGAAACATTGGATTTGTACAATGACTCATTGGAAAAATTGCCCGACCCATCATTTCGGTATAGCATCACCTCTTCTGATAATTGAGAAAGGATGGTGACGATGTCAAGATCCCCGTCCGAATCAACATCGATGGGGTGTGCGTGGATACTCCCGGGTCGTGGATCGAGTATATGCTGGGTCCAATTGTCACCTTCATTTTCTAACCAAGATACCGTGCCTTCATCATGACCGAATTCGCACAGTGTCAAATCAAGGTCGCCGTCTCCATCTATGTCTCCCGGCTCGGCACAAACTGTTCTTCCGATTCCTTCGATGACAGTTGTCACGGCGCCCGATTCTTGATTGACCAAAACGACGCGGCCCAACTTTTCATTGGAAGGGTGCAAAATTCCAATATCTGAAACAATCCACTGATTCTGTCCGTTTATTTCTCCAAGCGAAACCCTAACTGGCGCTGCTTGATGGAATTCATCGCTCAAGTTGTAAGTGGTCAAATCGCAATCCGCAGACTGAATACAAGTTGTAGTTGCGGGAGCTGTGCTGAATATCCCACGCAGTGGTTCTGTGAACACGATATCAGGGGTAGAGTTAGATGAATCACCCAAAATACGAACGTTTGCAACGACCGGGTTCGTGACTTCATTTGATACCAAGGGTGTGATTTTTAGAGCCCAATCCTCATCCTTTGTGGTATTTTCTGGAGACTCTTGAAGATATACTTCCGTAACAATGGCAAGAGTCAAAATGACAATTAGGAATGTTGCCGCTTTGCGAGAAATCCCCGGGCGAACATTGTACATTGGCGAGGCGAATCCCTTCGCCCTCTTATCGTTGGCTACAAAACAGTTCGATTCAACTGCGAAGAGGTAGGCTAGTGACCTTGCCGTCCATAGAAGTGAAAGAATGGTTGGGTGGGGCTGAATCCGTATTTGGGAAATCGGAACGAACGTGGTTGCCTCGAGTTTCCTCGCGAGCTTGTGCCGCAGAAACGGCAGCAGAGGCGACTTCAAGCAGTGAGCGGGTTCGTAGTAGAGAAACCAGTTCGGTGTTCATGACTGGGCTTTGATCGCTCAGAGCAACTGGAGTTTCTTGCAACTGGGTGATGGTTTTGGCTGCTTGTGAAAGGCCGCTTGCATTCCTTTCTACCCCCATATGAGTTTGCATGGTCGAGGCGAGGTCTGATTGAATACTTCCAACGTTTACTCCCTCTGAGCCCACAGATGATAGCATCGAATCGTGGAAGTGATGTGCTTCTGACAGAGCGATTGAAATTTCGCTGGAGCCTGAGTGCTTGCTGGAATTTGCGAAAGTTGCTGCCGTGGATCCTGCAATTGCACCACTTGTGATTGCACCCAAAAGGTGGTCTCCACTGTTCAATGCGGCTCCATGAAGTCCTGAACAAGCAGCATCTCCTGCGGCGAAAAGGCCCTTGACTTTAGAATCCCAAGCGCCATTGACGACATGGCCGTTCGCATCGGTTGGAATTCCTCCAATCGTAACGTTGGCGATTGGCATGAGGGGGATGAGCATTTGTGTGCAATCAATACCACATCTGGCCTGCAGATCTTCAACTACACCGGAAAACCAAGGAAATGTTGTACGTGATATTGATGTCAAATCAAGCGATGCCCCCCCTTGGGCGATGATGGCTCTGGCAAGAGCGTCTGGCCCGTTTTCCATGGACATTGGTTGTCCATCTGAGCCCAGTACATCCCCACCTGAACCTAGTAAATCCAAAGGAAGGCGAAGTGTGGTGTCTGCAACCGTGAGTGGGTGCATTGATGTAAATTCTAGATTTGCTAGAGAAATTCCTTCTCGTAGTGCCAGTGCTGATGATGTACCCATGGCTTGACCGTCTCCATTCCAAGCACTTTGGAATCCTGAGTCTGCTAGAATGATTGATTTTGACTGGAGGGCGAAAATTTCTCCAGTTTGGATATCCAAAGCAATGAGGCCTTTTGCGCGATCCCCGTCAATAACAATGTCAAGCATTTCAATATCGCCTCGACGGGGGATGTTTCGCTTGATGCATTGTTCTTCAAGTATCGATCTAGTTTCTCGGAGTGTTGAGTCACCGGTTCCTGCTGTGCGAGGATTTGATTGGCCTGGCAATTGACCGAGGTATGGGTTGCCATTGCGATTGCGACGGAGATTCATGCCCCACCTTTCCAATTCTGATAAGTGACCGACGGCTGAGTTTGTCGTTGCTGAAACGATATCGCCCTCGCACAAATCTGCACCCACTCTGTGCATATCCGCTGCATGGGTGGATGGATTTGTTTCACCCGCTGCCGATGCTAGACCGCTCTGCATCGAATCATCATTGAATGAAGATGGTTGGGATGAACTCAGAACAGTGACGGTTGAACCCGCATCTGATGCTGCGATTGCGGCCCTCATTCCTGCTATACTGCCCCCGATAATGACGACGTCCCATGCCTGCATGATATCACCGAGTAATCTTGGGCACTTGAGGGCGCATCATAAACGCATCCGTTAGAGACACGCACCTACGGTGCGATAAATTTCGATGTGTCGGTGTGGCTCAATGCTTGATTTTGCCATCTCCGTGCGGTCGCTCGCGCTGAGCCCATTCGCCTTCGAAGGGTGTCGCCTCCACTAGAGCGAACTGAGACTTCTGTCCAAAGGGTGTCAGATCCAATTGTGTGTCCATCGATGTGTCGGATTGTAATTCGGATGGGGCGCCTCCCTTCGATGTGTTCTTCCCATGCTAGACTGAGCCACAATACATGGGCAGAACCCACTAAATTGCTTAGCCATGTTACTACATCTTCTTCGTCGTTTGACCATATAGGTAGTGGGTGATTTGGAGGTGTCATTGGATTCGGTGTTAACCTGAATGTTTGCCTAGATGGTTGGCCGTCAGGAACGTGAACTTCAAGTTCTATGGGGACTTTTTCGGTACCAAGATTATTCACCATGACAAAGAGGTCGCCCCGTGATTCTGCACAGTGTAATGGAAGACTCGCATCTAATCTCCAAGAGTTTCCTGCAATCGACTCGTTGTGGTCCATGAGGCTGAACTGTAATCGATCAATCTGACGAAACAAATCACTCTGCCAAGCGCGCGTATGACCGACTAGTCTCGATAAGGTAGGGAGGTCTAGGTGCGTATTTGCAAGTATCTTTTCATCAAGGTTTTCTGAGCCGAGGATTTTCTCGAATTCTTGCATAAGTTGATATTGAGTTAACATATTTTGACCGCGCAAATAAACAAGGTGGAGAATCTGTTCGATCGTTTGATTGACACTTTGATTTTGACCTGATGTTTTGGCTAAGTTTTCTTTCCAATTTTGGAACCTAGTGGTGCTTTCTGGGTCCAAATGTGCAAGCAAAATCTGGGTCAATGGGTTGGACAATGTGCTCGTGTGTTGACTTGGTGCATGGTATACCAAAAAAGGAAGATCGTCTGAGTGTCGAGGTGTTCGTCGTTCAACCATGATTGACTGGACAAGAGCAATACTGCCTGCCAATATGCTGATGACAAGGAGAAGGCCGCGAGTTTCAGTACCCACCGGAAAGCGGTCTGCAAGCCATAGGAGTAGTGCATAAGTGAGTAAATAGCCAAGACGCATGTGCTCATGTAATCTCAATTCTGTCAGTGTATTGAGGATGCGTTCAATGCTACCGTCCCGTTCGTCCTGTGTTCGTCCTCTCGCCCCAAAGCGGCCCATTCCAACCCACAATGCGAGATTTCTGGTAATCACTGAAGGGAGTACAAAAATGGTTGTCAGAATTACTGAAATCATGGCGGCTAGGGATGGATTGAATTTTTCGGGGAGAGACATCACTGCGATGGTTGTAATTATCATCAGAGGTGGTATCAGATTTCGAAATAATCCCCAAACCCATTTGTCGGATAAACGGCCCCAAAACCTGCGCGCTCTTTCCATACGTGCAAGTCGATTGTCTATCAATTCGTCGAGGCCATCAACCAAATCAAACCCTTCACCATAGGGCCTTGGGAGGTTAACTCCTCCATCATCTCGTCGCATCGGAACAAATGAGGTGAGGGTTTGGTAGGTCACGAGCATGACGCCCCGTCGCTCCCGTAACTTCCTTCAATGTCGGATGGGAGGAGAGTGTGGGCGCGTCGCATAGCTGGATATTGCACCGGCCTCCTAAGCCGGGTGTCGTGGGTTCGAATCCTGCCGCGCCCGCCACCGATTATATCGATAATCCATGGCGGCGACCGGATGTGGAAATTTGGTGCAAGAAGTGTTCAATCTGGATTCTAGGATGGATGGTTTTTCTTAGCGTGATGTCGCATTCTGCCAACGAATTGAGCATCTCGTTTCTGAGTTCGGGAGCGAGCATGAGGCGGTTGCCTGTCAATTCCATGTGAATTTGGTGAATGACATCTTCGGCGTCCAAAGCGTGGGTCCCCATCATCTCATCTAGTTGACCCATTGCCCCTTCTAGTGTCTTCACGTTTCGTCCTTGCTTCTTTTCCCATCGCCATTCGATTACCTTTCCACGTAATGCCAATTCAATCATTCTACGAGCGTGTTGTAAGGTACTCGCCGATACGACCTCATAGAGGCGGTTCCGACTACCAATCATTTCTCGGCGGGCGAGGAGTTCAACGGTGAACAGGGCTTTCCTCAAATTTCCGTTTGCTATGTGGGCGATATCTCCTGCCAGTCCCTCTGCAATATCTACGCCTTCTAATGAGGCGACTTTATTGACGGTGGATTCGATTTCTATCGAAGGAACCGGGGGGATTCGAATGTGCTGCATTCGGCTTCTAAGGGCATCGATAATGCGGCTGGGGGCCCGTGCTGTGAAAATAAAGCGGGTTGTATGTGACTCGGACTCCATCATTCTGCGAAGATACGGTTGCCTTCGTGGCCCGAGGTGGTCTGCATCTTCAATCACAATCAATCGGCTCACGGGTGCTCTCCCAAATTCAACTTGTGTCTCTTGGCCGCAAGGCGCTTCACCAACATCTCCTGACCACATATTTCGATCAAATGCATCGAGACTGGTTCGGCTTGCTAGGGTGTCTGTTGATTGTTGGCCAGAAGGGCGCAAAAAATCCTCGAACTTTTTCATCGCACCTGATTGCCTTGACAAATCTCTTGCTTGGAGGACATGACATGTGGATTTCCATCCAGGGCCAAGGACCTGCCGAGCAACCAAACGCCATGCAGCGGTCTTTCCCACTCCTGCGGGGCCAGTAATCAGTAGATGAGGAGGGTCGCCAGACAAACTTGCTCTGACGAATTGGTCTCGAATATTCTCGGGCACCGCCAATTGGTCAAAGCGCTTGGGTGCGTGGGTGGAAAGCCACGAGGGCATTGAGAAAGGCGAAAACGCCGAGGTCTTTCAACAAGACGTTTCAGATCGCATCCAAGGTTTTGTGGCCCTGCCGATGTGGCTTGACGAAAATACGGAAGCCACATGCCTTGCAAGCAATTCCCGTTCTTGTTCCTTCAAACTCATCTATGTGTCCACATCGCAGACACTTGTAGGTAACTGTAGCCATCGAATTCGCCGACTTACCACTCCCATTTGAAGCCGTCGCCTGCCCCCTAATGGGGAATCAGTCTTGGTTTCGATTCTGTTTGCATATATCTATGAAATTCTGGAACATGTTTTGGCCGTACTCTGAATCATTGACTTCGGGGTGAAATTGTAGCCCGAAGCGGTCACCATTCTCATTCTCCATTCCTTGAACTTGGCATGATTTGCTGCTCGCGGTGATGAAGAATCCCGGGGGCACCGTACTGACTTCATCGTTGTGAGATTCCCACACTGTTTGTGTTTCAGGGGTGTTTGCAAAAATTTGCCCGCCTCCGTTCACCAGTGTGATTTGAGCGGCGCCGAATTCTGGCTCTTGCGCTTCGACTGCAGCTCCTCCGTAATACCCGGCCATGAACTGGTGACCCGCGCATATTCCCAATATTGGGATGTCCAATTCAAGGTATGCACCACAATTGCCCAACTCTCCGGTCAACCCGACTCGTGCTGCTCCGCCCGATAGTATCAGACCGTCTAATTCTCTGAGTTCAGATACTGGGATTGTATTTCCAATAATCTGTGTGTCAACACCAAGATAGCGAAGCATTCTCCATTCACGGTGTGTCCACTGACCCCCATTATCGACGACATCGATAACCAATGGTGGCTCACTCATTGCCCCTTGCCAAGGTTGGCGCTCAATCAAGATGACGATGTCACAGGTCCGCCAATTCACTGTAGTAAAGCACGCGCATGCTATGCTCAAATGCTGCTGCATTGCCCCATGCTTCCAGCAAATCTGCACCTAAGGCATACAACCCATGGCCGCGGGCAACGAAGAGTTTGTTTCCAGTCTGCTTGAGTGCTTCAGTGATCTCAACAAGGTATCCTTCCATATCCTTGTATTGTACGTCTACAATGGTGGCGCGGCCGAAGGTTGTGCGGCCCTCGAAGTCAGCGGGCACCAGTGCATATCGATCCTTCTCCATACTCATTGCAGTTGTATATGGTGCTGCGACATGGACACAAGCCCCTCTACCTTCGTGTTCTAAACTTGCAATCGCCAAAGCCACACTATGGATTTGCCAGTCCTCACTAGCTCGATTTGGGGCTGCGTCTCCTAAACGACCGGTAATCAGGTCTGCTTCATTCATCAATCCCAATGCCGCACCCTGACGAGTGATGTGGACCAATCCGGGGGAAGTGGTTGAGAGTAGACTGAATGAGCCCGCAGTTCCATGGACTAGGCCTCCTTTTTGCAATTGACGGCCTAGTGTTGCAAACAATCCTACGACTTCACCAGGAACAACATATCCTTCTCCTACAATGGGGGGCATTGCAGGATTTTCGACTTCTTGGATTACGTCAACGGCTGCAGCCATGCTTTTCTTTAGAGACTCGTTTTCCTCCCTCAATTGATCTAGTTCGGCCTTCTCATCTCCGTCGACTGTTCGCTTGACCGTCTCGACTTTTTCCTGCCCCGCTTCAATAACGACTGTTGATCCTGTGCTCATACTTTGAGCGCCAGAGGGGGCGGAAGGGGCTGAGGATGGGGGCGAGGATGGTGGTGAGGATGAGGCGCCGAACATGGCTCGTGTTCCAGAACTACCACCGGGGGGGCCGCTAGGTGGGCCTGAGGGTGGACCACTAGGTGGGCCACTGGGTGGGCCACTGGGTGGGCCACTGGGGGGAGAAGTTGGTGTGTCTTCAGCCTCGTTTACCATCATCTCATCCGATTCATCGTCGTTGTCAGCAGTCTTGTCTGCCATGTGCGCACCCAAGTCGCGGAACACGTGCCGATTAAATACAGGTCCGATGTCGCTTGCCCACTCAGCCCCTGTAGTGTAGTGGCCTATCATGGAGCCCTGTCGAGGCTCCGACCCGGGTTCAAATCCCGGCGGGGGCGCCACCTTTTTGCTCATCTAACGGTAAATTTGGGATTCAAATCGGCACAAGTTAGCGGTTGCAGAATAGGAGCGTCGTACCTCGATTTCTACATCTTTTCCGAGTGACTTGGTCAATGAATTGGTTGCGGCTTCAAAGTCCTCATCCTCAATAATTGCCCACCCTCTGACAACCCCTCCTTCACGAAGTAAAGGTAAGAGGTCAGGAATGTGTTGAATTGCGTCGTGGGGGATATTCACCAATAATAAGTCAAATTTTTCGCGTAAACTATCTGTTGATTGTAGGGTTCTAGCGTCTACACATTCAATCGTGAATTTTTCTGTGCCGATATTTTCGTGTAGGAATTCTACCGCTTTAGGGTTCAAATCTCCAGCAAACGATTCTCCCAATAGGCCTGATTCTTTCACCAATGGAAGGAGTGAGGGGCCTACGCCCGCGTAAGGATCACAAACCGAAATTGGGCGACCAAGGTGCTCTCTGATTCTCTTTGCGCACTCGAGAGTTCCTTCTCGTTCATGCGATAGTCGCGATGAGTAGTATACGCTTGAGGGGTCTGTCCATAATTCCTGACCTGATTCCACAATCTTGGTGCGGGTTGTTGGGCTGAAGCCTTCTCTTACTGCCAACAAATTAAGATCTCTAACTCGGAAATCTCCAGTCACTCCTTTGTCTTCGAAAACGGCCCTCGTGCGTTTATGTTGATTGAGAAGCGCTTGGCCAATGGCATCACCATACTCGCGTTGAGAGGTATCTAGCTTGATGAGGATCAAGTCGCCCACAAATTCGTGCCGTGTCGGCCAATCTACAGATTCTATGATTTCTTGCGATAGGAAGTTATTGAGATGGTCTCGATATGAACGAGGAGATGGTGGGGGCGAATCAACATGGATGACTGGGTAATGTGTGAGTAGGTCGACTGTTGCTGAATCAATGACTGGAATCAATCGACGGTTTTCATCTGTGGGATCCGCTCGCACACGTGCCCCTTCAGGGAGGGCTGCTGCCGCTTTGAGTTGACAGAGAATACTCTGGGTTTCTCTGCTCGGCACGCTCAAATGACGCATGATGCTCGATGGGGCGACGGGCGTTCCGCGCTTGACCATGACGGAGTGATAAAATGGATGATTCTGGTCTTTGGTTGATTGGTTTGGGTCCCGGTGACCTGAAGCGAATGTCGGTTGCTGCTTTGGAGGCGGCGAGAGGTGCTGATTACAGATTTCTTGAGGGGTATACTGCATTGTTGCCTCCAACTGAACTTGAGCGCATGGAAGAATTGATTGGTCAATGGGAAATTCGGATGAGGACCGCGGTGGAAAATCCTGAGGAACTCTTGGATTTGGCCGAATCCAATCGTGTCGCTTTGCTTGTGGTCGGTGATCCGCTTCAAGCAACGACTCACGTCGATTTACAATTAAGGTGTCAAAAGCGAGGGATACCGTGTCACGTAGAACATGGGGTCTCGATAACTACCATCGTAACAGGTGCGGTTGGACTGCAATCATATCGGTTCGGAAGGCAGTGCACATTCGCTTATCCTTATGGCGATTACATGCCTACTTCACCTCTTGAGGTAATTGTGGAAAATAAAAATCGTGGGTTGCACACCCTGGCTTTACTCGATTTAGATCCCACCGGAATGGGGGAGGGGGATCAACAACCTATGACACCTGCAATTGCAATGGAGGTTTTGCAAAAAATGGCTCAGAAGTTAGAAATTGACTTGAGTGGTTGGATGCTGATATTATGCTCGGATATGGGTACTGATGATGCACGAATCAGGAAAGGTGGCATCGACCAAATTTCTGAGATGGAAGGGGGTAGAATTCACTGTCTAATTATACCTGCAGAGTTGCATGATGTAGAAATTGAAGCACTTGATAGGTGGTGAATGGTTCGCCGGAGGCGTGAAGCCTAACAGGTCGTCCGAGAAGCAGGGGGAAGAGTATGGCAGGTCCAAGTAAAGTGCAATTCCCCGGGCAAAAAAAGCAGCGTATGCGCGCCCGCGGGACGAAACGGGCTTCAGAGGGTGTTTTGAAACGCTTGGAGAAAAATCTCGCTGCACTACTTGAAGATCCTCACGCAAGGATGCCTACCATCGCCTATACCATCAAACGTGCCAGAAAAGATCCTGTACAAAGATCCCTGAAAGAATGCGCCAAAGTCATCGCGAAGAAAAATGATCGCAAATGGTTGAGTAAGCGCATGTCCAGAAATAGGGGTGATGGTGTGGCTCGAGCACTTGCGGGTTCGCTTCATGCAGCCCATGATGATGAACGGAGTATGGTTGCAGTATTCAACCACCCAATCTTTGGGAGTTCGTCGTTTGTTCGACGGGGGAAGGGGAAACCCACACAACTCGTTTCCTTCCAAAATTTTGTCAATCCGCGACAGCGGTTGTTGACCTGGGAAGACCACGCACGTTCGGGGTGGTGGTTTTTCTCCATTGATGATGGTATTGTTTGTACTGGAAATGATCCACTACCGCCTGAAGGGTGGATTGAAGGTGGATTGGAAGATGCACCCCTGAAATTTACTCAACAGGAGGGTGTGTATTGCTCTCCGAATGCGTCTCCCGATTTGTCGGATGCTGTTCACTTGATTGTCGATGGGGATCGTGTCGTCTTGAGTGAGGGTGATTTGGCGGGTGTCGATGAAGAGGAATCTGTTCCCCGTTCGATTGCGCTTCGGATGTTGCCGCCAAGATTGGTTGACTTCGCGGATGTTGAGTGGAGTTGGCGTCCTGAAGGGTGGCCAGAAGACAAGGAGTTGCCTATCGATACCAAGGAAAAGGTGGATGAAGTGATTGATGCTTGGCTGAATCTATCGCTAACCGATTCAAAATTGTTCAAAACATTGAGAACTACACTTTGTCGCAACCTCAGTGAAGGTTGTATCATTGGAGAGAAATGGTGGCCCATGAGTGATCTGGATGGGATGTTGGATTCTATCGGAGGTTCCGATCCTGAGAAGGAAGCGCTGCAACTTGTCTTTACTGAAGCACTGAAGAGTGGTGGATTGCATGTGCGAGGAGATGGTACTTTTGAGGAACTAGAGGGAGATGTTCTTCGGCTGGATGAAACTTCTTGCCATGCAAATTTAGTCGCCTTGTGGCCCGATTGGGGCGATTTAATTCTAGAGGACATCTACGGAATTACTGGAGAAGATGCTGAGCAAATTATCGAAAAACAAACAAAGCGTAAGCAAGGGTTTGGTGCATTCCTCAAGAAAATGGATGCCGAACGAACCGAGCACCTATTGATGGCTAAATTCCCTTGGAAGGAAGGAGATATGGACGGATTATGTGGAAGGGCTGATGCGCTTGTGCGTAAAGCAAGGATCGACGGAGTTGGTGGGACTATTTCCATGGCGAAAAAGGGGCGAGATTCAATGGACAAAGCCCTGGGTTGGGCATGGATTAACGTACATGAAAGAGCAGAGTCGGAAGGGTGGCATTTTGATTCGGATGCCCGCGATAAGGGTGGTGATTGGGTGCCTGCACTCAAAGCACTGTACGAGGCCAGTGGTATTCTTGTCGATGGAGGTTCGTCTACTGATTATGTCGAGGCGATGAAAGCTTTCGCAACCCGTAGTGGGGCGTCTGACTTTGTTGAGCATGGGGGCTAAAGAATGCGAATGTGGATGTTGCCTCCTGAAATAATGTGTAGGAAGCATCTGCTAGGAGAACATGTAGAAATGCACATGCTTGTCGGCACACTTCAGAAAGGGATTTCAGTTCAGGGATATATCGATAATCAACTTGTTGAGTTGGAACATATTCGTGAGAGGCACGATCAATTGGTAAAAGAAATGCTGCATCGAGGATACAATCACAAATCCCCTCTACCAGACTATCCTGAAGTGAGTGGAGGGGTTGTCGATCGTGCTGAGAACTTGAGAGATCTTGCCGGAAGGTGTCCTGATTGTCGCCTTCGCATCTCAGATGCGGGGATGAAACTCTGAACAGTTTGTGAAAGGTACGATTATAGTACGCGCCTACTAGGCCGTATTATGCAACCGCAAGTAGGACAACAGGTCGTAGTCGGGCAACCAATGGGTGGTGTCGTAATGGTACAAGGCCAGCAGAAGAGCAAGGTCGTAGCTGGTATATTGGGAATTTTACTGGGGGCCTTTGGGGTACACAATTTCTACCTAGGATACACTGGAAAAGGAATTGCACAGGTATTGATTACCGTGCTTTCACTTGGTCTTCTTTCACCAATTTCAGGACTTTGGGGATTGATTGAAGGGATCCTAATTCTGGTTGGAAATATCAATGTAGATGGAAAGGGTATCCCACTCAGTGACTGAATATCGGTTGCATGAGCAAACCGTTGGCCAATGTATTGGCAGGGGCATCATTGAAGTGTTGTGCCGATTTACGCTATCCGCATGAACCTGAAGAAGTTCAGTGGACCTGCAATTCTAGTTGGGAT
>DAVT01000050.1 GCA_002505685.1 Euryarchaeota archaeon UBA501 | reverse complement strand
GATTCGATGGATGCCTCAATCATTCCGGTTTGGCGGAAACCGTGATGTGAAATCCACAGATTTCTCAGTGCCGAATGGAGATGATTTTTAGCCACTAGAATTTCTGCCGCATTTCTTCTTGACAAAGATATGATTTCGATGTGATGAGGACCATGTCGGGAAATTTCGGCATGCATGGCTAGCGCCATGCCTAACTCGCCTCGATTTTGATGCCATTTAGCCATGTTTAGAATACACAAACCATGCCACCTATGACCATCCGAAAGAGAGCCCAATCTGTCCATTGCCCAGCGCAAATCCACTCCTGCTTGCTCATGCTCGCCGATACTGGACCGCAAAATACCCCATTCCATTCGAATTCGGGCCTCAAGTAAATGATCACGTGATTCTTTACTACGGCTTTTTTGCAAAGCTGAAGTTAGGTGATTTTGAGCCAACTCAGCCTGATTGTTCCGCTGAGCGACTCGAAATTGATAGATACACTGTTCGATATCATTCAATCTAGGGTAAAATTTCTCGGCAATTTCTATTTCACCCGCTCCCAAAGCTTGTTCACAAATGAGGAGCAAATCGTGGGGCTCGGTTGATTCATAATCAGCACGTTGGCCAAACTTAAGTTCTCTGACCACGATTTCTGGATTCATTCAGTCACCCCTTGTAAATTCATCAGTATGGCTATGAAGCCAGTCCTCGCATCAGTCTCATCAATGGTGCCAGTCCATCCTGCTGCACCCGCATGACCTCCGCCTTCACCTCCACTTCTTTCGACCATTTTCTCCATCATTGAACCGAGATGAATGCCTTCCCTGGTACTTTTTGCACTTGCTCTTGCGGTGAGGCGTGTATATTCTTGATGTCTGCGACAAACAAGTGCGATATCGGCGCCTGCTGAAATGAGGGAGCGGGCTACTATCCCTTCATTGGTGCCTGCTCTAGTATGTGACAAAAACCAGCGCCCTGTGTCAAGTGTCTCGACTCTTGTTAATGCCTTCGCGATAGCAACTCGTTGGGAATTGTTCAATTCCACGGATTCCATTTCCTCAATGAATTCACTGAACACAAATCCCTCACTAGATGCCAATCGACCCGCTGCAAGAAGGGCTTCCGATTTGGCATGTCTAAACCGACCAGTATCCGTTACGATTCCTGCGAGCAACAGTTGACGCGTAGAAGCATCTATTCGTTCTGCGGCATATTTTTCTGCCCAACATAGGATTATTTCCGCTGTAGAATTTGTGTCCCAATTGATGTATAGGTCTCCATCGTTCATGTCAAATGGCTCGCCCGCAGAATGATGATCGATAACGCACTTGGATACTTGAGGGAGTTCAAGACCTAATTGAGAGGGGCCTGCCGCGTCAACGATAATCACACCACCTAAATTTCTAGGCCAAGCGATACGCTCGGAGTCAAAAATCATGAAATCTGATTTTGTCTTCTTCAACATTGTTCGGGCAATTGTTGACAGGTGTATGCCACACGCTCTAGCGGATGGGCCGATGATGTTGGCCAATGAGCAGGCTGAACCTACAGTATCCATATCTCCATTTCGATGGGTAACAATAGCGATAGCTCCCTGTTTTATTGATGCTGTAATCCACTGATTAAGTGCTTCAATATCATCAACCTTAGATTGATTCAATGGATCACCTATTGAGATTCAAATTGTTTGACTGCTGATTCGTAGGTCGACCGCAGCTCGTTTTCTTTTTGCTCCAATTTTTCTGCATGGCTAGTGAGTTGTTCGCATGTTTCTGTAAGGCTTTTCTGCAGCGCTTCCATGTCATCCACTTGGACTAACAGTGGACCTACTTGTTGGTATATCGCGTTCTTAGGATTCTGATTCTGTAGGTGTGTAATGGTGCCTTCCAATTCACGTATCTGAGTTTGCACAGATACAAGCTGTTGGGCTACAAGTTGTAACTCTTGCACAATTTGCTCTAGTGGTACAGTTGACATATTCATTCACCTATTGTTTCTAAAATCTCACTGGCCGCTCGGAGTGATCGCATTGTGGAGTTGTACTTTGCGCGTAAATCAGATGCGCTTTTACCATCAATTCGAACGAGAAACTTGTTGGATTCAATAATTTCACAATACACTTCCTCGCACGCCAAACTCGCGACGAGTGATGCGCAATCTTCATTCGAAGCACGAATGGTTGCAACCCAAGAATCACTCTTCTTCGTCACCGCTTTCAGCCTCCGATTGAGCACGCTCGTATTCGATGGCTTTCTGTGATGCGATTACGGCCATATCGGTTGCAGTTGCACCTTCAAGACCACGTCGAATGATTCTGTTATTCGCGTCACTGGCACGGGTAAATGGTTCCCAAACGCCACCAGCAAAAGTATGTCCACACTTTTTGCAAACCCAAATTCCACTGGCCTGACGCTTGACTTTTTGATACTGACAAACCGGGCATGTGTACGAACGCTTGACCTTCGAAATCGCCGCCCCTGCGCGTCGACGCACACTGACACCATATCGGCTACCAAATCGTGCCGTTGCTCCCGTTTTTTGTGTTCGCTTGCTCATTGTGATTCCTCCAATTTGTGTACGATTTCACGCAACTCTGCGCATCGAGTTTGAGCGGTATCCATAATCTCGCTGAATTCGTCGGCGGTGAATATTCCTCTTAGACCCTTCTGGAGCGAATGAACATGGCCTTCGTCACCGAGAGTGATGTGTATTCGTTCATCTCCACCCAACTCTTCTCTCTTGGTCGTATCATATACAAAGCGACCGCCGACTTTCTGGTAAGAGCACATAATCGGAGTACCTGAAACACCCAACTTGTAATCCTCGCCAACGTCAAATCGTTCTGCGGGAACTGTTGCTGTACGCAGTGCAGCGATGGCAGCTAGAGCAAAGGCATCGAACAGATTACCATCGTCACTTATCGCAAACAAATCGAGAATGACTTGCCATGCCTTTTCGCCAGGTAAAATGCACAACTCATTGGTATCAATACATCCGGATTCTCGAATGCCACGATCTACAACGCGGCCCATTTCTATGCTCTCTTCAGAGGGGGGGCCTGCTTCCCAATTTGGACCACATACGGGTCGAATTTCTGCACTGGTCATCAGACCACCCTGTGTGGGTCTATCAGGGTAAGGAGTCATGATTTGGAATTTCACACCAGCCAGTACGATGGTATCGCCCATACGCACTCGGCAGGAACCTTCTGCATTACCCAAGCAATCAACCTCGATTTCGATGTCACGACCTGCAAATCTTTCGCGGCCATCTAGTCGCTGATTATCTGCTGCCAGTTC
>DAVT01000036.1:1248-4317 GCA_002505685.1 Euryarchaeota archaeon UBA501 | reverse complement strand
CCAAGATTGTAAGATTCCAAAGGACCGGCTATTGCCCAAAGCCAAGGGATTGTCTGGTCCATTCTCATGCTTGAACCGTGCTCGATATGGGATTGCATGGGGTAGCCTCGGTTCTGCTCAGGCTTGTTTCGATGCTGCCAAGAAATACTCACTTGAGCGTGTCCAATTCGATCGCCCCATTGCAGCATTCCAACTGATTCAGATGAAGTTGGCCACCATGTTGAGAGAGATTACCAAGGGCCAATTGTTGGCTTACCATCTCGGTCGTAAAATCGATGAGGACAACTGGATTCCTGAATTCGTCAGCCTAGCCAAGATGAACAATGTGGATATCGCTTTGGACATCGCCCGTGTAGCCAGAGACATCCATGGAGCAAACGGAGTGACCAGCGAATACCCAATCATGCGACACATGAACAACTTGGAATCGGTCAAGACCTACGAAGGTACCCACGACATCCACAATCTGATTTTGGCTCGACACATCACTGGAATTCAGTCCTTCACGCGCAACCTGAAGTGAGGGGTTTCGCGTGCGCGAGAAAATCCTCGACATTTGGCCAATTTGGGATTTCGCCTTCAAACGTGAATCTAGAATCGCATTCGTGATTGCAGTTGGCACGTTGATGGTCCCAATTCTTTCGGTGTTTTATCTCGCCACCAACCGGATTGCAGCGTTCATGGACCACTCTGGATGGGACCCGAAGTTTGGATTGGATGACCAAATCCCTTTCATTGCAGAATCGATTTTTATCTACCTTAGTCTGTTCTGGCTATTCATCCCTTTACCGCTATATTGTATGCCAAATACGGATCGTGCGCGAAAGGAATTGGCTTTGTTCGGGCAAGCGATTATTGTCATCAATTTCATTTCTTATGTTGTGTTTATCCTCTCACCGGCAGAGGTTTACATTCGGGATGTTGCAGTTCAAGAGATGGCCAATAATCAGGGTCTTCTCAGTCAAATGTATGACCTGATGTGGATTTTGGACGAACCCTACAATGCTTGGCCGAGTTTGCACGTCAGTATCGCGACAATGATGGCTTTGTTTGCCATCAGGTGCTGGAAAGGCAAACCGCTTTTGCAGTGGGGGATTGGAATCATGTGTGTACTAATGTGTCTGTCAATCATGACAACCAAGCAACACTTTGCATGGGACCTAATCACAGGTTGGGGTTTGGTTGCAGCCATTTGGATGTGGCAGCTCAAACCCAGCATAGAACGATTGGACCTGATTTGACATAAATTCCGCTCTAGAATTTATCCAATTGCTTCAATGATGTAGAAAACTCCGCTGGCAACAATTCCAACCATCACTCCATTGTGAATCCATTCAGACTTGAGAGATTTCAACCATCGTTTCCCCATATTGACACCGATAAGAGCCGAGGCCACCAAGACGATTGTTAGGGTCAAATGAGATGAGATCTCCTCGGAACGGTAGAAAAGATACACAGGAATTCTCGACAAATCAACACACAAAGCTAGGATGCTTGCAGTGGCCGCATATGCCATCTTGTCTGGCAAGCGACGGGTGAGGAACATTGCGCGAAGAGCCCCTTGATGGCCTGACAAACCCCCCATGAAACCAGAACCAAAACCTCCGATTCGATCATTGGCCTCAGGGATTCGATAACCAGTCCATTTTTCACTCAAAGTGAGCAATGGCAACACGATTAGGAAGATGCCGATGACTGCCAATAATGGCGCCTGTGGAACTTGATTTTGCAACAACGCCCCGAGAATGGAACCTACGACCAACCAAATGCCGTATTTCCGAAATGCGCTGAAATCGACATGTTCCTTCAAGGCTGCAAATTTTCCCGCATTGTGAGCTCCATGCACAATAGCAACAACGGCGACGGCTTCGTGTGGGCCCATCAACAAGAGAACCATGGGTGTGAGCATCGTGGACAAGCCAAAGCCCGCTGGAACCGTAAGCGCTGCCGCCAAGAAGGCGCCAATCGCAACGAGTACCAATTCCTCCATCGTTACAATTCCAAGATGAATCAGTTGTAAACAATTGGTAGGAAGGCGTTTGCAGCCGCTTCACATGCATTTGCAACATCATCCATTCTTTGCAGAACTCGATACATGTGCATGGCAGCCAGTGGTTGATCTTCTCCTTCGCTAAAGACGAAAGCAGCGGCAGCCGCTTCTGACAAGTCGGCCTTATGCTCCTTTAGGTTGACATTGCGAATCATTTCGAGCAGGTCCTTGCGTCCTTTCTTGGTGTAACCCGACAAGGTGACATCGCGAAGAACGGCGACTGTGTCTTCGTATGCAGCAACCGTCTCAGAGACGGCTTCACCCATTTCTTTCAGCAACTTCCGTGCTTCCTTATTGTCATACAATTCTCTGAACGAGAGCTGCTCTGCAACGTTCTGCGCATAATCCGCGATTCGATCTTGGCGTGTGAGCATGTGAAGGAATGCGTCGCTGCCAATCAACAGTTTCCATTCTCGATTGCCGACCTTTTCTCTGAGAGCGGCTTTGAGGTTGTCTGCTGCCAATTCGGCCTCGACAGTAGCCTTGATGGCCTTCGAGGGGTCCTTTCCTTCAATGGCCTTGTTTACGGCTTCAAGCATGTGATCGACTGTGACCTCGACCGCTTCAGCGTGCTTGTGGAATAGTTCGAATACAGTCGGTGCGATTTGGTTATCTCCAGTATCTCCACCAACATCTGCCAATGCGTCTTCGACATGGATTTCATCATCCTTGGTCCTCCAAAGAACCCAAACGACGGACATGAATGCAATTGGGATGATTACCATGATGTTCAACGGATCCGAACCACTGGCTACGTAGATGACGACTGCACCGAACGCGGCTGCAGGTAAACTCGCAACCCAGGATGCGGCAATCTTTCCAAAGACACGGAAATCTACAGCCTTCGCTCCACCCGCAAGTCCCACACCCACAACTGCACCGACGAGCGTGTGTGTCGTGGACACTGGAACTGCCAAGAAGGGCATTGAGAACATCAGAATCACAGTTGCAGCACCAAATTCGGCCGCGAATCCACGGGTCGGAGTGATGTCGGTGATTTTCTTTCCAATCGTCTCCAT
>DAVT01000036.1:0-948 GCA_002505685.1 Euryarchaeota archaeon UBA501 | reverse complement strand
GATTTTCTTTCCAATCGTCTCCATCACACGGTAACCCCAAGTCATGACACCGATGGCAATACCTGCCGAACCGAGTAGAACCAACCACAGTGGAATGTCTGCCTTGGCAGTCAATTCACCCCCACTGGCAAGAATCTGATAGACTGCTGCCATGGGTCCAATCGCATTTGAGCGGTCGTTGGCACCATGGGCGAAGGCTACGTATGCTGCTGTGATAATCTGCAACCAAACGAAGATGCGCTCGACGCCGGTAAATCCACCTTTTTCACTCTCAAAGTCATATTTCCTGAGAATCCACCATAGGATAATGCTCGCAACCAAACCAATGGCAAATGCCAGAATGAGACTGTTGATGGGGAACCATGCGTTCTCAGCCCATGGGTTGAAGACTCCATTTTCCTTGACTGGAAGCCAATCGTACTTGTTTGCAATCCAACCATTGGACTCCGCTTTCCCGAAGAATCCCTTCAGAGCCTTGAATTGTAGCGCAAGACCGAGGACAAAGAAAGTGGGCAACGCCAAGATTGGAGCCAACCATTTTGATCTCTCAATCGGATTGTCAGCTTCCAAAATCGCCATCCGGACGACTGTGAACGAAAGGAATGCGATGATTCCACCCATCAGTGGGCTTGCAACCCAAGACATGACGACCTTTTGAACAACTTCCCAGTCAATCAGAGATTCACTATGCTGAACTTCTAGAATCAATCCAACACCGAGAATACCCCCGATAATCGAGTGTGTGGTGGATACAGGAAGGCCGAATCGTGTGGCGATTGTAAGCCAAACCGCAGCAGCCATCATGGCAGCAATGAAAGCGTACATCAGGTCGTTGGCAAATGCTTCTGTGACCAAATCTGTATCCGTAAAATCAACAGAGAGAATTCCCTTTCGAACGGTGTCCGTAACAGCGTCACCCGCGAAGAATGCTCCACAGAATTCGAAGAT
>DAVT01000130.1 GCA_002505685.1 Euryarchaeota archaeon UBA501 | reverse complement strand
GGGGTGCTAGACAAATCCCAAGATGACGGTTCCTTGTAGGTGTACTCTTGGAGATTGGTGAGACCATCTCCGTCAGGGTCGCCTGAAGCACCATCATTACCTAGGCTGGATGCATCCAATGGATCTAGGCCATACATGTACTCCCAACCATCTGGCAACCCATCGTTATCACTATCCCAATCTGTAGGTTGGGTGTTTAGAAGGAATTCAAGCCCAAGCGTCAAACCATCTCGATCCTGATCGGTTGAAGCGGCAGCTTCCCAACTCGCAAATTGGAAGGTTGCGAGGATTGAGAAAATCATCAATAAAGTCAATCCAATCGCTTTGGATTTCTGCGTTCGCAGTGTCAATCCGGCGGCGACCGAGGAGGAAGATACGTTCGTAGGCATGGCTGAACCCAGTCATCTCCGTGCCCATCAGGGTATTAAGACAAATGGAGCGGTGTTCGGACAGAAATCGACCCTCCATAGGAGGGTCTGACGCCAAATCACTCAATCAAGGTCCACGAGTTCGATGTCATCTTCGTCGTATGCATCATCATCTTCGGAAGATACCAAATCGGGTAAATCAAGTTCACCATCGCCTTCATCTTCCTCGTCCTCATCAACCCACACATCGACGTACTCAATGCGATTTCTTCGACCAGAGACCGCTGCAACAAGTAGAATAATCATCCCCAAACCAATGGCGATAGTGGCTGGCCTAGGGTTGGATAATTCTGAAGTGATTGTTTCGATAAAACTGTTCATCGACACCTGTATTGTCAGCGTTTTTTCCGCTGTGTATTGCTCTCCAAAGGATTCTTCTTCCGAGAGAGGTTTTGCAGACACTACGACCTCTTTCTGATCTCCGTTCAAAGCTGATTCCCCAGCGGTAATCGTCACTGTAAAGGAGACTTCACTAAATGCCCTGACTGTAACAACTTGGGCGCCATTCTGGCTGACTACATCTGCATCCCAATCTCCTGATACATCCACATCGAGTAGGACCATAACATCGGTATTTCCTCCGTTCTTGACCTTCATCTGAATTTCACTGATACCACCAGGTTGGAGTTCGTGAATTTGCGTGATTTGGTGAATGGAAAGTTGTGGCTTATCTTTGCCGATTAGAATGGTGAGGGGTAAGTCGAAGTATCGTGCGAGTGAGGCGTCTGAAATATCTTCACGTATTCTCAGGTATATCGTGTGGTTACCTTCTGGAACTTGTGCAGTGAGTGTAATGTCGAGGTTGATGAGTTGAGTATCCCCTGGAGCGAGTTGGACCCTAGGTGAAGGGTCTTCATTCGTATCTGTGATTTCATACATCCACAAACTGTAATTTTCGTTCGCATCAGGGTACAAATCCTCGTCGATATTGCGATCCAAGTCCTTTGGGTTCACAATCAGCCAGTCAGTAACGGTGTTACCTTCAGCCATGGTGTTGGTGATGTCGATGTCGAACGAGAGTTTGGTTGCACTATTGAGACAGATGTCGGCCTCCACGTGACCGAATGGAGTAGCATCACAATCGTAGACAACTTCCGCTTGGATTCCGAAGGTGCGCTGAATCGTAAAGGCAATCGATGCTTTTTGCGTAGAATTGCCCATGCTGATGATTTCAAGCTCAATCATTCCTGTGTCGGGGTCATCCCTAGAATTCGAGGGTTTAATCTGCAAACGGATTGTTTCCGTTGTATGGCGATCAAGGGCAGATGTGTGGTATGTCCCATCTCCTTCGTTCTCCTCAATCCTCTGGCCAGTGTCATTGTCCCAGAATCTTAGATTTGCATTTGAATCCTGCTGGACGTCAATTCTGAATTGGTCAGAGTCAAATCCTGTGTTGAATATCTCAAGGTAGAATGTGGTATAGACACCATCTTCCACGTAGCGAGGTACGTTCTCGTCGATTTCCAATGCGCCTGTGCTGTTGGCGTATTGGTTGTCATGCTCTTCTGGCCACAAACTGACCATCGGTGGAGCATAAGTGTCCAATTTCTCAAGATCCAATTGTAGCGTTGTTTGGTGTACCATCACATCTGATGAGTCGTAAGCAACTGCACGTATCTCCAAGGTTTCAGATGCGCCAGACAAATCATCTGGGGCAGTAATCTGTAGAACCGGGTGTTGCGTGTTCCCTCCACCTGACAAAGCGAATGTTTTGTCAGCGGCTCCGGGCCATTCCTCAATCCAATCTGAACCCAGGTTTGTCAAGACTGCCATCTCACAAGTAAGATTGTACCCACTTCCAGATGCCCCGACGTGTCGGAGGTCTAGTTCGATAGAGGTCGTTTCACCAGGGGCGATGTATTCCACGACACGATCGTTGTGGTGAGTCAGAGAGACTCCGTATTCACTCATTCGCACGAGTGGGTGGTTGACTGTGAATTCCTCGCCTTGGATATTCTGTACCTCAAGATCCAATTCATAATCCCCTGCCGCAAGCCCACCGGGGTAAGTCCAGTTGAATTGGGCTCGCAGAGCATTGTTGTCGGTAGTCAATTCATCCTCACCGAATTTGTAACTACCATCTGATTGGAAAGGAGAATTGCTGCCAAATGCTGAGGTGCCATCAGGCTTCGTAAAAATTAGACGGACTTCGTCGATATCTTCCCGACCGAATCCATTGAGCAATTCCAAGTTGAATTGCATGATTCGCATTTCTTGGTCATCATTTGGGAACCAAGTGTCCACCTCTGGGTCAGTCCAAACTGCTCCAGGGCGCTGCACTTTGATCTCAGAGCCCTCAAACGGTTGCACCTCGATTTCAATTTGTGAAAATCCGGAGGCGTCATCAATCTCGTTCCAAGCAACCCAAGCATCACACTCGGTGTTATCTCCACCACCTATTTGCCGGCCACTGGTGTCATCATCGGTCCCGTTGGGTATGTCTGGTGAATCTCCACCACCTGAACTGCAATCCATATCTGCAGACACAACCACCTTCAGGCGGTCACCTTCATCCACGGTGAAGTCCCCATTTCCAGACCATGTCGGGCGGAACAATTTCTCTCCGAAATCGCATGTTGTACCTCCACCAGTCCAACTCGAACCACTGGGGGTACAGGCATCATATCCCTTCTCCTCAGTTGCTATAATTGAGTTACCTGCGACCAATGAAACTGTCCAATCAACGGTTGAACCCTCTTGGCCAGTAGCCTTCAAGAAAAGAATAATCTCGACTTCCCATTGGTCTCCGTTCGCATCTCCACTGAATACCATATCAGACAAGAGTTGATCTGTTGAAAACTCAACATTTGTACCCGAGGCTGATTCTTCGTCTTGACCTCCACTATCCGGCCGCTCTGTTGTAATTCGACCATCTGTAGGGTGTCCACCCGGTGCCGATGCGAAATAGAGGTCGTACTCAACACTGCTAGAATTGCTTCTAGTCGGCAATTCTTGGAGCTCGGAATGAGGGGATGCGGCGCCGATGAACAGGGAACTTACCATGATGGCAACAAGTAGAATTGCCACAGAGTAATTGCTCCTAGACTCGCCCAGCATTTGCTCACCTACGGTGACTCCGTACACCATGGTCCATTAAACGGTTTGCAAACAGTGGTTGTTTTTTGCATCGAAGATTCATCGTGCATCGTAGATGCAAGAAATGGGGAATTTGGTGCAGGGGGTGGGATTCGAACCCACGAAGGCATTGCCCCCGGAGCTTAAGTCCGGTGCCGTTGGCCAGGCTTGGCAACCCCTGCGGAGCCCTTGAACTGGACTCGGGTTTTGAACACTACGACAGGGACCATCCGCCGTCGACATCGATGATTTGTCCCGTGATGTAATTCGGACCTGAGGCGAGGAATAGAACTGTAGCCGCTATTTCCTCTGCAGTCCCCTGCCTTTCCATCGGTATAGATGCGAGTATTGCGGACCTCTTTTCTTCTGTTTCCCAGTCTTGAAATAAAATTGCGCCCGGGCCAACGGCATTGACTCTTATCGTCGGAGCCAACTCCTGTGCAAGGCTTCGAGTCAAAGAGAGTAGAGCGGCTTTGGATGCACAATAATGACTCAGTTCGGGCCAGTCCCCTCGACCACTCGCATTGTCGATCAGGTTGATGACCGCCCCAGGTTGATTTCGACCTCCAAACCGGAGGTGAGGAGTTGCGTAATGAATTAGCATGAGTGGGGCTTCAGAATTCACCTTCCACATCATGTGAGCCGCATCAGATGTCATTTCTTCCAAAGGCATGCTCTCGAATATAGATGCGTTGTTTACGAGGATGTCAAGACGTCCCACCTGCTCGATTACCGATTCGACAAGTGCGCTCCGATCTTCATCCTCTGATAGGTCGCCTCGAACGATGAAAGCTTCACCTCCATTGCTTTCGATTTCTTCAACCAAATCCTCTGCAGCAGCGAGATTTCGATGGCAGTGAATGGCAACAATCGCTCCTGCATTCGCCAACTGTCGACAAATCTCCGCTCCAATTCTTGCAGAGCCCCCAGTTACCAGAGCAACACGCTCTTCGAGAGGGGCTGACATAAGGCGAGGAGGGGTGTCACTGCCTTCAATACTCCGAACCCGACCCTTGGGTCGGGAAACAAACGATTAACTGGGTCCGATGATGAGACAAGGGTGGAGAGGGGCTGATGACGGGGAAACGATTGCCGATGGCGAGAGATTCTGTCGGCCTTTCTGCCATTGAGCGTCGCCAGCAAAATCGCAAGCGTTTACCTTCTTGGTTTCGGACGAACCTACCCACTGGAAAGACACAGATTGCATTCAATGAAGTTCGAAAAAATGTCCTTGAACACGAATTGAACACAGTTTGTCAAGAAGCCAGATGCCCGAACATCCACGATTGCTGGGGCAAGGGTACCGCCACATTCATGGTCGCCGGTGAACAATGCACCCGAGCTTGTCGATTTTGTGCGGTTGGAACGGTGAAAAATCCTCCGCCACTGGATCAAGAGGAACCTGAAAATTTAGCGGAAGCAGTCGATTTGATGGGAGTGAATTATGCGGTAATCACCTGCGTTAACCGTGATGAGTTGTCCGATGCTGGGGCCTCACACTACCGGGCTTGCTTGGAAGCAGTTCATCGAAGAAACCCAAATGTGGGACTTGAATTCTTGTGTTCTGACTTAAATGGCGATAAAGAGGCGTTGGCCCATCTACTGAATGATTTGGAATTGCTGGTATTTGCACACAATGTCGAATGTGTGCCTCGACTGGATTCTAAAGTTCGAGACCATCGAGCATCCTTTGCGCAATCGATTGAAATTCTCAAAGAAGCGAAACGTCTGCGCCCCGATATTCTAACCAAATCCAGTATCATGGTAGGGGTTGGTGAAACAGATGCGGAAATCACAGAAACAATGCAATTGCTTCGAGATGCTGGAGTTGACTTGTTGACCATTGGGCAATATCTTGCACCATCTCCAAAACACCTCCCAATCGATCGATTTCCTGAGCCTGAAATGTTCAGCCAGTGGGATCAAGAAGCTCGCTTGATGGGCTTCAAAGCAGTGGCTTGTGGACCTTTGGTCCGCTCATCATATCGAGGTGGTCTCCTCTACGAGGAGGCTCGAAATGGAGGGGAAAGTGTCACCTACGGTGACTGCGAAACGCTATGAGCGACTTTGGGACTGGTGAAGTTATGGGAGAAGATTCTGAGGTAAACATGCATGTTCCTGTACCCCCCCATCGGGAAGGTGGAACTTCGTTCCCTTCACCTCATGATATTCCTGCTGGACATCACTCTAAACCCGCCATTGACTGTGCTGGAGAAGACACCCGAGATTTGGCATACGGTTTACTTCGAGTTCTCAATGATGACGACGAAGCGGTCGGAGACTGGAATCCAGAACTCAGCGCCGATGAAATGCGATCTGCGCTTGAGCACATGGTCCGCATTCGAGCCTATGATGACCGGATGATGATGATGCAACGTCAGGGCCGACTTTCGTTCTACATGAAGTGTCTCGGTGAAGAGGCTGTCAGCGTCGGCGCCGCAATGGCGATGGAAAACAGAGACATCGTCGTACCCTCTTATCGGCAGCAGGGACTTCTCTTCGTTAGAGGACGAAGTATGGTCGACATGATCAGTCACTGTATTACGAATTCAAATGACAATGTCAAAGGTCGTCAAATGCCCGTCCATTATTCTTGGAAGGAAGGGAATTTTGTATCCATCTCAAGTCCGGTTGGAACACAATTCCCACAGGCCGTCGGTGCTGCCATGGCATTTGCCTATCGTGGAGAAGATAGCATCGCTTGTACGTGGCTTGGGGAAGGGACTTCTGCGCAAGGTGACTTCCACTATGGGCTCAACTTTGCATCGGTATACCAAGCTCCATGTGTTCTAGTTGTCGTCAATAATCAGTGGGCCATTTCAACTCACAGGAATCTCGCACATGGAGGTCCTTCTTTTGCGGCTAGAGGCATTCCCTACAATGTGGCATCCATTCGCGTCGATGGTCAAGATTTGTTGGCGGTTTATGCGGCACACAAGTGGGCCACAGAAAGAGCAAGAGCAGGACATGGACCTACCTTGCTGGAGATGTACACGTATCGCGGCGATAGCCATTCTTCTTCGGATGACCCAAGCATCTACCGCCCCGGGGATGGATACGAGAATTGGCCCTTGGGCGATCCTGTCGACCGACTCAAAGCACATCT
>DAVT01000020.1 GCA_002505685.1 Euryarchaeota archaeon UBA501 | reverse complement strand
ATTGGTACGGTTTAATTTTGTTAGCAATATGCGTTGGTGTACTCGCGTACACAATGCTAATTCGAAGTTCAAACCGCATAGACTTCTCCGAATTGTCGAATGAAGATAGCTTCGAAGATGATTGGGAAGAAATGGTTGACGATGCTGCAGCCTGGGAAGAAGATATGGACATACCAGTTCGTAAACGGAAACCTAAACCCCCAGCAGCGGTAATGAAGGACATTCGACGTAAGCCTACACCGCCTGCTGAAGTACAGGCAGATTTGGAACAGAATCAAATTTCAGAAGCACCCAAAAGACGGGTTAAGCGTACCAAAACTTCAGTCGAAGATTTAGAATCGGATTCAGAGATTGGTTTTTCCCACTTGATTAAGAATAATAGTCAAAACGAATCGGAAGAAATTGTTGAAGAAAACGAGATGATGGAAGATGCCCTATCATTCATCACTAGTAATAGTGGGGAAAAGAAGAAAAGACGTCCTGCAAGAAGAAAGAAATCTGATTAATTTTGTAAAATCTGATATTCCTTCACGTTACATACTTCTGTCAAGAAATGTCTCAAACCAGCCCCACCATTGTCATCAAGCCTGTTTATCACTTCACCGAAGTACTTGTCAATCCGTTCTTGTGAAAATCCACTTCGCTTTGATGTTGCCTCAATGACTTCATTTCGTACAATAGTAGAATTTTCAAACGAATCTAATTGATTGAGTAGCAACTTGTGTGCCTCATTTAATACACTATTTGGTGCATCCCTACGAGCTGCATAGACCGCAAAAATCATCGGAAAACCAGTCAGTTCCTTCCATGCTTGACCCAAATCCATGCGTATAAGTTCTGGATGTCTAGCTGCTTCATCCAAAGCACGATCGCCGATAAGAAGTGCACCATCACATCTATCGAGCATTTTACCCAAATCGGGTCCCATGTCTACAGGTCTCGGATCAAGACCCATTTCTCGTAGTATCCACATACACAGTTCGCGTGATGTAGCTGAATCGGTTGGTAAGGCAATATCACGCATCATAGACGGATCCTTATTCCCAAACAATAGGACAGAGCCCACTTCTCCATCTGAGCCTATGCAAATATTGGGCAACAATTGCAATTTATCTGAATGCCTAGCAAAGTCCGCTGTTGGAATCGGAGCCACAAGACAGTCCCCCCGTAATACATGGCCAGTTAACCAGGATGGAGGGGCTCGAAGGATCTCCCAGGGATCGGGCAATTGATGATATAGTGGATCACAATTGACAAAAGCCACTTTTCCAAGAATGTGGTGCCAACGATTCACAAATTCACCACCGAATTTAGAGTAGGTAAAATGATACTATTTCCATAATCATCATCGTCATCAAAACGCCTAAAATTTGTATAATTCGAATTTCTCTGAACAGGCATGCCATTTGAATCAAAAATAAACTTCGCCAATTGCCTTTTTGAATAACTCAAATATGTTTGAGAACCGGCCTCATGCATAATCTCCTCATGTCCAACTGTACCATCAAAATCATCGGCCCCAAAATGTAATGCGAGTTCGGACATTCTATCACCAATATTCATCCTGTAGGCTTTGATATGTGGTATATTGTTTAACATTAGACGTGACACTGCAATCATGCGGAGTATCTCGCTTGAACTTGCCAATTGTGCTTCAGGAAGTCTGGAATTATCTGGTAAATATGGGTATGGTACAAAGCATTGGAATCCACCATAATTAGACTGCAAATCTCGTAATTTACATAGGTGATTAATGCGTTGTTCTACAGTTTCAATCGTACCGAATAGCATCGTGCAATTTGTCGGCATTCCAATGGAATGTGCCGCCCGATGAATAGCAATATATTCGTCACTAGTTTCTTTACCAAAACATATGATATCCCTCACATCATCATCCAGTATCTCAGCCCCTCCTCCCGGTAACGAATCTAATCCCGATTGTTGCAGACGAATTAGCAAATCTCGCGGTGATAAACCACTCATTTCCGCAATATGTTTTACCTCTACTGCGGATAAGGATTTAATGTGAATATGTGGGAACCGTGTTTTACATGCTGAGAATAACTCCTCATAGTATTCAACATCCCATTCAGGATGCAAACCCCCAACTGTATGTACCTCATCGATGCTATTTTGGTATGGTTCAATCCTTGATAGATACTCTGCAATAGTCAATGCATAGGCATCACGTGCTCGCTTACCCCTGCGAAAAGCACAAAATTTGCATGCTAGAGTGCAGATGTTTGTTTGATTGACATGCAGATTTGAATTGAAATATACGTTCGATCCAAAACGTGCCTGCTTTGCCAAATGTGCAAGGTGACCTATCAGATTGATATCTGTAAATTTCCATAATATCAACCCTTGTTCAGCCGTCAACATTTCACCTATCCTCAATGTATTCACGATGTCTTGCAGATCAGTTGGATATTGTGAAGTCGGACCAAGTAGCTGATCTAACTCAGCAATCCAATTCGCGTTGACACCGCAAGTTTGCACATCCGATGCCCATGATTTCATAGAATCACCTATTGAGGGTAGAATCCGTAGATGATCTTTGGAATAACTTACGCAATTCATCAACGAATAATACGCTTGAAGCCGTGGCAAATACGATCAACCAATCTTCAGTACGCAGTGGAACTACAGATAGGAAATCGCCGATTTCAAGTCCTATGATGGGGACAATGTAGTGTGCTCCCTGCACCATCGTAAATAGGAATGTAGCGCTGATAATGAAGGATATTGTTATCGCTGTATTCTTGAAAAGACCTAGCTTGAACACACTTTGATCCACACTTCTACAATTTAGCACATTGAATAACTGGAATAAAATGAATACGGCGAATGCATTTGTTTGTGCATGTTTGAAGCGCTCTTCAGCATCGGCTCTCCATTCTTCCTCCATGCACTCATAGGTGACTGGATGCAGGTATCCTGTATCGATTGAACCATCAAATTCAGTGCAAGGGTCTCCTGTGACGATTCCACCACCAGAGAACCAGAATACGGCAGCAGTACCCAACACCATTACGATACCCAGCATGACGATGAGGCTCATGTCTGTGCCATTAGGTAGAGATTCATCGAGTGCCCTAGGGGGTTCATTCATGACATCAGAATTACGTTTCTCAATACCCAGAGCAACTGCGGGGGGCCCATCCATTAGGATATTAATTACCAGTAATTGCGTTGCAGTTAGTGGTAGATTCCAACCGAGGAAGAAAGTCGAAATGATTACCAGAAGTACTGCTGCAACATTGGTTGAAATCTGATATCTCACGAAATTTCGTATGTTTTGGTATAACTTCCGCCCTTCTTCGACAGCGGACACGATATTGGAGAAATTGTCATCTTGCAGTACCATATCTGACGCATCGCGCGCAACATCGGTACCCGTATTGCCCATAGCAACACCAATGTTTGCTTGCGATAGTGCCGGAGCATCATTGTCCCCATCCCCTGTCATTGCAACAACGTGCCCCTGTGACTGCAAGAGTTCCACAATTCGCAACTTTTGATCTGGCGTCACTCTACTGAAAACTGCGATGGATGATAATCGCTCGAGTAATTCACTATCGCTGCATTCTCGCAATTCCTTACCACTCATATGATCAGTTTCTTCAGTCACGATACCAATTTCACGTCCCACGGCCATTGCCGTCATTCGCTGATCACCAGTAATCATCATCACACCAATACCAGCAGCATGACATTTCGAGATCGAGTCCGGAACTTCAGGTCGCGGTGGGTCCATGATTCCGACGAGGCCGAGGAAAATCATTTCCGATTCAACAGACTCAACATCATCGATGTCTACCTCATCCCCAACTTTCCTTGCACATAGCGCTAATACACGCAATGCGCGCGAGGCATACTCAAGATTAATTTCAGATATTCGATCCTTGTGCTTACCCTCTAATGGTACAATTTCACCATTCTCGTAAATGTGGGTGGCGATTCCCATAAATGGCCCCAAAGCCCCTTTGGAAAATGCCCATCTTTCACCATCGAATTCGTGAATTGTTGTCATACGCTTACGGGTTCGATCAAATGTAAATTCTCTGAACCGAGGGTGCCTTCGTCGATAAGAATCCACGGACTCTTTCAATTTCCAACCAAACACTGCGCAGGCTGAATCCGTGGGATCTCCAACAGACTCCCAAATACCCTCAATACGATTAAGATTGGAATTCTGGCAAAGTAAACAAGTTGCTATAGATTGTCTAAAGGCGATGTCCGTGTGTAGTTCTGCCAATTCGGTTTCTGGTAGGTTCTTGCCTGCTTTCTGCAAATTTCCTAGTGTTGGATCAAAACCGCGACCCGATACACCGTAACTTTCGCCATTGACAAGGAACGCCCTTACAGTCATTTGATTCCTAGTCAATGTACCTGTTTTGTCCGTGCAGATAATTGTAGT
>DAVT01000104.1 GCA_002505685.1 Euryarchaeota archaeon UBA501 | reverse complement strand
CGTGAAGACGTTTTCATCACCACCAAATTGCGTCGAATGCATGCGGTTGGTTTTGAGGATGTGTTGGAGCACTGTCAAACCTCTCTAGAGTTATTGGATACCGATTACATCGATCTCTACCTTGTCCATGCACCACCTGAAGACATGGACCATCGGGCTCCAGTTTGGAAAGGAATGGAACACTGTCTCGAGCAAGGCTGGGTGAAGGCGATTGGAGTTTCGAATTATGGTGCACATCACTTGGAAAGTATGAGAGAATATGCCACTTACTTACCTTCAGTCAATCAAATTGAGGTCAATCCATGGTTACAGCGCCCCGAGTTGCGAGCCGCAACTGAATCAGTCGGGGCGAAGGTCATGGCCTATTCACCGTTGGCGCGAGGTCACAAGTTAGATGATCCCGATTTAATTGAGATTGCAAATCGATTGGGATGTAGTCCTGCCCAAGTGGCCATCAAGTTCTGTCATGACTTGGGTTGCATTACCATTCCTAAATCAAGTCGCGAAGAGAGAATTGTAGAAAATTTGGCATCACTTGATGTCGACCTCAGTGATGAACAGGAAGCGCTAGCGGCGATGGAATGTGGCTACATTTCGGGGTGGGACCCAACCTCCGAGCCGTGATTAGCGCGCATCGGGGGCGAGGAAATTATCCACCAAGTGTGCATTTTGCGCACGCAACTCAGACAATTCTGTCAGCCAAGCTGCAGCCTTGTCGATGGTCATCTGCTTCAATTCGCCACTCAGTATGTCGCCTGCTACATACCCGCGCCGAACCTCTTCAAGCGCCGCATCATCCTCTTCAAAGAAGAATTTGAGATACTGGAAAGCGACATCGACATCTGGATTCCCACCCAATCGGCGGTGCTCCTCGACGGTGGATTGTCCACCGGAGAATGAACGCTTGAATTTCTTCTCCATTTTCTTCAGTTCTTCATTCAGGAAAATGGTTGTTTCTGGCATAGATGATGACATCTTTCCACCCGTCATCCCCACTGCAAACCGGTGGTATGTGCTGCTCGGTTGTAACAGTCCCTGGCCCCCCATGCTTCGTTCTAGTTTGAGCAAGGACATGCGAATCGGATAGCGGTCTCTTTGCGTGGCAGCAGGCAAGTCTACGATTCCGTGTTTGGCATCGGCCATGATGTCGCTATATCCGAGTCCCTTCAGTGCATCGACAATACTCGCGAAAACGGCCTTGACTGTGGCTTTGTCACCACCCACAATGTTCTGATTTTCATCCATTACAGAAACGGTGATTCGTAGCCCACCATTTTTGCGGTCATTGACATTGAACCAATTGGTTTTGCCCGCGAGTCCACGGCAAAGACGGATGTGTGGGTCTTGATCCACTCCGACAGGAACAACAATTGGTCGCAGCCCACCATATTCATCCAACTGTGGATGCAAAATATCGCCCGCTTGAACCAACGGAGCTTGTACATGCGCGAGGTTGGTGTCACCCTTGAATCCATAAATGGCTTCAAACTCAGACAAGTTGGTCCGCTTGCCCAATGTGAAACCCATTCGCTGAACGATGGGTCGCATACTCTGGAAGTAGATGTTCGTACGCTCAGGGTCCAAACCCATGGCCACATAATTGGCCACATATTCCTCAAGCGCAATCTTACGACAATCAGCCAAACTGTAACCTCGCGTCGCATTCGCCTCTAAATCAGCCACAGCAATGGTCACATCAGCGCCTTGCTCTTGGAACCATTTGACTTGGTCGATGACCATCTTGTGCCCCAAGTGCATTTTCCCACTCGGCATCAATCCAGTCATCACTCCAAATGCTTCCCCACGGCTTTGCGCTTGCAAGATGTTCCCCAACTCTCGATGGGCGAAAATGATGCCTCGACGATGGTGGAGTGAAGGGTTTGGTATCTGTGAAAGAGTAATTGATTCAAGTCCGAACTGTTCAATGATCCGCTCGTAGTCAGTGGAGACTTCGCTAGACCACGGATTGATGTCGACCATCAACTTGGCGTAAACAAGGCGGCTAAGAAGGCGTCGGGTCAGTTCGGGCCGTTGCCGATGGTTTGACGTGCTTCACTCACATGCCGGTTCATGGCGCGCATGTGTGTACTCGGCGGTGGTTTGGTCGGCAGTTTTGTCGCCTGCACCCTCCATGAGCGTAAACACGTGGTGCGTGTTGTTGACTCAGAACCATTGAAAGGGTTACCAACAGAGATTGAAACCATTCAATCACGTGTTGGGGTTGAAAATCTTGTAGACCTTGTTGGGGACTTTGATGTTGTAATCAACTGTCTACCTGGTAGAATTGGCCATTCCATACGTGCTCTACTGGTGGCGATTGAAGGGATGCGAGTGGCTGATCTTGCATTCACTGCAGAAGATCCGAGATTTCTCGATAGTATTGCCAAGGAGAACGCCTCAATTCTGGTTTATGACGTGGGTATCGCACCGGGGTTGTCCAATGCATTTCTCAAAGCGGCTGAGCGCGATTTAGGGGCTCTGGACTCGGCAAAAATTTGGGTGGGTGGGAATCCACAGAAACCCGATGATGAATGGTCCTACATGGCCCCATTCTCACCTTCGGATGTCATTGAAGAATATACAAGGCCTGCAAGAATCCGTCGGAATGGCCAAAATGTCACAGAACCCGCACTTTCTGAGCGCCACTTGATTCCCGTTCCGGGTTACGGGTCAATGGAGGCCTTCCTAACCGATGGAGTCCGCTCTTTACTCGATACAATTGATAGCCAAGAGTTGCTTGAGTATACGGTACGTTGGCCAGGCCACATCGACAGATACCTTTCCGGTCAAGATTCCGAAGAAGAACTCATTGAAGCATGGAAGTTT
>DAVT01000084.1 GCA_002505685.1 Euryarchaeota archaeon UBA501 | reverse complement strand
ACAACACCTTGGTTTCCATATCCCTTGGTGACACCGACAACATCGATATCTGATCCTGACTCAAACACATCTTCAACGCCCAATTCCTCACCGAGTCGTTCTGATGCCCAGTCGAGTTGTGCCCCGAGGTCACCCCCAGTCAAGCCCATCTCCATGATTTCTGGCGTTTTGCTACCAACTGCGGAAATTTTCTCTGGCTGAGATGAGACGATAAGGCGTATTTCAGCCAAATCGGATTCACGGAGCTTATCGAGGTGTGCTTCAGCATCATGCTCTTTGCGTTCTGGAATGCGACGAGGGAGGGAGGGAATAACATCTGCCAATTTTTCTGCACTGGCCCATGCTTCTCCTGCAGTTTGCTTTCCATAGGGAGTCATCTTGTAACCCCGAACTGCCAATACACGCATTGGTGGCACTTCGACAACTGTGACGGCTTTGCGTACTTCAGCACCTGCACTTGGACTACCTGGATTGAGATCTCGCATCAAAACGTGCGTCATTCCGGCTTTCCAACCTGCAAAGCCCTGAACACGGACTTCGTCTCCGTCACTCTCTGGCCAACTCTTTACCCGGCCATACGGCCGATTGGCTCTCTTCCGCGGGCCAAAGCCCATGCTGCCCTTCTTCGGGCGGTGTCTGTCTCCCATTTTGGAATCCTCCAGTTTTTGTTACGGTGTAGAGGCCGCCGCAGCGGCAGTACTCCGGCTCTTCACTTCGGGGGCGACCGTGACACCGGACCCCGATTCACAAGTGGAATCGATGGCTTTGTGGGGTACTGTTGCATTGCCCTGTGGTGTCTGGACGCCCAGTGTTGAGCGGCCTTCCGACCTACAACCTGTATATGAACGGCTCGGTTGAGGAGGACCCCCTACGGGGTCCCTCCACCCCGCCATTGAGCGGTTTGTTGAGGCGATTTGCCTAAGAACCTCGGCGTAAACGGAGGGTGGCCATGTCTGCTACGATTCGTCATGACCTACTCGTCGAAGGGGCGATAGAGGCCAGAGCGTATCAGCTTTCAGCATTGGATCATTGCCTCAGTGCGTCGACTCTATTGGTCCTGCCAACCGGTATGGGGAAAACACCCATCGAAGTCATGGCACTCGCTGAGCGCTTGAAACAACACGGTGGCCGTGGGCTCATGCTGGCTCCTACCAATGCACTTGTCAATCAACATCTTTCGGATATGAAGAAATTACTGAATCTCTCTGATGACCAAGAAATCGTGGCTTTGACGGGTTCAATTCCACCAAAGAAAAGGCGTGACATTTGGGAATCATCAACAGTTGTAATCGCAACACCTCAAGTTGTCCGAAACGATGTACAGAATGGCCTTACACATTTGGGAGATGTCTCTCTGCTGATCGTCGATGAAGCACATCGAGCGACTGGAAATCACGCCATGGCACAAGTAGGCGATTTATTTGCCGAACAACATCCATCTGGATTGGTGCTTGCGGCCACAGCAAGCCCCGGTCACATCGAGGCTGAAATCAATGAGGTGTGCGACCGTCTTAGAATCGAAAATATCCACGTCCGCCCCCCCGGTGATGCGTTGCTAGGACCCTATGCGACCGGATTGGAAGTCAACGATGTCGTGGTCGAAGTTCCTGATGAGTTGAGGGTATTGGCAAACCCATTGCAATTGTGGCTTACTCGAATCGTAGAGAGATTGCGCAGACTCGGATTTTACACAAGACAGGGGCATGTGACGGCAGGAGGTTTGCAAGAAGCGCAAAAACGGATTTCAGTGTCAATCTCAAAAGGTGAGTCTTTCGGCTATAGAGCCGCAAAGGAGAATGGGATTGCCATGCGTTTGAACAATCTTATTTCTTCCATTTTATGCCAAGGTGTTGCAGCCTCGAGAGAGACAATCTCAAGAATAGGACAGGGCGGTAAAGATGAGAAGAAGTCCGCCAAGGAATTTGCTGCAGACCCCCGGATTAAGCAACTCAAAGATACGCTATCAGAAATGAATGAAATTCACAGTAAGGTAACGATGGTTCGGCGAATGGTTCGGCGTCAAATCAAGGAAAGCCCAGATAGTCGGATCATCGTTTTCGCGAATTTCAGAGATACTGTGGATGAAATATCGAGAGTACTCAGCGACGTTGAGGGAGCAGTTCCACAAAGATTCGTTGGACAAGCCAGCCGAGATGGTTCAACGGGAATGACTCAGAAAGTGCAATTGGAAAGTCTCGATGCCTTCCGTTCTGGTACTGCGAACGTGTTGGTTGCCACAAGTGTAGGGGAAGAGGGATTGGATGTACCCAATGCAGATTTGGTCATCTTCTATGAACCGGTTGGCAGTGAAATCCGTACAATCCAACGGCGTGGTAGAACCGGGCGCCAGAGGGCTGGAACTGTCCATGTCTTAATCGCCAAGGATACTCGAGATGAGGGAGCGAGGGCTGCTGCGAAAAATCGAGAGCAGCGAATGTTTCGCTCGATCCAACAAGTCCGCAGGAAACGTGGTGGGAGTGCAATACGATACGAAGGTGAAAATCTGACTGCATTCAGCATCGACACAGGGCAAGAGGCGGCTGATTTTCTGAAAATCGAGTCTGAGAGATTGGCTCCAGAATTGGAGGATATTGTGGAGCCGGAAGTGGTCCGGAATGAACCTGTCAGAGAGCAAAATGTCATCCCTGAAAATTTGGCCCAGAAAATGCGACCTAGTGGTCAAATCGGTCTTGATTCATATCCAGCAGAATCAGAACCCTCGCGATTGATTGCCGAACCACCTTTGATGTCAATAGAAAATTTGTCAGAGGTTATGGATGAGATTCATTATCCTGAAAGCGATGGCGTCATCGTCTCTATCGATCATCGTGAAGGTAAGAGTGCCCTTACTGCGAGGTTGCGCCAAGAGGGTTTGACAGTAGAAGTGGTCAACCTAGGGGTCGGAGATATCAAAATTGGTGACCGTATCTTGATTGAGAGGAAAGGCGCTCGAGATTTTGTGGATAGCCTGTTGGATGGGCGCCTTCTGGATCAGGCTACGCGCTTGGTCGGAGCCGCCCCCCGTTCAATGTTGATTGTTGAAGGCAGCGACTTGTTCCAACATCGAGCCGTCAGTGGGCAGGCCATTATGGGGGCGCTGGCGACACTTGCTCTTGACTACGGTTTGCCTGTTGTCACATCTGCAGACACGGCTGAAACGGCACGCTTCATTGCCGTCTCTGCGCGTAGAGAGTCTTCAATGCTAGAACAACTCTCTGAGCAAGCCAAAGCCAGAATGCGAGCGACTGAGCATCCAGACATGTTCAATGATGAACGGGAAAAACTGGCGACAGAGGCAGCGGATTCAGAAGCAGAGCAACTGTTTGAACAAAAAAAGCCGATTCTAGATGCTACGCAAGAATTGGCACGGCCAGTGAATAAGAAAAATCACGATGTTACACGCTCAATGCTTGAACAGGTCCCTGGGGTGGGTCCTGCTTTAGCTTCACGAATCCTAGAGCGCTGGCCTACAATAGCGGCATTGGCAAATGCAAGAGATGATGAAA
>DAVT01000158.1:546-3270 GCA_002505685.1 Euryarchaeota archaeon UBA501 | reverse complement strand
CCTGGTGGAGGCTCAGGATTTACGGTCAACATCACCAACAATGCATCGTTTACAGATATTGCAGACATCTACATCCAGACCAATACGGGTTGGAATATGTCGTGGAACTATGGGACTGGAAATCCAGCCAATGGCTACACCTTGGAAATGGGCAGTGATTCGCTGCACTGGATCCAGTTTGCAATTTCGGTTCCTGAAGTCTCAATGGGTTTGCCTTTGGCAGGTTCCAAGCATTCCTTTACAGTGATTGCAACCAGTCAACATGATGGGAATTCGACCTCGTGGACCTTCACCATCGAAGTGTTATCTTGGCATGGGGCTGAAGTTGCCGAACAACCGGTGAATGATACTGTTGACCCTGACCTCAAAGTGAGAATCCCAGTGTCTGTTCGTAACCTAGGCAATGAAGACGAGAGTTTGGCAGTCCGCATTCGTCCTCTGAATGAACTTGGGGGTTCTATCCCAGGCCAAGAACCTGCACTTTCGTTCACACAAAGCGGTTGGTCCGTCGGCATTTTTGAACTATACAATGTGGTCGATTTGCAACCTTACGAAATGGGGACGGTGCAAGTTGAATTCGATGCACCGAACAACCCTACGGGGACAATGTGGGTCGAATTCAGTACATGGAGTGCGAGCAATAACCAAATGATTTCAACGACCCAAATGGAAGTCAGTATTGTGCGCGAGCGCAGTGCAACCATCGAGCTGCTGGACAACAAATGTGACTTGGTGCATTCAGGAGACCTTTGTACGAGTGAATTCAGGATTCAAAATACTGGGAATTTCCAAGACGACTACGAGATTGTTTGGGAATCTTCTCCTGCACTCGAGGTGCAAGTGGCTCAAACCGTGTTCAATTTGGAGCCGGGAGTTTCCACCGATGTTGGTGTGATTTATGTGGTAGAATCCGGACTACCCGCAGGAGATGAATTGACTGCGACACTGCGGATGATGACATCTGATAATTTAGAGATGGATTCGACTTCAACGACGATTGAAGTCGCTGTGGATATTGATTGGGAGATCAATGCGGAATATGTCTCCATGGATGATGAAGAAAACGTCACCCTCGCCTATACATTGCGAAACATAGGCAATGCAGATGATGGGTTGGATGTGACATTGTCTGTGAATGTCTTCACCGAGTTTGGACTCATCCCTCCATTCTCTAGTGAATGGGAAAGCGAAGAAGGGACGCCGAACAACTTCGTCCTGAACGACATCCCACCTCAAACGACAATCACATTCCGCGCTTGGATGCAATTGCCACGAAATCAGGAATTGAATGGCACGGCAGAAATGATTGTGGAAATGAGAAGTACATTGGAACCGGACATTGTGTTTACCAATCGAACCGAGTATGAATTCCTTGGAGAAAATTGGCGACCCGAAAATATCGATTCAGTAAGTGCATGGGACGAATTTGTGCTGGATGTACAATCGTTCTGGAATGCTTGGGGCCAGTTCCTAATCTCCTTGGTTGTCATCATGATTGGGGCCGTCGCATTACACCGTGCCGTCGTATACCGACAACGCCGAGATGCGGAGTGGGATGCGATGATTGCGGCTCGAAATGTAGAGCCTGAAAAAGTCGAAGATTGGATGGATAAATTCAGCCAAAAAAGTGAGTCTGAACCCGAACCCACGCCCAGTCCAGAAATGGATGCGGGCGCATTTGAACTGGCCTTCAAGAGCCGTTCAAAATCCAAGCCGGAAAAAGCCGCACCCTCTTCAGAAGTGATGGATGCGGCCAACACGGTGTTTGAGCATCATGACGAGCGCGCTGATTACGAAGCGATTGAGGATTTGGCGGGAGATTTGCTCGATGAGGCAGAACCCCATGAGGCCAACCAGATGCTAGAACCCGGGGAATCAACTGGCGCAAGAACGGTTCGACATGAGCGAAAAACTCCTCAAAAAAAGATGGATGATGACATCGACTTGGACCTGTGATTCACATGTGGCGAATAGGCATTGATGAAGCCGGTAGAGGACCTGCAATTGGTCCGCTGGTCGTCGGCGCATTGCGACTTCCAGAGGCAGATTTACCCTTGCTTCATGAGGCTGGAGTTACCGACTCAAAATTGCTATCAAAAACGCGTAGAGACGAGTTATACCATTGGATTTTGGAGCAGGCCAGTGAGCGTGATTGGTCCTATGAAATTCGAATCTCGGCACCTGCAGAAATCGATCGAGCAATGGCCATGACAAATCTCAACGACCACGAAGTCAGCCTGTTTGCATCTCTTGCCAGAAAATTGCGGACAGATGGAGGTGGAGTATTGCAACTGGATGCCTGCGATTCCGATGCCAATCGATTTGGAAACAATGTGGCGAGTCGATTGTCAGAATGGCCATGGGAACATTGGAGTATCGAGAGTTTGCATGGTGCTGACTTGCATTGCTTGGCAGTGGCGGGCGCATCCATATTGGCAAAGGTCACTCGTGACAATGTGATGGAGCAGATTTCAATCGACTTGGAGATGGATGTGGGGTCAGGATATCCCTCCGACCCAAAGACGGTTGAAGCCGTCTCAGTATTGGTACAAAACGAGCTACCACATGATTGCCTGCGCTGGGGTTGGGCGACGGTAAAGAATGCGTGGGAAGCGGTTCACGATACTCCTTTGCCTCTGCGTCCGGAAGATCCCGATGCACCGCCCAACGCCCAAAGAACGCTATTTTGAATCCTGCATGTTCAATAACGACCTATGGGCGGTT
>DAVT01000158.1:0-295 GCA_002505685.1 Euryarchaeota archaeon UBA501 | reverse complement strand
CCCGATGCACCGCCCAACGCCCAAAGAACGCTATTTTGAATCCTGCATGTTCAATAACGACCTATGGACGGTTTCGCCCTATGGGCGAACTCGAACCCGAGGTTGCAGCATTGCTGCGAAAGTACGCCCTACAAAATGCGCTGGAATACGATGGGCAGGGGCAAGTCGGTTCTGTGATGGGCCGAGTAATGGGTGAAAACGCAGATTTGCGTAGCCGTGCCAAAGAACTCACTGGATTCATCGCTGCGCAAGTCAATGAGGCAAATGCACTCGCGGCTGAAAACGGTCTTGACCA
>DAVT01000030.1 GCA_002505685.1 Euryarchaeota archaeon UBA501 | reverse complement strand
CTCTATCTTAATCCGAACGGTTCACGCACCATTGGTGTAAACTCGCTTTCCGGTCAAAGAATCCTGCTTCCAAACCAATTCTTTGCAGTATCTTGGAATGAAGAATCCTACCTTTCGTGGAGTCAATCCGTGATTCTTCATTTTCAAATCAATGGACAACCACGCGACAATTTGTGATGCGGTACACCCAGGATTAACATTGACGAAATTGAGAATTTCTTCTCTCAAGCGCCGCAAGCGGGCTTCCTTCTGTGCTCCTTTGGCCATGCTACTCAATGGTCACTGGAGGTATATGAGGAAAGATAGGGGGGGTCCCGGGGGTTCCCACGAACATTCAGACCAATGGTAGTGTGATTTTCCAGCGTGGTTCGGCCAGTTTCTTAGCATTTGGGCCAGTACGTGGGTTTGGTGTCTTGTGCGTCAGTGTTCCATGCATCCCATGGACGCTGAATTTGATTCTAGCCTCCACAAATCGATCACGTTCTGCCATTTGCAAGGATTCGTCATCCAACTCGAAACTTGCAAGAACTTCGTCTTCTCCTTCCTCAAGTTGTACATAGAGAGATAGAATATTGTCGACCAATGATGCTCGTGGAGAGAAATCGTAGTCATCTGGATTGTCCATCCAGACATCCAAATCAATCACAACTTTGTCCCTAGTTGAGACCTTCTTGATGTCGATTGAACTCACCATCAACCGCTTCGAGAAGGTTGGAGTTCAAATCGCTTCCCATCGTAAATTGTGAGGGATATGTTACTATCTTGTGAGGAAAAATTGCAAAGTGGGGCAAACCTACGTTTGCCACCCGAAATTGATGGGTTTCAGCATTTTTTTGGTTGTACCTGTACGTTACAACGCCTATACGCCAACTTCACTGATTCTAGGAACCAACAGGGTGAATTCGACGACGAGTTCCCAATCGTTCCCCTGATCTGGATCGATGTCATCGATTGGGATATCTGGATCTGCTTCCTCTGCCTCAATAATCCAGATCCAATCGCCTTCACCAAACCCAGCGCCTGACTCTTGGTTTAGTATCTCAATAAGCTCTTCAAGTGAGTCCGCAGTGAGATTGTAGGCGTTCTCAGAGGTAGGGTTCAGATTCAAGTGTTCCATTGATGCGGAAGCATTGCGTGTGATGTTGTCCTGCTCGGTACGAATTGTATGAGTCCACGCATTTTCTTTTACATCGACGGTGAGTGTGAAATTGTCTTGGGGTAGCGTTTGTGGAAGAATATCCATCGCCAGTGTCAATGTAGCATTGATGGACATGATTCGTCCCTCTTCCCCAGGTTGGTGGGTAATGGTATGGATTTGACCTTGCTCGAGGTATCCATCATCTTCGAAAGTGAAGGTCTTCTCCTCCCAAATGACTTGGTAAGTTCGCGGAAGAACTGTCAAATTCCACAATCTGGTTGCGGATGCATCTGAACCATCGGTCACCGTTACCGAACCGGTGTAATTGCCACTCTCGTACGGAGTGAATTGGTGGATTTCTCCCATCGCATCATTGTCGTTGCTCGGATCTCCGTCCCCGTCACTGTCGACCTCGAGGTCAAGGTCCCATACGGTGGTCAGTTCCCCACCCTCAGGGTCAGATGATGCTGAGGCATCCAGTACAACCACGTCACCTGTGCGAATGGCCTTGGGCATGGATAAGGAAATTTCGGGGAATCCATTGACAATCAATTGGGTAGTGGCAGTATCCTCTCCCCCCAAATCATTTACAACTGTTACAGATATCTCGTAAAGTCCTGCTTCGGAGAAGGTGTGGCTGGTGTATCCTTGAATGGTTTCTGTGCGGCTACCATCTGCAAAATTCCATTGGTATGCAGTAATGAGGGTGCTTTCCGGTGTGGTCGATTGACGCGCATCAAAATTGACGGATTCTCCTTCATTGATTGTACCACGATCGGCTTCGACACGGGCATTGGGTTCAGGGGGCCCCCCTAGACCCGTACAACCGGCCAACATTGGCATCAGCATACATGCCGTGAGAACCATGGCCAACCGTCGATGGGAACGGAGGGAAAACATCCGAATCATCGACATAACCGTAGGGCCCCGCTTTATCCTTTAGAAGAGTGACGCTTGATTGTTCTTTCACCTCGTATTTTCTTGAAGTATTGGGGCTCGCGAAACCTACTCTACGGAATCAGAGGGTTCAAGCAACGTCGCGAATCCATGCATCTCTATGGCGACTGACCCGTTGTCTGGATATCGTGTCCTCGGATTCGATTTGGAAACCACGGGCTTCAGTCCCAAATCACATCGTATTGTCCAATACGCATTGGTTGGATGCAATGCTGATGGAAGTGCAATTCAGATTGATGAATTGGTGAATCCCAGGATGCGGATTCCCGCAGAGACGACCAATGTGCATGGCATTACAGATCAAGATGTTCGAAGTTCTCCTGAATTCAAAGACTGTGTTTCCGAGATTTCTGAAATGATGGAAGGTGCGGTCATCGTTGGCCACAATGTAGACCGCTTTGATTGGCCATTTCTTCAAGCCGAATACTTGAGGGCGGGGCAACCGATGCCCGAACCATTGGTGATTTTGGATACTCTGAAAATTGCCCGACGTTTGAAAATCCCCCCAAGTCACAACCTTGGAGCCCTATGCAGTCGCTTTGGAATCGCTTTGGAAAATGCGCATAATGCTGGTGCGGATGCTGCTGCTACACTGCTGCTTCTACACAAAATGATGGAGGACAATCCACAGCACTTCCGATGTCCCATACAAGATATCCCGGATTGGGCGAATGGGGTCAAGAACGCTGACAAATCAGCAGAAAGATTGGGGCCGAATATCGAGGACTTGGAACCAGTGCTAGGCAGTCATGGTTGGTTGCGAATTGCTCAGGATGGGTTTGTCATCGGTCGGGGGCGAAATCGGGGGAGAACCACCTCCGAACTCCAGCACCTAGATCCTAGTTACCTCAATTGGTTGCAATCTCCTGCGGGTCCACTGGATGATGCCGCAGTAGAATCGCTACAGAATGAGCTTAACGATTCAAGATGATTTGATGGTCGCCTCAATGGTGTAGGGGATCATCCCCAGCATGACAAATATGGAGCCAAATAGCCCAAGTCCATACAATACGGTGCCCAAGGAGACATTGTCTGGATCAAGGCTTGGCATTTCCAATGATGGAGCGCCACCGGCTAGAAGCCACAATCCAGCGACTTCAATAGTCCATACCAAAAGGAAGGTGAGGAGCGCCTCTGAGAACACTTTGGACCCGACACGAAGGGATTCCGACCAGCCGAGTAGTGGGATATCGGCTTCATCTCGAGCGATTTGTCGCTCCCTCAAGGATTGATTGACCGCACAAGCAACCATTTGGATTAGAGCAATTGTAGCCATACAAATGGCAATGAAAACCATCACTATATTGACGATGGCGCCATTGGTTCCCTCCATACTCGTTGCAAGGTTATCTCCTCCCCAAACAAGTATTCCAGATGCCATCAACATTGGCAATCCAATCATAAATGATTGAACGCCCATGAGAAGAGCTTTGTGACCCTTCAACAAATCTGAGGCTTTGAAACCGGTTTGAGGTGCATCCCAATCATCTTCGATACTTTCACGGCGCTCACTGGATCGACCATGGTACTGTTTCTCGAAATAACGCTCCAATTGTTGACTCTCTGCTTGATCTGTTGTAGTCATTTGAGGACGCTTCACTGCGAAGCCACCGAAGCCACCGTCTTCGGAATCTGACTGGTCGACAATATCGTCAAACCACTCCGCTTCTTCTGAGTGTTCTGGAGTTGAATGAGAAGAGGATTCTCTCTCCCGCTTAGAAGCAGGAGGACCGCGACGACGCTTGCCTGGAGGACCGCCTTCCATGGCTCGCAAGAAGGGTGTCGATTCTTGAATGCCACGATGATTATTGGCTCTTTTCGCGCATCCTACCCTCTAACAATGGTGACCACGGTAGAACATCGCACCAATCTCCCAATTTCCAGGTTTCTCCATCCAATCGAAC
>DAVT01000067.1 GCA_002505685.1 Euryarchaeota archaeon UBA501 | reverse complement strand
ATTCGACAATTCGGAGAAGTCTATGCGGTTTGAACTTCGAATTAGCATTGTGTACGCGAGTACACCAACGCATATTGCTAACAAAATTAAACCGTACCAATACTCAATCAATATGTCCAAAATAGACTCGATTTCAGTTGGTTCAACCGCAGGTGGGATGACTATATGGGCCTCGATATTTGCGTCTCTTCGATGCCATATTTCCTCTGTGAATGTCATTCCACTTGTATCTAGAATGTCGATTCGGATTGGGAATGTATGCACGACTTGGGCCACAGATGAAGATGGTAAATGTAAATTGTTTACGATGCTGACATTGTATGGTGCCACCAAAGGTTTAGTTGATACTCCATCAATTACCCATGTAATCGATATTCGTGATCCTGTATCACTATTCATGGTCCCGTACAATCCTGAATCGATTCGGCAAGTAACGCCACTTGGTATGAATGTTGAATTTTCGAACTGTAGGTGATTACTCCATCGACTAATAACTTCCTCTTGACGGTATTCATCGCACATGGAAAATAGATAATGGTCGTACTCTATTTGGTCTACTCGAACCGGTTCACTGTGCGAACCAGCTACTAGTTTACGAATGTACGAACTTTGGTAAGGGTCCAAATGAATAGTATCGGAAATAACGACTGTGGATTGGTCGATTTCGATGCGTACATTGCGCATGAAATTCTGGTCCGGTTTCAGATGACAATTGTTACCAGATGGACAAATATTGTCGTATACATCTAGAATACCGTCTCCATCGTCATCTGTATCAATAGTGTCTGGAATATTGTCTTGGTCTGTGTCTATTGACAAAGGTATCTCGGTTTCAGATTGGACGTGATCTGCATATATTGCCACATATTCCGAACCGGTTGAAACTGCGACTTTGTTCAAACTTGGATGCAGGCTAAAAGCGAACGATTTGTGAGGCAAATATAGAGTACGTTCGATAACGATTGGTAAACTGGTTGCATTGACAAAATCAATTCGTCTTGAAGAATCGGATATTTCATCAACTAAAATTGCCAGTTTACTGTCATGACCATCAAACTCCAATTGAGATGAATGTACACTAATATCAAATTGGCCTGCATAAGAAAAGGTACTATCATGGTGTCTAAGGTAAAGTGAACCCCCACTTATCCAAGCCATTGTTCCACCTTCGGCAGAAAATGAACAATCCGCAATAGGTGCATTTGTTTCCCACCGAGTAATTTCAGTTTGATTACTTCTATCCCAAATAATGACTACACCATCTTCAGCACCACTAATCATGTGTTGCCCATCCATTGAATGATCGATACAAGTGATGTGTCCAACGTGTGTTTGAGGGAATTCGCGATATACATCTAGATTTGAACCTGAACCTGTATCCATGTGCCATTCAGCAATTTTGCCCTCTTCGGTTGCAGTTGCGAATAATGCATTGTTCGCAGTGACACTGATTGCATCCACATTCTTCCCATCTTCAGTATGTCTTGCTCTCTGAAAATCCCCTTCAATATATTCAAACACAACGACGGCAGGAGTATTGGGCAACTCACTTTCCATTCCAACAATTAAGTATCGAGAATCAGATGTAAACTCAATGGATTCAACAGGGAAATCGACAAGAATTTCCTGCTCTACCGCCTGTGTAATAGAATTTGAAATAACCACAGAATTCTTGTGACCACTCGCTAGAAAATCTCCGTTCGGGCTATACGTAGAAGTAGTTCCCATCGTTTGTTCAGAATCAACAACGCCAGCCCATGCTAGACCTGAATATGCTGATGCGTATGGCATTGTCATGAGTAGAAAAAAGACACAAGCAACCACAGGTGCTGGACGCGAACTAAAGAAAAACGACCTTTTCACAATGCTTTGATGTAAAACACGCTCAAAGCCATTTCGCAATTATCTCATCAATGATACTCAAATTCTTTGCTTTGAACCCACTCCAGTAAATCGATTGCAACTTCGCAAGATTCTGATATCACAGGCTCTGGATCATCGACGAAATTCGAAAGTGTCGACATTGCGGTGCGGTCGCCGATTGCCCCCAAGGCCTCAGCAGCCTCATGCCTCACCATCAAATCTTCACTCTTATCACTGAGCCGTTCAATCAAGGTAGGTACGGCATGGCTATTCTGCATTTGTCCTAAAACGTAGGCGATTTCGTGTTTGAGCAAAGCACTTTCAGAATCGAAGGCAGCACATAGTGCGTCGACTGCATCGTTACCGCCTTTGTTACGTAGAGCAAATAATGCCCGCATTCGATGGAACATTCGCTCATTTTCATCACAAAGTGTCGAACGCAAAATATCCACCTCTGATACCAAACTTGGCGGAGCAGGATCAACTGAATCAAATGGACTCGTGATGGGTATTCTTTCATCTGACATCTAATCACCGTGGCCGATAAAGTCGATATTTTGTGTATCGAAATTAGTGTCTATCATTCCCAATTCCTGACCATCCTTCAAGAATTTTCGAATGCTTGCACGACCATCATTACCATAGTCTATGGTTCGCTCATTAACATACATCTGGACAAATTTAGCATTGGTATCTTCATCAATACCCCTGCCCCATTTAATGGCAAATTCTAGTGCAGCATCTGGATTACGAATACTGTGCTCAATGGACATGCGAACCCATTCTGTAATTTGACCACAAACCTCGTTACCTAGGTCACGTCGAACCACATTCCCTCCTAGTGGTAGTGGCCAACCATTGTTATTTTCATTCCACCACACTCCTAGATCGAGTATGAGATTCAATCCGTGCTGAGCCCAAGTTAACTGCCCCTCGTGTATGATTACACCTGAGTCAAACTCACCAGATTCAATGCGTGGGATAATCTCGTCAAAAGGCACAATCGCAGTCTCTACATCTCCGCACGCCAACTTGAGTGCTAGGTGTGCACTAGTTTTCTCGCCAGGAATAGCGATGACTCCTGTGCAGGCCTCCTCCAAACTCATCGGCTTTTGTGAAACCAACATTGGCCCGTATCCTTCTCCCATCGAAGCACCACAATTCATGAGCGCGTACTTGTCTGCAATTTCAGGATATGTGTGAATACTGACTGCACTGACTTCATATTCACCTGCATGCGCCTTTTGATTCAAAGTCTCAATGTCCAACAAAACGTGTTCAAATCGATAACCAGGTGTCTCAAATGCTCCAGTAGTAAGAGCGTGAAACATGAATGCATCATCTGGATCTGGTGAGTGGCCCACACGAATGGTTCGGACATCTTCAACATCTTGCATGGTGGGTCCGTGTGACGTTTGGCATTTCATTGGTTCGGCATGAACGACTCATCTACATCATTGTCCTTAAGTGCCTGATATTTGTGCCGTGTCTGAGTCACATGGTGGACAAGTCGAGGTTGGCAATTTCCAAGGGGCAATTGGGCCCTGTGTGTGACATCTGTGGTGCACTCATGACTTTCGGAGAATCTTGCACAATTGATGACCAATATGTGTGCATTGATTGTTATGAATCTCAGACCGGCGCAGCATCTTCTACAGATTCTAATCCGAACCCTGGTTTGCGCATGCAATAGGCGTTGGATTCAATAGCCTCCACTTGTCGCTTCAATCGGGTGGTACTGTGAGCGTAGGGTGGGCAAAATATGCCTTCAAATTCGCAGAATACTACAATAATTGTTCCATTGATGATATGTGGTATCCACCACGTTTACGTTCAAGAGAATGGATGTTTATTGGATTTGACGATAGGCCTCCAGAAAGACACCGAGGTTTTAGGAAACCCAGTGATTTATTGTCACATGTTGTGAGAAAGATTCCGAGCAATTGCTTCTACTCAACTGCATATTATCAAGATCCGAATCAACGAAAAATGAAGGACAAAGGCTTGCAGGGAGCTGACCTGATTTTTGACTTGGACGGTGACCACCTACCTGGTGTTACAGATGGAGATTTTCCAGCCATGATACGTGTGATTCAGGAACAAGCACACCAATTGTGGAGCGACTTCCTAGAACCAGAATTTGGATTCAAGGAAGAACATCTACAGGTTACATTTTCGGGACACAGAGGCTTTCATCTACACTATCGTTCGCCCGATATTTGGCAACTTGATTCCCCGGCACGCAGGGAAATAGTATCGCACATTAGGGGTGAAGGTGTGGATATCGGTGTTTTGCTCAATGGACCCGATTGCTCGTGGAAACGTAGAATTGTTTCTGGT
>DAVT01000076.1 GCA_002505685.1 Euryarchaeota archaeon UBA501 | reverse complement strand
CCAATGAACAGTGCTGGTTGCACCTTCTTGGCATAATCGACCGCGTGCAGTGCGTTGTCAACAACGTGTAGGTGTAGTGCGTCTCGCGCCCAAAGGTGGTTGTCTGCAACTTGACCAAACACGTGAGCCAATGGTAGCCATGAGACGTAAGCATCGCCTGGTGCGAATCGAATTACTTGCTCGATACAATCCAATTCGAAGCTGAAGTTATCATAAGTCAATTCGACTCCTTTTGGATTTCCAGTTGTTCCCGAGGTGTAGATTAGAGCACAGGTATCGTGAGGGTCCACACCGTTCATTCGCTCCCTAATGACAGAATCATCGACCCCTTCTCCTGCCGCTAGGAAATCACTCCAAGACATGGCTCGGTCCGATTCCATGTTTCCTGAATCATTGAGGACAACCGCATTCTGAATCAATGGTAGATTGGACATGATTTTGTCCATGCGTGTGTTTGGCATCTTTTGTGGATCATCGCCACCTTGTGGATTTGTTCCAACAAACACAAACTTGGATTCAGAATTCCCAACAACCCACTGAACTTCTTCGGGTGAGCAGGTGTGATATACGCCGACTGCGACACCATTGAGCATCTGGGATGCTGCATAGAGCAGGAACCATTCGGGTCGATTGTAGGAATAAATACTGAGTTTGTCGTGTTTTTCGTATCCCATTGCATGCAATGACTTAGCAATGGCCAACGTCTTTTCAAGAACTTCAGACCAAGTATCGGTGTTCCATTCCCAAGGGACGCCTCTCTGTGCTTCTCCCTTTCGAGTGGACATAGCGGGCATGTTGCCATACTTTTCGGCATTTTCAAACAGGTATTGTGGGGTTATCATAAAATTGCTTAGGCCGAAGGCCTCTCTTAACATTCTCCCCGACGGAATGAGCCTTTACAATCCCAATTTTTCTTTGAATTCGGCTCTCCAGTCAGCCCCCCCATTACGGTTGGCAAAAGGGGACGCAGGACTTGGATGAGGCACCCAGTCGACTTCTATCTCATCAAACAGTGCTGCTGCCTGTTTCTGTGCATATCTTCCGACTCCGATAACGCGTTCGATTCCCATTACAGAAACCACTGTACGAAGGTGTTGGTCGCAAATAGTCTTGAGTTCCCCCGCTGCTTTACCAGTCAATTTGTCTGGAGTGATGTTTTGTCCAGCTTCATTGAACATCCATAACGGACAATGGTTGACGATGTAAATTTCCCGGCTAACTTCTTCAGGTGTCCCGAAGTGTTCCGCCAAAGAGGACCAGATTCTACGACCACTGACCTCAGGTTTTGGGCACTCTAGACCATACACGGTTCGCTTTGGATGAATCCTTGGTGGTTGGTTGACTTTGTGTCCCGTAATGGATAGGAACTCTCGCACCTGTTCAGGGCAACCGAATGGCACACCGGTATTCCCCATGCCATGCCCAGGATTCATTCCCACCAGTAGTGTCTTTGCTCCGTTACCTGCGAATCTTTGGATCCATTCTTTGTGCGGATTCCATGCATAATCCAAGGGGTTGTAAATCCAATCGATTTGTTTGCAATCTTTGAGCAGTTTTTCACTTAACTCATTGGTGGCATCACGCAGGGTTTCCGCCGCTTCTAGTACAGCCTTCATTCCCATCACACCTTGCCTTTCCGACGAAGATAGTCAGAGTAATTTCCGGGGTGCACGACGATAGTTCCATCGCCAGGCAATTCCCAAATTGTATCGCATACTTGATCCAGAAACCAACGATCGTGACTCACAGTCATGATACATCCATCATAATTTTGCAGGGTTTCTTCCAGTGCTTCCTTAGCATCTGTGTCGAGATGATTGGTAGGCTCATCCAAGAGAAGCATGTTGTTTTCTTCAAGAAGTAGTTTCAGCATTGCAATTCTTGCTCGCTCACCCCCGCTCAATTTTTTGAGCGGAGTTGAGACCATTTCTTTGGTAAATTGGAATTGGCCCAACATTGCCCGGATGTCACCATAATCCATCCTTGGTTTGAGTTTCTGTACTTGTTCGACAGGAGTTAGATCAAAGTCGAGTGTACGGTGATCTTGATGGAAGTAACCGATTTCAACACCCGGCCGTACATCGATGACCCCCTCATCCAGTTGAATCTCTTTGTTGATGATTCTTAGAAGCGTAGTTTTCCCAGCACCATTGGCGCCTACAATACCAATTTTCTGCCCACGCCGAACCCCAATTTCGACCTTATTCAATATCGGTCGCTGTAATCCTTCGAATTTGAGCGTGGCTTGCCTGAAATCGAGTACATCGAGGCTCGATTTTTCAGTCGACTGCAAATTGAATTGCAAACCTCGCCTTTCCTTCGGCTTGAGTTTCTTCAACCATTTGAGTTCACGTTGTGATCGCGATAGCATCTGGTGCTTTTGCGAGATTGATTTGTCATATTTGTTGGCTCTTTTCATTGATTGCAGGGCTCCAGTCAAGCGTTTAATCTCTTTTTCACACTTGTCGATTCTGTCCGCCAATGTTTGCAAGAACAATTCTTTTTGTTGCAAATACGCAGTATAATTTCCAGCGTATCCTCTCGTGTGCCCATCGTGAATTTCCAAGATATGGGTACAAATTCTATCCAAGAAAAATCGATCGTGACTGACAATCAACTGCGCCCCTTGGAACTTTGAGAGGAAATTTTCCAACCACTGCAGGGTTGGCAAATCGAGGTGGTTGGTCGGTTCATCGAGGAAAAAGACATCAATTTCTCCCAATCCTACCAGTTGTCTAGCAAGTGCGACTTTTGCCCTTTCGCCTCCTGATAATTTTGACAGGGTCATATCTAGAGGGTGGTGTCCCAAATCTAGTGCATCGAGGATATTCTTGGCATGACCTGCGACATCCGTACCACCAGATCGAGCTGAAAGGGCTTGCAATTCTGAATACCGATCTAGAACAGGTTGCCAATCACCTTCGTAGAACGAGGGGTCAGCCATCTGAGTTTCAATTTTAGAAATCTCATCTTCTAATTCCTTGAATTGGTGCCCACGTCTGTTCAATTCTTGTTCAAGTGTTGCGTTTTCGTCAATGTCACGAATCTGCGTAAGATAAGCAATCCGAAGCCCGGGCGCAAATGTGATGTCCCCAACATCTTGCTTTTGATCTGAAATGGTTCTAAGCAGGGTAGTTTTCCCTGCACCATTGTGGCCAACAACGCCAATCCTATCCCCCTCATCAATACGCAAATTGATTCCATCGAGGACATTAACCGCTCCGAAGGCTCGATGAACCCCTTCCAGTCGAATCAATTCTCGAACCAAGACTATGCCCCCAATATTTCACGTGCCATTTCTGAAAGTTCAACCCCCGTGGCATCAAACCAAGATTGTACATTTTCAAATCGTCGCTCTTTGCGAGCCTCCTTGACCCGGGTCGAAATCAAATTCCAAGCAGACTTCTCGCCAATTCCTGGAATGGCAACCAACTGTCTTTGGTTGATTGTGTGCATGTTTAGGTTCGTTTCAATTCCGGTTATCGAACGATTTCCGTGACCGGTGACGATGATATCTCCTTGAGTTTCAAGTGGAATATGGTAGGGTACACCGATTAGAATCGGATAGGCTCCAATTTGTCGACCAAAAGTGATTCCGGATTTTCCATAAATGGCCGGGTCGCGATGTTCCTCGTTCAAATGATTAGGCAATCGAATCCGCCCATCGTGTGCCTCCCACGTCACATCGGTTAGCACCTGACCCAGAGGGAACAATTCTTTCAACAGTGGGCCATCGATTTCATCTCTAGTCCACGATTTGAAATCAGCAAACGGTTCGCTTGGGATTTCTTGAAATCCTTCACCTTCGACTTGACGAATGTTGATTCTTCGCAACCACAAACCCTCATTTCGAACAGACCGAAGTAGGTCTTTATTCATCTGATATGTGGCTTCAGTTTCCCCGTTTAACCCAGCAATAAAATTCAGTCCTGGAAGCAGTTTCGGTAAACCACGCGAACCTCGCTCACGCCCATACTGATTCACATGACGAATGGCAATTTTCAACTGTTCAGAATCGCAATTGAGCCAATTCGCCTCATGCACAGTTGGATCTGCAGACTCTAAACCAAAAGAAAGCACAGAACCATCGGATAGCGTCTCGACCAATGTTTTGGTAATCTCAGTCGCAGGTTCGATATTTTCGGCGATGATGGATGGATTTCCATTGTCAACATGCAGTGTTTCCAAGCGTTCATCCTCCCTCAGGCCATGCAACAATTGGGCGAGCGGTTCCGGATTTGGAACTGGATATTCCAATTCGACAACCCCGTCAGCCATGTAGGTGTAAACATCGGTCATTCCCCCCAAGCGAACATGCCTGACGCCCTTTTCCAGTGCTCGCGTCACTTCGGTAATCACATCGTGAGGTGTACGCCATATCGGCACACCTTTCTTTGGTTCGATGCAGAATTTGCACCCTCTCTTGTAGCGAACGCATCCTTGGTAGACTTCGACCTCATAGGTGAGGGGGCCCTCTAAATCCGGATGCTCAGTAACCGCTTGGGAAATGGCGCCAGCTTGCGCCCATGCAGTCCATTCAACATCGGTCCGCCGTTTGTGCTTCATTTCTCCTGTCGAGAGATACCATGAGAGGGTTGCATCCGTATCTTGGACACATAGGAACAAATCTTTTCGAAGGGGTTTCCACCCTTGTTGTTTCCAACCGCGAATGGCCCAACCACCAGCGAAGAACGGCACATTTTGCGGTAGCGTTTTGACCAGTTCGTCGGTTTCACGCAAACTGATGGGTGTACCGCGAAGATACTTCCCGGGAACAACTGCACCTGCGAGCAAAACAATTCCATCTAAATCAGTCAAATCAGGCCTTTTGCCCAATCTCCATTGATCAATGGTAATGTAATCATAATCTATGCTTCGATTTTCCAAGACTCCACAGATATACCGAACATGAAAACCGACATATGGCGGCACACCGAAAGCGGCCGGCTCATCTTCATACCCATCGATGACCAACCAGGCCAGGAAACCACCTCAGCGGCGATCTCTGCGCCCTTTACCCCGATTATTTTGGCGACCGCCACCCTTTGGTTTTGATTCTTGAATGGTCAGTTTCCGTCCGTCCATTTTGGTCCCTTTGAGTGCCTCAATGGCCGCTTCACCCTTTTTGTATGACTTGAATGTCACAAAGGCGAAACCTTTGCTCTTTCCAGTTTCCTTATC
>DAVT01000024.1:2323-7752 GCA_002505685.1 Euryarchaeota archaeon UBA501 | reverse complement strand
CCGTGAATCCACATGGCCAATTCGTCAACCAGAAACGAGTGCTCATCGATTGGATTACACGACCCCGGACCCAGTGGGTTTCCTTCAATGTCAGTGCCTCCTGAAGCGTCGACAACTTGGATCAGGGCATCACATTGTGCCAAGTCATTGAGGAATTGATTTCCTCGGCCTTTCCCATCATGTGCACCTGGTACCAAACCTGCAACATCGATTAGAGTGACGGGGACGGTTCGACAATGCCCAATGCATGAGCCTGTGCGTGGTTCACACAAACTACCCGAACGTGGGTCATCATCAGATGTGGGGGGCAATCTTCCATCAGTTTCTCGCTTTTCCCGCAGGGATTCACAGGGACAATTGGAATCTGAAGGGAGGAAAGTAACCCCTACGTTGGGATCGATTGTTGTAAACGGATAATTCGCGATTTCAACAGAACTTTCTGTCAGTGCTGCAAAGGCTGTCGATTTGCCGACATTGGGTTTTCCAACCAACCCAATGCGCATGTTCATTCTTCCTCGTCACAGTCATCGCAAATGACGTCAATTTCTGTGTCGGCTCCTGCTCCTGCTGCAATTAGTTGGCGAATTGTGGTTGAGCCGGGAGTTAGAGCGATTCTGTTGGCCGATTGAGGTGTAGGCTCATCGGTACCGAGAGGTGCCCCACTAAACAAACCACGAATCATGTTAATCATCATCAGGATTGATGCGATGGATACCGTATAGAAGGCAATCGATGCGAGGACATCCATTGTTGCTACTGCACTCATATCAATCAAGTCAGAATCGATGCTATCATTTGCGGTTGCTGCGGCGTCGTAGGCTGCAGAAATCATGCTAGAACCCATGCTGAACAAGAAGGCAAGAGTAGCACCTCCAGCGACCAGCCACATGGTTGTACGACTGGTCTCAGTCGAATCTAGAGAACGACCCGATGCCGAGGGGAAGCAAGCAATCACTCCACCCCAAGCAATCATACCCATGCCTCCCCAGAGGAAGAGTAGGTTCATTGGACTGGAAAGGTGCTGGATTTCGCTCATTGAATGAACATCGGAACCCACAAAGAGGTGCCCAATTGCACTACCTACGACCATAATCATTCCAATCATGACGGCGGTTGATGCGGGGTTTCCAGTTGCTTTACCCCAGTTTGTTCGCGCTGTTTGCATCACGTTACCAGCAGCTGCGAGGAGAGGTACCATGCTTGCAGCATAGAGAATGGTGAGCATTGCTGCATCGCCCATCGAACTTTCGGCAGCCCCTTCAATTCCAATTGGGCTTAGTGTTACGAATGTCATGAATACCGTAGTTCCTGCTAGAGTTCGGCTCCACAACGGTGCTGCAGAAGCGAATGGTGCGACGTACAATGCAACGGCCAATCCGCTTGCGAGCATCGGCAAGATTGCCATGCTCTCAAGAACTGCATCATGCAAGTCGAATACAAAGTCCGCAGCACACATGAGAAGGGGCAAACCCAGTCCACCAATAATCAGCCACTGACTGGGCATGACTGTATCGTGGGTCCTTCGCCCCAAGGTTAGCAGATGATTGGCCAAAATTGCAATCATGACCAAGACTGCGATGATGCCAGCAGCAGTTTCGAGGTAACTCCCCCATGTGCTATCTGTGTGGTCACTAACAAATCCAAGGAGGAGGGTCATTGAGAATGCATACGATACTAGAACAGCGTTGGTTTCACTGGCTACACCTGCACCGGAAAGTCGACCGTTGATGTGCAAACCCGCTCCGATGAGTAGCATCAGAATACCACCGCTAGCAGCGCCATAGGCAGCAGTTTGTACGGTAGCGGTTGATGGCTCGTAATAGATGCTGGAAAGACTTGCAATCGCATCTGGCTCATGGTTCATCCACAGTCCAATGAATGTGAATGCCCCGCCAATGCAAGTCCAAAGCATACCGTGCATCATCCAAGCAACTGTTCCTGAACCCGCACGTCCCTCAAAGAGATCCGCACCCGGGCCCAATGCCTTTTCCATGAAGAAATCAGTCATGTCTCGAATGAGTTCCTGAAAGACAGGGACACCTCGATTGATGAGGACCCAAATCAGCAAGAACCCTGCCCAAACTGTAAGAATATCAACAAGTAGCATTCATCACACCTCCTAGTCCTCAAGAGCGCCCCCAAGCACGTTGGCAAAAATCATGCCAAATCCGACTAGTATTCCAATCAAGAATATCCAAATTCCACTATTCGCCAAACCACCCAAAAGTGAGACTACGTCTCCCAATGCCGGGATGTCCGAGCCCGGGAACAAAACTCCATACAAAATCAACAGTGCCAAAGCGCCAAGAATACTGACTACCAACAGAACTCTAGCCATCGCTGGTTCATCTTCGCCAAGCGTAACATCAGGGAGCATTGACTCATCAAACATTCGTGCACACACCAGAATTGCCCTACGGGCAAATCCGCCACCGGTAGAGCGCACATAAGCGTTCGGCGTCATAAAGGACCCCCAAGGGGGTCCTGACTCATGGTGATAGTAGTGCTTCGATGGGGTCTAATCTGCGGTCAATACCACTTCCCAGAGGTATTGGGAGAGATGTATCTAGAGAAATTTCAGTCGCCCACTGGGTTTCGCATTCACAAGAAAGACCCTCAAATTCCAATAGAGAGCCGGATACTGAGTACCTCTCAATTGCGGCCGCTACTTCCTTGTCGCATTGACCACAATTGTGGGCACCCCTGATTGAACCTGCTGCTGTGGGGTGTACAATCAAACGGGAGCGGGATGTTTCACCTTCAGGATGAATGTCAGAATGTACATTTCGAATCATTTGAACAAGAGACCATAGCCAAGGTGGTCGATACTCACGATGGCGGAAGATTCGATCGACAATGGTTCTCTTTTGGATATTCATTGGATTGACACTAATTTCAGCGCTATCTGCTGCAATTGCTTGGATCCATTTTGTCGTGTGTTGAAGTGCATCACCTTCCGACATGAATGGGGGTTTGAACAAGAGGTACGATTTCGCACGCAAACCGTGACGTTGTAGGGTATCGACTGCCTTCTTCCACGTCTTGGTTCTGAAGCCTTTGTTGCAGTGAAATTTGAGGACTTCATCATCAAACGCCTCAAGCCCGATGGCAACCGTGCACCCCGGGTGCTTTTCGGCGACCCATGCAATCTTTTCTTCATGGCAAAGGTGGGCTTGTGCTTCGACGATGAGGTGCTTGCCCATCGCGGCGGTTTCTGTTAGAACAGTTTCCTGCCAATCGACGGGGTTTTCTTCGTCTTCAAAGAAGGTTCCAGAGGTGTACACTTTGACCATGTCACAGCCTTCAAAATTGTTCAGTTGATCCTTCGCAGACAGCCATTGTGCGTGTAAATTGAGGCTGGTTACATCATCACGAACGTCATTGAAGTAACCACAGAAGGTGCAACCTGATTTCCACCACCACTGACACCCGCGTGTGCGGAGAATCACTGTTGCTGCGGTGCAAGGTGTTCCATCCGGAAGGCGTTCGGGAGTTGTGTATACGGTTGCTGGTTCATCGGCATTCCAAGCCTCCCGAATTCGAATTGATTCGATGGCATTCTCAGGGGCCTTGACTAGATGGTGGAGCTTCACCGCCTTACCCGGAAGTGGAATCAATCCAGCCGTGACCTCATCTGCCATGCCCCTACGGGGCATCACTTCTGTTTTGAATCCCTCTATTGGGGCGAAATGGTCGGGTGTGGCGTTATAGGCTGATTTCGACTGGCACCCGTTATGAGTGAAGTTGCCGTTGCGGAAAAAACGGAATCAAATGAAAAGGCCGTGAAGGGTTGGTATTTCTTCGATTGGGCAAACCAAGCATATGCGCTAACGGTAATGACGGTCATTGCACCTGCATTAATGGCAAGTTTGTACAACAAGGCAACTGGTACACAGACCGGTGATTCCTTTTACGCAACAATACTGACCCTTTCAATGATTTTTGTTGTTCTAACTGCACCTGCACTCGGTGTGATAGCAGATCGAATGCCCATCAAGAAGAAGTTGCTCAAATGGTATACCGCAGCAGGTATCGCATTCTGTGCATTGATGGGCGCAGCACCCTATTTCGGTTCTGATGGATACATCGTACTTGCAGTCATGTTCACGATTGGTACGATTGGATTCACCGGTGGGAACGTGATTTACTACTCCTTCATGCCTTATCTTGGTTCGAGAGACGAGCAAGACAAATTGTCAACCTGGGGTTACATCTATGGGTTTGCAGGTGGTTCATTACTGCTCATTTTCCACCTAATACTCCTATTGGGGCCATTCAATTGGGATACAAACTTCAAACTTGCAGTAATCTTTGTGACCTCTGCACTTTGGTGGTGGGGTTTCGGTGCACTGATGTTCAAGTGGACCCCAGAACCAGAGATTCCTTCCGAATTGGAATGGCACAGTTTGGGGAAAAACAACTTGCAGCGAGTTTTGGGTGCTTCCAAACTCGCCTATGGTCAAGTGTTCAAAACGGCGAGAGAGATTCGGAAATTCAAGGTCCTCGCATTCTTCTTACTCGCCTACTTGTTGTTCTACGATGGTGTGAATACGATTGCAAGCATGGCGAGTGCGTTTGGAGAATCAGTGTTGAGAATCAACCCTAGCATGAACATCATGCTCTTGTTGACCGTCAACGTAGTTGCGGTTCCAATGACGTTCGTATTCGGAAAACTGGCCCAAAAGAAGGGAACAAAATTTGCATTGATGGTCGCACTCCTGATTTACTGTGCTGTGTCAGTAACGGCAGCAGGATTTGCACCTTTGGAATTGGAAGGTGAAGAGGATGCTGAGCGCTATGATTTCCAATTTGAGTGGAACGATGACACGGGAATGTATGACATGACTACGCTATATGACCGCGGATACGAAGGCTGGATTGCAGAAGATTCTGAGGGCGATGCGGCGTTCCGCGATGCCTTCCAAGCACATTTCCCTGAAACCGATTATTCTGTAGAAGAAGCCGGCGAAAGTACCCTCGGTACGGGTTTGATGGTCTGTTTGTTCATTTTGGCTATGGTCGCATTGTTGGGCCTTGGAGTCAAGTGGATACAAGACAAAGAAATGGGATGGATGGGTGTCTTGGCTGCAATTCTGTTGGTTGGAGTGGGCGTGTTTGGTGCGTCATTCCTTGCAGACCAAGCCACTGTTGAAGAAAAAGACACCAAGTCGATTTCAGAAGAAGATGCGGTTGCATTGGTTGCAGCATTCGATGATACAAATGACCACCGATTTTCGATTATTGTAATCGGTGGTAGTGAAAATATCTCAGGAGCAGATGAAGTCGGGGATCGCCATCCAACCATGGTTGACCAGGGTGGACCTGCAGATGCGTGGGCAGTGACCATGCGAAATTTGGTTTGGGAACCGCTTGGCATAGGTGTATCTCTACAGTGGATTATCCTCGGTATGTTTGTCGGTTGTGCCATG
>DAVT01000024.1:0-2018 GCA_002505685.1 Euryarchaeota archaeon UBA501 | reverse complement strand
TATGTTTGTCGGTTGTGCCATGGGCTCTGCCGGTGCACAGGCGCGCTCAATGTTCTCGATGCTGACGCCGAAAACTCGAGCTTCGGAATTCTACGGATTCTTTGGATTCCTCGGTAAATCTGCTGCGATGATTGGAACAGCACTGTATGCCATCGCCAGTACAACCTTCGACAGTCGTGTAGCGTTACTGACGATTACTGTGGTGATACTGGCAGGAACATACCTGACCAGTCGTGTCGACCTTGAGGAAGGTATTCGCGTCGCGCAAGAAGAAGATGCTCGCAACGAAGCACAAGGTATGGAGTCGTGATTGAATGGCTAAGCCGATGAAATACTTCGGCTTCGTACAAGCCACACTGTCGATTCTTGTCATGCCCTGTGGATTCTTGGTATGGGGTATGGCAGCCATCCCTGGAATTTGGATGTTCCAAGAAGCCGGGGTGATGTACGATGGTTGGCAACAACTCATTGCTCAGGGGGCTGCAATTGGAATGGGGTTGCTGGTTTGGTGTATCCTAGATCTTGTCATACTCGGAACATTTGGTCTAATTTTGCGTCCAAGAACTGAATCTGCTCAGGCTCCGACACAGAGCTGGCTGACGATTCGTTGGGCCTTCATGTCCCTATTTCAGAGGCTTGCGATGCCCTCTTTACAATGGATGGTTCCTTCCTTCATCGGTAACGCTTACTTCACAATGATGGGGATGAAAATTGGCAAAGGAGCACAAGTTGTTTCACCGAATATCAATGATTGCTATATGGTTGAGGTCGGAGAGAAAACGATCATCGGCGGGGGTGCTGTCATTAACGGACACTTGTTTGAGAAAGATGGAATCCATCTAGCCAAAGTCAAGATTGGAACAAGGTGCGTGATTGGAACCAATGCACAAATCAACCCTGGTTGTGTAATCGGAGATAAAGCGGTCATTGCATCACGCGCGGTATTGCCAAAACACACTGTCGTCCCTGCGGGAGAAGTTTGGGGGGGGCTGCCTGCGAAATGTATCCGCAAGGCTGACGGAACTAAACCGGAGTGAACAGAATACTCGTTCCTGCTTGAACAAACTCACCCTTGGGGTGGTCTGGATGTTCGGCCATGGCTCCAATGACATTTGGAGAAAATTTGGATGCAGGAACGCGTACATCTACACGACTACCAAGCCGAATCATACCGTATCTCTGTCCTCTACGCATCTGATCCCCTTCACCGGACCAAGGGGCGATGGTTCTAGCCAAGCGCCCACTGATTTGAGTGGATTCGACACGCAAACCATCTTCGCGTTCAAACACAGTACGAACCCTCTCATTCCAAGCGGATTCCTTACGATAGGCGGGGACAAATGGACCTCTTCTCAGGCCCTTTCCTGTTCTGTGTTCCATTCGGACAATCTTGCTGGCAACCGGAGCACGATTTACATGAACATCAAATGGGGACATAAAGATGGCAATCCTCCATGCGTCCATCTCAGATTCCTCGCCATCAGGAACCGCTTCCCAGCGTTGCTCATTTGGAAACTGTAGGGGGTTCTCGCAGGCGGTCTCATGCCAATCTCCTGTCAATTCATCATGGACTGAAGATTCATCTTTTGTGGGTCTTCGACCAGTCGCCCTCTCTCGAACTACGAACATAATGTGGCCATCTGCGGGTGATATCACAATTCCCTCGTTCTTGGGAATCGGTCGATCAGGATCGCGGTAGAAATTGGCAACAATTGCGGTGAAGATGAAACAAATCATACCGAAAACGTGCCCCATTCCATCCAAATCATCGACAAGAATGGCAATGGCTTCAATGGCGATGCCCATGAACAACCAAGTCAGGGTCGGTAACGTGCCACCTCGGGCGAAGACGCCCATCGTGTTCACTCCTCTTCTTGAGTTGACTCGTTGAGAATTTCATCGAGTTTGTCTTTGAGGGCTCGCTGCATGTGTGAGGACTTGCGCTCAGCCTCAACCGCATTCTCAATCATATCGTAGCGAGTCTTGATTGCGTTGTTCAAATCTTCAAAGATTTGCAT
>DAVT01000012.1 GCA_002505685.1 Euryarchaeota archaeon UBA501 | reverse complement strand
GAGGTGATAACGTTGCTTGGAAAGTTTGGCCGCAATCTGCGGTTCAATCTTCGTAATAGGGCTCTGCATGTACGCAACCTCCGACATCACATCCCGCAGCGGGGCAGTGTTGGATGGTGGCCCGACCTCTGTCGGTGATATGAACCCGCCGAAACATGAATTCAAGTGGAAAACCGCTTTCCGAGGTACATGGCAGACCGTGTGTGCCTTGTCACTGGTGGCAACTCCGGCATTGGTTTTGAGTTGTGTAGAGGCATGGCTGCAGCCGGTTTTCATGTTGTCATGGTCAGTCGCGGCGCTGAACGAGGAGAGCCAGCAATCGAGAAATTGCAAGCGGAATTCGGGGATTCCGTAGAGTTGATGTTGTGCGACATTAGTGATTTGGACAACATCCAGAAATTGTATTCGGAATTTTCTGCTAAATTCGACCGCCTCGATGTCCTACTCAACAATGCAGGTGCGATGTGGGGTAAGCGGTACAAGACTACACAAGGTCATGAGATGACATTCGGAGTCAACCACCTTGGTTACTTTGAGATGGCTCGAACCTTCCTTCCATTGCTAAAATCAACAGAAGGCAGTCGAATCATCAATACTGCGTCCGAAGCGCACAGAATGGCTTACCTGCGACTGGACAACCTGAATCATGAAAACAAATGGTATAGCCAATGGAGGACCTATGGGAACTCCAAACTCTGCAACATTTTGTTCACGCGCGAACTTGCCCGTCGTTTGGAAGGCACAGGAATCATCACCCATTGTTTCCATCCCGGTGTAGTTCGAACCCGATTTGGCTCGGGTGCAAGCGGCCTCATGTGGTTATTTTGGCCTATTTTCAGGCCATTCATGATCAGCTCAAAGCGCGGTGCTAGGACTGGATTGCATCTTGCCCTCAGTGAGGATGCAGGAAGCAGTACCGGCGAGTATTGGTTTTCGATGAAACGCCGCAGAGGGAATCGACACGCGCGGAATGATGACAATGCGACCAAGTTATGGGAAGTCAGCGAGGAGATGCTCAATGACCGAAAATGAACAGATAAAGCCAGAATCTTGGCTTTGGCATCTGTTGGGTCTCATCAATCCAACCATCGTCATGGCCAGCAATATCGTCGGTGGATTTTGGGTGGCTTCCGGCGTCATCTACATGCTTGGCTTGGGCCCTTTTCTAGACATGCTATTCGGACGCGCATCCAAACCGAAACCGCCTAGAGAATCAGGTCGTCCGTTCGAAGCCCTACTCTACGTTCACGCCTTCATCCAATTCGCAACCTTGGGCACCCTCTTGTATCGAGCTTCTATCGATGGTTCAGCTTGGACCACATGGGTCGCTGCGCTAAGTACAGGCATCAGTTCTGGTGTATCTGGCATCATCGTTGCACATGAATTGGGACATACCAAGAAAGGCTCTTTTTCATGGTGGGTGGGTCGCTTGAATTTGCTGAGTGTGATGTACTTGCATTTCACTACTGAACACAATTTCACACACCACAAGCATGTGTCTACGGTCAAGGATCCGGCAACCGCACGCTATGGTGAATCATTGTGGTGGTTTGTGGCTCGAACCGTCCCAGGACAGTTCAGAGATGCTGCTGCGGTGCATCATCGAAAGGGGAGAACTGGATTCAGCAATCCTGTGTATCGAGGATTGTTACTGCAGATCGTCCTTGTCGGCGTAATGTTTGCAGTACTGGGACCATGGATTACTGGGGCCTTCCTCGCACAAGCAGCCTTCGCAATTTTCCTTCTGGAGTACATCAATTACATTCGGCATTATGGTTTGTTACGCGAAGTTGGAGAGCGTCAAACAGAGATGCATTCGTGGCAATCTGAAGAGCGATGGTCACGCTGGACCCTACTCGAGTTAACACGACACCCCGCACATCACCTGAAGGCTAGCAAGCCTTTCTGGGAATTGCAACCTTACGAAGATGCACCTACGCTCCCGAGTGGATATTACGGCTGTTTTTGGATTGCGTTGATTCCACCTCTATGGAAACGCCTTGTTCACCCAAGAATCCCTCAATAGGCGCGATTTTCGGCGATTTTCGCTTTGAGGATAGGAGGGATTAGATGCGTCACACTCAAGGTATAGGGCACAGAAACACAACTGATGCAGGCAATCTATGTGCCATCCATCCCCCCTGCCTCTCCATACGAGGCCTACCTATTGTTGCTGGTCATCCCCTTCTTTTTCCGCTTGGTAATGGTTGTTCCACCCCTGTTTGATATCATCTCAAAATTCGGAGGGGATGCCAAATGGTTCCTTGCAAGAATTCGAGAAATACGCGTCAAAGGATTGGCCATGCTAGTTGTAAATGAAATTCTAGCACTTTTCCTCCCATTTTTGTTAGCGATTTATGCGAGAACAAAGTTTGATCCAGTCGGTTGGCCTGATTGGGAAACCACACCTGATTTGGCCTTTTGGCTTTTGATTGGGTTCGCCATTCTTTGGCTTTACATCGATTTACTTCGTGTCGCGAGAACTCGCCGTCTACTCCGAGCAGTGGGCGAACAAAATCGCTTCATCGCCAAGGCAGCAGTTCACGTTGCTGCAAAGACACGCGGCGCCCTAGACTACCTACGTTTGCTCTCTCCGTTGGACATGCATAGTGACATTCAGGCCGTCGATGACATCATGGAAGGCCGGGTTGACCCAACACAAGAACCTGGGGATGAACCTCCAATTTCACGCATCGGTCGAATGTTCAAAGATCGAGCAGTGATGGTAGCGGAGACAGTTTCAGAAGTGATTCGGGGCAAGGCGCAAGAGGTCACGGAAAAGTTTGACCAAACCATAGAACGTGAAGTGCAAAGTCATGCAGGAGTTTCTCTTCTACTCCTTCTTCGAGACATCGTCATGGGGCTTGCGCCGTTGGCAGTCTTGGTCCTGCTTCAGCAATATTGGTGAATCAGTGGGTAGCCATTGAGTCGTCACATATCAATCATAACCATCACCATATTGAACCCCCCTCTATTGGGAATATTA
>DAVT01000121.1 GCA_002505685.1 Euryarchaeota archaeon UBA501 | reverse complement strand
CTGACATCCCACTCCCCTGAAACTCCGGCCCCTCCACTGATTGTGGCATCATCAGGCAGGAAAAAGGAAAATTGCCAGAAGTAAAGGGGGAAGATGAGGAAGAAAGCAAGTGAGATACTCCACGTAATTTTTTGCTCATTGGTTGAGAACCACTTGGCAATGATTGTGTCCATGTCCAAGTACTCGCCCTCATCTCGCTCATCGTATCGTAGTTGATGAATCTGCCCTTTTAGCGATTTATTCCTCTTCTCTAGCATCTGGCCACCCTACGGGTGGCCATTGAGCCTCGTTGGGCCAACCCGATTTACTGGTGTCGAGCCCGAATTTCTTGAACTCCCGACGACTTCTTCGCCAAACTGGCAGCAAAAATCCAATCATCGAGCGTTGGCCAAATGTCCACCTCCATGGGCATTTGAGTTGGCGTGAACTCCAAGCTTGAATCAACTCTCTGAAGGGTTGCCCGGTCAAGTGTCCGGGAACCACCCACTCGATTTTCGTAATCCCTCCACTAGAGCCGGGTACTTCTTCCCATGCGGTCAATGTAAGGCCCCGCCCTTCTCCTGAAGTTACCGCGATTCGAAATGTGCGAGTGGCTCTAGCGACGGGCATGATGACCATCATGCGATCTACAATTCTGCTTCCTTCCTCACGCACCCATTCCCATTGGGCTTCCTCAATCAAATGACGAAACGCGCGTATGGCCTGAGTTGGTGTAGTGTTCACCTCTAAGGTCACTGACCGAGGTCGGGCCATATCACAAGGCTCTCACCCTTCAGTGATGAGGATGCCGCACAGAACGAGCACTGTTGGGCAAAATACCACGACGGAGGGGCATCCCAGCACCGCTGGACAGGGCGCGGGTGATTGGCAGCCCTGGCAACCGTCCGACCTATCGGTCAAACGACCGGCTTGCGCTCGGGGCGCCCCACCGTTGTGGGTTTGTTATCCTGGTTTGTTGAATGATTGCAACTCTGTAGAGATTATCCGAAGAGTGAGCCCAAGCCTTCGAAGCCTGCGCCATCATCCTCTTCTTCTTCCTCAGCGGCCGCTTCTTCAGCGGCAGGCGCATCGGACGAACCACCAGCAGCAGCAGCCGGAGCAGCAGCAGCAGGTGCCGCGATTGCCTGGCTCATTGCCTCACCGATGTCTACGGAAGCCAAGCTGGCGACAAGCGCTTTCACGCGCGCATCATCAGCATCCACGCCAGCAGCCTTCAAAACAGCGCCAACGGACTTCTCATCAATCTCTTTTTCTGCAGAGTGCAGCATCATTGCAGCATATACGTATTCCATTTTATTCACCTTTTTTTTGTTTTTTTTTGGGGTTCAACCGAAGAGATCCCCTAGGCCACCAAATTCAGCCTCTTCTTCCTCTTCTGCTTCTTCCTCAGCAGCAGCCTCCTCGGCCGGTGCGTCGTCGCTAGCAGCGGGTGCGGCGGCTGCAACAGTTGCTGCAGCGCCTATTGCACCAGACAATTCGTCATCCAGTGCAGAGGAATCCAATTGACCTGCGAGGGCCAACATTCGGGCGTGAGCCCTACTCATTAGAATCGGCATCGTTTCTTCGTTGTGGATGCCTGCTTCGACAGCCACCGCCAATGCTTCACCAGCCGCCTTTGAGACGAGTACTGGTACAGTTTCGTTGGTAAACCATCCAATGTGACAAGCGAGGTTGAATGCGCCACTTGTGGCACTCTTCACGTTCGCAGTGAATCCGTCTAAGTCTAGGTCTAGATCATCTGCGGCCATGACTGTACCGTCTTCGATGACTCCGGATAGAATCAGGCCGATTTCGATTGGATTAATCTCCAGTTTGGAGAGCATTAGACCCAAATCAGCACTGATTGGTTGACCTTTTTCAACCGCGGTAACGGTCTTTTGAATTGCGACTTTACCCTTGTCGATTTTCGCAGGAATGCCAACAGAGTTGAATTCACCCACGATAGGACCCGGTGGGAATGAAGTGGGTCCTGCTTCGATGACAATATCATTGGGTGCAATATCGCCCGCCTTTGCAGCACGGCCTGTGCGAGTTTTCTCTAATTCAGCAAACAACTGGAATGCATTCAATTCCTCTGTATGAACGAGCATAGGGATGGTTACTCCATCGAGTAATTGATCCAACTCATCCTCACTGTGTCCGGCCTGTTTCCAAGCGCGTCGGATTAGCGTCTTCTTTGCCATTGTCAAGACCATTTGGTCACGCAAGGTTTCTCGCATGCCAAGCATGGCCGTAGCAGGTACGCCTTCTACATCGACAATACCGATAACTCCGTTTTGATTGAGAATGTCAGTGAGAACCGTAACTCGGTCCTTCTTCCAAGGTGCAGCCTTTGGAATCAGAGGACCACCTCCACTCGAATCGATGGACCCATAGAGGTCTTGACGTAGAATGAGCGAATGTTTCCTGCACCCCGCTCAAGTTTACTGGTAACACGCTTCCATACTTCCATACCGTTTTTTGTCAGTGAATCTACACCTTGGTCACGAGTACCAACAACGGTGTGGAATGTGATTTTGTCACGGCTGCGGACGATAGCGACGTCCTTCAATCCAGCAGCGATAGCACCTGGGTCTGCAACCGGTGGTACCGGACGTGGCATCTTACCACGTGGACCGAGAACAACACCGAGGAACCGACCAATGGGTCCCATGTGAGGGATTTCAGACAAGAAGAAATCGTGTTTCTTTGCTAGATTTCTGGCTTTTTGTCGTGTGCCACCCAACTCTTCAATTTTGGTGGGATCGATGACAACGATTCCAGCATCCTTGGCCTTTGCAGCCATCTCTCCATCAGCGAACATTGCAATGCTGGGTGATCGACCACGTCCAGCAGGCAGACGAATCTCTTCCTGAATTCGATTGTTTGGATTCTTTAGGTCGATGTCCTTGATGGTAAAGGCGAACTCTACCGACTCTACGAATTTCCGCTCAGGTGCCTCTGAAAGGGCCTGTTCAATTGCTTGTTTGATATTTTCTTCCATTTTTTTCACCCCCGCGGTCTACGAGGGTCGCCCCTCTCCCGCAATCCGTGATCTACTCAGTTAAATTGTGAATCGAAATCTCCATTTTTTACCGCCGCAATGGCTTCCTT
>DAVT01000040.1:6713-6946 GCA_002505685.1 Euryarchaeota archaeon UBA501 | reverse complement strand
GGCCCTGTCAACCACTGTCCCTCCCACTGATTTTTGCTAATATTGAAAAATTCCAATTGATATCCATGCCATACCACAATATGTGATTCACCAATCAATATTTCCAAGGGGAAATTTCCCCAATCAGTGTAGATTCCGAAGTTTTGGTGATAGGATTCTTCAGTTGAGAGATTCCACAACGTGACAGTGATATTCCCTTCATCGATGACTTCGTAACTGGCCAACCAACCATC
>DAVT01000040.1:2489-6351 GCA_002505685.1 Euryarchaeota archaeon UBA501 | reverse complement strand
GTCACTCCTTCAGCAGGGAAGTGTTGGTGTGTGGCATCCCACAACAATGTCCCTCCAGTACCTGCAAGGAGTAACATGATGACAACGCCGGTTTGGTGGCTACCGGGTGCCTTCAACCAGTTGAACCAACCTCCAAGAATCGATTTCACTTCGTTGAGTGGACGCCGCCAATCTGCCAATAACCATGAAACTCGATGCAAAAATGAACGCTCGTCTAACCACCACCAAACACGCGGTGCAATACGTTCAGAAACGTGAACTGAAAGCATTCCAACTGCAATTCCTCCAATAATGTCGCTCACCCAATGTATACCCAAATACAGAATTGTAAATGCGGTCAAGGAGGTATACATAATCAAACAATACCGCCATACTTTCCAACGCCCATCCAAGTCATTACGGGCGTAACAATACCATATCGCGAATGGAATTCCGATGTGCAAACTTGGCATACCATTGGTGAATGGATCAATCCGCGTGAACCATGTTTGAATTTCAGGTGTGAGCTGGTAACCTAAGGTTTGCATTTCGGGGATGAAATCACCTGTCACGCGCACATTGAAGAACAAATAGAATGGCAATGCGATGAGATACGTGAGCAAGAGAGTGAGTGAAACTCTGTCCGCCATGTGTCGATCATCGAAGTAACAGGTGTAAACAAATGCTGAGAAAATAATCATCATATATCCGGCAACGTAGAAATGTGTCAGTACTGAAGTGAGAATAGGGTGCTCAAACGTGTGCTGAAACCATACGACTATGTCTCCCTCAATCGCATAGATGTAAGCGGTCATGTCAATTCTAGTGTTTGCCATCAAGATGCGATCGATGCCATCGAATAGGTCCTTCCATATGTATACGGAAAATACGACCAAACCATGCATCCAATAGCGACGGAACATGTCTTGAAATCCATTGATTGTCAAACGTGCCCATGGTGGCTTAAGGAGTGGCATCAATGCGACGGATACGATAATTGCGCCCGTCACCCATGTGACATAGATGCCCGTTTGACCTACCATGACAATCCCGAACAATGTTTCTAGGGCCATCCTGATTTAGAGGATTCCCGCTCAGAGAATCTCTGGAGCGTCATCTTCGCCCTTTGCAAGTTGAGCGAGAAGGTTTTCGACAACTGTATCGAAGGCCTTCGCAGTTTCTCCTTCCGGTTCAGCAACAATTCTGTGCACCCCATCATCACCACCTCGAACGATTCCTGGATCAAATGGCAATGAACCCAAGAAGGGTACTTCAAATTCTTCGGCTGCCGATTCGCCTCCACCTTGCTTGAACAAATCAATGGTGACCGACCAGTCGCCGTCATCGTTTGATGTAGCTTCCAAAGGGATTCCTTGAGGCCCCATTACTGAGACTTTTGAATTCGGTTGAGCGCTTCCCCGAATTGTATAGCCGCTCATATTTTCGACGACACCAAGAACTGGAATTTTGACCGTCTTCGAGAAATTGATGGATTTCCTGCTATCCAATAGAGCCACATCCTGAGGTGTGGTGACAATCACCATACCATCGATATTGGGTAATGATTGCGCCACAGTCAGCGGTTCATCACTGGTACCAGGTGGGAAATCAATAATCAAAGCGTCCAATTTACCCCAGGCAACATCGCCAATGAATTGCTGAATAGCACCCAACTTGATCGGGCCCCTCCAAATGACCGGTTTGTCTGGATCCTCCAAAAGGAAGGCCATCGACATCACCTTGAGACCGCTCGGTCCGTCAGCAGGATGTATCTGACTATCTTCGACATGAAGTTCAGTGTCCTCAATCCCTAGCATCTTGGGAATGTTCGGGCCCGTGATATCAATATCGAGAATACCTACCTTCTTACCCTGTCGGGCCAAACTCAGTGCTAGACCTGTAGCGACTGTTGATTTGCCAACACCGCCTTTTCCTGAAAGTACCATGATTTTGTGGCCAATGTCCTCGGCCAAACGTGTCATCCGAAGTTTGCGACGCATTTGTGCATAGGCTTGTTCCATCTGCGCTTTCTGATCGGCGGTTGCCTCCTCAGTAGGAGGTGAAGACTCTCCCTCACCGGGATTATGATGAGAAATTGGGCCACTCATGTCGCTCTCTCTGAGAGCGCCGACAAAACACCGGTACTTCAAGGCGTGTCTATCCGTCATCTACTGAATTTACTGAGAGTATTGATAAAAGTCGGAAAAGCGAGCAGGACTCATGCGAGTTCTGTTTGTGTGTGTTGGAAACACATGCCGCAGCCAAATGGCAGAAGGTTGGGCACGCCACCTTGGATTGGAAGCGGCAAGTGCGGGTACACATCCCGGTTCTAGGGTCGCCGAGAATGCAGTTGTTGTAATGGGGGAACTCGGAATCGACATATCACAACAGATTCCGAATCATATCGATGAAATCGATCACACCCAATTTGACAAGATATTCAGCATGGGTTGTGGGGTATCTTGTCCCAACATTCCATTGGATGGCGATTGGGAATTGGAAGACCCGGTTGGACAAAGCATTGAGGTTTATCGAAGGACACGAGATGCGATTGAAGCCAACATCCGCTCAATCATGTAAAGATGGTGCGAGCGCCGGGATTTGAACCCGGGTTCAGGCGTTGGCAACGCCCGGTGATAACCGCTACACTACGCTCGCAGCATTCCCGCCATTCGCCATCCCTTTTTCTAAGCGTCGGTGAAGAATATGGCTATTTCCAAGGGTCTTCTGTGGGCAGCATCATCAGTTTGAGACCACCACCTCTAATCCAGAATGCAAGACCGACTAAAGAGACCAGAATGATGACGCCAATTAGGCTGATGATGAGCCACGTATTGCTAGCGGTTTTGAGAACCGCTTGGCCACCTCCAGAGCCACCTTCTGAGTTACCCAATTCAATTTCATGGGAACGCTCATTGAGTGGTGTTTGCGCCAATTGTTGATCGATACCCCGAATTTCAAACTGCGTAATTCCCCCAGATACTCCTGGGCGAACCTCGACTGTAACCGACCATATCCCATCTCCAGCTTCAGCGTCCGCACCCAGTCCATCATCTCGCATTGAAATCCAATTGTTGCTTTGACCCGGTGGAGCGATTGCACCCAATTTAGCCTGCACGATAGAAATCGTATCAAAATCGGTCACCTTTGCGGTCAAAATGTACTCATTGACACCGGTTAATGGGATTGGCAAAGTGCTGACCACTTCGCCATTATCGTAGAATGTGACATTCGAAATAACCGGACCTTCATTGAGAATGTGAAGGGCGGTCAAATCTTCCCCAGTCCCAAACTTTGAGGTAGAGCCGCTGCCACCCGCCCCATCTTCTAATCTGACAGGAAGTACTTGATCGCCGCTTGGAATACTTTCAGGCACGAAAATCTCCCCAACCCAATTCCCGTCGAGTTGCGTTAACCAAGTGACATTACCTCCCCATTGGGTTGTATCAATACCGACTGCAGTGACACCTGAACCATCGTTTGCAGTCAAAACAACGTTTGTTGTATCACCTCTATTGACGGTAATAGGCGTGAATGTTAGCGCAGAAATTTGAGGTAAGCGGTTGAGAATTGTAATGCTATGAGATTCACCAATCGAAGCCCAGTCATCGGCGACTTCAATTTCGATGATTATGTCCCCATCTAGTGTTCCGGGATATTCGATAGAAACCGTATATGTTTCGTCGTGAATCGATGTATCGCCATCCAAACCAACGTCGTTTAGAACAACGGTTCCAAGCGAAAGAGAAGACAAATCTGCAGTGACGCTACGAACGTTCCAATCCGGATCATCAACCGTGACCTCCAAGTGTGCGACACTTTCTCCTTCATTTGTGATTGAACCTTCACGGATCATCACCGATTCAATTGTGGGAGGGGTGTT
>DAVT01000040.1:0-2103 GCA_002505685.1 Euryarchaeota archaeon UBA501 | reverse complement strand
CCAAATTCTAAGGAATCTCCTTCATCTAAATCCAAGGTTACGTTTCGTGTAACTTCGGCAATTAATCCAGCTAGGATTCCTTCGTTGATGACTGCACCTTGGGCTTGTCCGTTTCCACCAAAAGCCCCTTCCCAATATGTGACTGGAATCGTGTGTCCGTCCCTCACCACCGTGCCAGTACTTGTAGCAGTGACACTCAGATGCATCAATTCAGAGCCAAGCAAATCAATTCGATCTCCCACCATCAATCCTGCTGGAGACAAACCTGTTTCCCTCGTAATGTCAACATCACCAAGCGTGCTATTGGCTTCAGGTGCAGTCATGTTGCGTTGGATTGGACTTCTCTCGGGGAATTCCTCTCCTTCAGAGGGTTCTCCTCCTTCCATTGAGTCCCATCGAAGTCGAATCGTTCGGTTGTCCCAATGCTCTTGGGGGACTTCATATTCCCAAGTTTGGTTATGCATCGCTTCCATGTCAAAGGGGTTGTTTCCGACCCCTGAAAGATTGAGCCAGGATTCGGTTTTGATGATGTTGACAATATGTTCTTCTCCTGTTGAATTCTCTTGGTTATGATTAGTGACGATTATGTCTCTTACTGTTCCAAAGTCTCCGTTGACGTCCCCCGAGAATGTACCATCAACATGGATTCGATCTCCAGTCTTGTTCCCATTCACTGATTCTGTAAAAAAATCGTAAACTGTGGCATTGACAACGATTGAGCTGTTTTCCTCTTGGTCCGAAAAGTCGAATGCACCATCACCTTGAATGCGATTTAGTGAAGAGTGAAGTTGTCCATTTTCCCAACGTTCACGACTGATGATTTGATTGATGTCCAAATCCATCTCGTAATCATCGCCCGTCATAATCATGTCAGCGGTCCCTTCAAACTCGGTATTCGACAACACCCGTTGACCATCGATATCGTGAATTTCAACCAATAAAAGTGCGAGTGTGCCATTGGCTTCCATGGATTCTCCACCGCCTTCAGAAGACATTTGCAAACCGCCATTGGCTTCGATGCGTACCTGCTCCTCAACGACTCCTTGGTCTAGGCTACGAATGATGTATGAGTTCACCACATTGCCAAAAATTTCGGTATTGATTCCATCCTCACTACTGTTGATTCCAATGGTCCCATTGCCACGCATTTCGAAAATTTGGCTTTGTAGGTCCATACCGTTGACTGTCTCATTCAGCCATACGGTGTCGAGCCACAACATGATGGCGACTGTGCCTGTACCACCTTCGGTTGATTCCTCAATACTGAGCATTCCGGTTCCGAGTTCATTGGAGACGAGAACGTCACCTGTACGTTGTTGCCATCCTTGACCGATGAAATCCAAAGCCCAAGATTCACTATCGGTGAAGTTCACGGTATTTTGCACCAAGTTCCAATTGGTCACACGCGTAATCTCGTGATCGGAAAGTGGTTCATTCCAAATGGTAACTTGAATGGTTCTTGAACCAATAACCGTCGAAGGATTGCAACAATCATTCTGCCCAACTTCAATCACGATCTGATCTTTCCAACTCAATGTTGAGTCTACCACAAAACTGAGTTCGGTATTGTTTCCACCGGTCCAATCCAAGACCCAGTTTCCGATTTCATTCTCATCTGCATCCGTATGTAACACGGTGACTGACAACTCATCCAATTCGGAGAAAGAGAGGGGCTGATCAAGAACAATCCGATATCCATGGGTGGTGTTTCCAGTCCCATCATCGACCCATTCGGTCAAAATATCCGCAGATACTGTATTTTGGGCGGATACGATTGGAGAAATTGCGACTGTAAGCATCAACAAGACACCGAAAAGACAGTTTCGACTTGATTGCTGATTTGTCATGGCGCCACCTCTACAGATAAATTGGTGTTGTATTCCTTATTCAATCCTTATGTGTCCTGAATCGACTTCATGGATGAGTTGATGCTTTTCGGTCTTGGTCGCAGTTTATCTACCGTCGTATGAACCCAAGTGCATGCGCAAAGCATTGGTATTGATGATGACGACTTGCATTCTGTTCGCGGGATGCATAGAAGGATTGATGGAAGAGGCGGAGAATTTACCAGAGGAAATTATTCCCGGATGCAATGATTCGACT
>DAVT01000113.1 GCA_002505685.1 Euryarchaeota archaeon UBA501 | reverse complement strand
ACAAACAAGAATCGATAGGCCGAGGACAATCATCATGATTGGTTCCATGGACTCTTGGAGTGAAAATGGGTATAAGATAGAGAACCCATGTAATCTATATAGTTATATTTAGAAAATTGTTGCGAGAGATATGGCAAAGCAGGCGGGCGACAAGGACGTTCGAAAATTGCAATTGACTGGAGGGGCCACATACACATTGAGCCTACCTAAAGACTGGGTCACCTCGCATGGATTGGAATCCAGAGATGGCGTACAGATTGATTGGAGGCCCTCGGGTGCTTTGAGATTGACACCTCTCGACACGATTGAGGATGCAAAACGCATCTCATTGAGCACTTCGAATATCCCCGATGGGGCCCTACTGGATCACTTGATGGGAGCTTATCTTAGCGGTACAGATCGAATCATTCTACGGTTCTCAGAAGATGAGGCACGACGAGTGAAACGTGTCATCCGCACATTCCAACGCTCCACAAGAGGTTTTGAGATTGAAGATGAAGGGGCGAAGAAAATCACATTGATTGCACTCCTCAATGCAGGAGAATTGCCAATGCGAAGCAGCCTGAATCAAATGTTCATGCAACTCAATTCACTGATTCGTGACATCATAGAAGTGTTTTCAGGAGAAGACATACAATTGATTGAAGACTATGAAGAACGAGAAAGAGAAATTGACAGTTTGCGATTCTTGATTGAACGTCAAGCAGGAATCGCATTGGATTCGTACAAGGTCGCGGAAAGGTTGAATCTAGGCCGCAGACAAGCGGTCGAGTACTCTAATCTCGCGCGTTCACTGGAGCGAATGGCTGACCACGCTCAACAAATGGCTCAACTCGTCATTGAAGATGAGGGCAATACCAAATTGTCAATCGGAGGTGCCCCCCTCAATCAAATTCCCATTTGGCAAGAGGCGATTCGTACACTGATGATCAACATCCGCACGAAGGATCCGATTGAAATCGAGTCCGCAAGAATTGCCCTCAAATCTGCTCAAGATTACTTGTCAACACACGAAAGAGGACTTTGGACTGGACGTAAAAGTGCTAACAAAGTGTTGTTTGAAGACCACATTTCAGAATCCATTCGACGCTTGTGTGCGTATTCTCGTGACTTCGGCGAGACTCTACTGAACATGCTCACGCATGAGATGATGATTACAGAACAAGTCCAACAATAATCACAGGATGGCGTTGGTGAGTTCAGCATTGGTCAGATAAATCGTCAGCATGGTGCCGGCGAACATCATCATCCACGAACCGACCAGTTTGATCATGCCACTGGCCTTCATCAAAATCTGACGGAACATGTCGCGCCCTGTACCCACCATCCCGGTGACGATGGTCATCAGTAGAAGGACACTGAGCATGATGCCTGCGAGACCCGTGTACATTGAACTGCCACCGATTGCAGCCAAATATCCAACAAAGGGAATCACGGCTGCTGCGGTACAATCTATCGAACCGGCTGCATACCCAATGCCCCACAAGTACATGTTACGTCGCGGAGTGAATTTGTCATCCATTTCAGTGGTCGAAAATCGCTGAACAATGAGTTTGTCCACCCACCCTAGCAAGTGGGCAGTACCGCCCATTAGCATGAATGAACCGAGGATGATGAGCAAGATGGCGATGCCCAAGGCGAAGTTGTGAAGGTACAAGGAAATCGGAACAATCTCTGCCAAACCAATGACCAGAAGCCCAAGGACGAGGAAGAAGGTTAACATCCCCATTCCTGACAAGAATCCGACCGAAAAGTGCCCAGGCATCCGTCCTTCGAGTTTGCCACTATCGCGCAATTCTTCTTCACGTGCGCCCAATGAAATGTAGTAACCAATGTATGAGGGTAGAATCGGGAATGCACAGGGTGAGAAATAGACCAGTACACCCAACATCATGCCCAGGGCAAAGATTGCCCAGGCAGATGTGTCCACTTTGGCCAAACCAATACGAATGGAATCCGCTTCGCCCTTTACAGACAATTCTACGGCTTCGTCGAAGGATTTCCATTGGTCACTGGGCGTGCCAGTGTTGGTCTTGTGAATCATGTATCCTTCGTGGTCAATCACCACTGCCAGTGGGATGGCTTGGGCTGAATAATGGGCTACGATGCTGCGCGTTGTCGTATCGTTTTCGTCCAAGATAACATCATCTCCGTCCGCTACAGCAACCACCCATGGCATCATTCGATCTCCACTGCCAAAGGTTTCGTTGATATCGTCGAAGTCTTCACTATCCCACCAAACTCCAATCGAGATGATGACAACTGGATAGGGACCCTCTATGGCTTCGTAACTCGCTTGAGACGCTTCCAAATGCTCCTGCACATAGTGGCAATTGGAACAAGCTACTGCCATGAAGTCTAGAATCACGGTGTGACCGCGTAAGTCAGAGAGTTGCAAAGCACCGGTCTCATTGGTGAAGTTCGCTTCGTATGTTGTACGATTCAAGGTGGGCGTGACAAAGTCTGGAACGGGTTCGATATCATCACTGGTTCCAAAACTTGCAGATGTCGATTCAAAAACAGAAAGTCCCGCAGTCGCAATCACTGAAAACAGAATCACTGAGATGGCGAACGCATACCACGTGTTTTTCTCGGTGAAGACCCCAAGATCACAGCCCGTCTTCTGCTGGATTCGATAACGAAGGGAAGGTTTCCACTCTTCAACAACGGTGGTTTGTTGCGTTTGCTCGATTATGGTTTCTTCCAAGTCGGGATTTT
>DAVT01000145.1 GCA_002505685.1 Euryarchaeota archaeon UBA501 | reverse complement strand
GTATAAACAAATTCGTAGGCGATTGCTATGAGTATAGATGATATGCAGATTAGAACTGAACAACACGAAGTTTCGGAATCGCCTTGTGCAAAAAAGTAGAGGACAAATGCGGTTAGTAACCCGATTATTAGCACCATTTTTGCAGTGTCTCTAGGGTTATCCTTTGGGTTGAAAATAGACGCAGATACTAACGGTGCAGTTGCACCGACGACTATCGATTCCGGCTTCTTCTTGCCATCTTCATTGTCCATTAAATCACAACGATGTTGACGGCCTTATAATGGTACACCCTGCCACTATTCTACGAATTCTTTCCAATTTCGCATATAATCGACGAATGTATCACTCAGTCCTTGCTCCCTAAGATGCATCACTGAGAACGGTGGCCTTGGTGGAGAGTAATTCGGATTGGAGATATTCGCCGCCCAATCTGCGTACCCAATTGCGGCACGGCCGATACCGATGAGGGTAGCCCCTTGGGATAGTACATCGATAGTGTCCTGTCGCGACCATATTGCTCCTGTCGAAATGAGGGGTACGGCTTGGCCAAACTCTTGAGAAAACCACTCTGTAATCATCCGAGGATCTTCAGGGAATTCGGACGAGGGGGTAAAGCAATCCCAACAAGAAATGTGGAGGAAGTCTATGCCCTCCTCGACAATTTTTTTTGCTTGTGTGATTGTATCCTGTATTCGCACTCCAATCTGCTGATATTCGGGTGAAAGGCGGACACCGACGATGAAATTCTCCGGGGTTTTAGATTTAACATTCCGTATAATCTCGAGTAGGAAGTTGGTGCGAGATTTACAGTCCCCTCCCCATTTGTCATTCCTTCGATTGGTTTTTTCTCCAAGGAATTGGCAAATGAGGTATCCATGAGCGCCATGTAACTCAACGCCGTCAAAACCCGCTATTGCACATCGGGCGGCAGCGTCACCAAAAGCCTCTATCAGGTGGTCGATTTCATCGCCTGTCGCTTCGCGTGATTTACCTGAATGAGATTCTTTGCACTCGTTTACACTTGCAGAGAGGGGTTGCTTCCCAGTGATGTCCTCTGGGGCTCGCATTCCACCATGGAAGATTTGGGCCAGACTAAGTGCTCCTCGTTCTCGAACCCCTGATGTCAATTCTCGCAACCGATCAATATGATGGTCGCCCCAAACTCCCATCTCTCCGACCCATCCTTGGCCCTCCTCGGTTACGTGAGTTGCAGCGGTTGTAATGATGCCGAAGCCACCATCGGCACGTTTGAGGAGCCAATTGATTTCATCATCAGAGAGGACACCGTTGGAATGGCTCTGCTTGTTGGTCATGGCCGCAAGAACGGTTCTGTTTCGCACCGCGTGTCCTGTTCGGGGGAACACAAACGGTTCCTCAGGATGAGTCATTGGAATCGGCTCTCCATTCTTTGATTAGGCGGAATAATATTCTTGAAAATACCATCGAGACTAGAAGAAATAGCCACCAAGGAATCGCTGTTTCACGGTCAACAAAATAAGTTACAACCAAAATTCCTGCACCATAAAAGGCCCGAAAAATCGAGAAGAGAATGAACGATTTCATCAGAGGGTGTTCAGCGATGCTGGACAGCTTGGACATAATGACACCTACGAAATGCGACGTGCTGGATTACCTGCATAAGTACCTGCTTCGGTGATGTCCTTGGTCACCACGCTACCCGCACCTATCACTACATCATCACAAATATTCACAGGCATGATGGTTGCGTTGGTTCCGATACTAACGCGGTTACCGATATGAGTTTCTTTCCATTGTGTTTGGTCTCCACGCGCGGGACCGCCTATCTTGAATGGGTCATTGATGAACATCGCGCCGTGGCTGATGAAGCAATCCTCTCCAACCGTTACAAGTTCGCAAATGAATGCGTGTGATTGTACACGGGTTCGCGCACCGATGGTGACTCTTCGCTGAATTTCAACGAAGGGACCAACGAATACACCATCTCCTAAAGTGCACCCATACAAATTGACGGGTTCAACCAGGGTAACGCCTTCTCCAAAATCAACATCGACGATGCCGTTAGAATGGATTTTTGGCTCTCCCATGAATTCGCGAGGTGTGGTCTTCGCTTGAAAGGGTGGGTTACAACATACTCAAAGTCCCTCTATTGCAACCATGTGTTATGACGGTGGACTCGGTGGAAATCGAGTTTCGATATTTCATTGAAGATGCTGCTTCTCTACCTCCGTTGGGCAGGCCCTCGAAAATCATCCAGTGTTATTTACCAAAATGGAAAATTGAGTTGGTTGGGAACAACCTCTGTTTTGATGGAAGAGTGTTGGTCAAAGAATTACCAGAGGGGGCTTTGAGGGAACTTACGGATCTGATTGAGGAGAGTAAGATAACGCCTCGAATTCGTATTCGTGATCACCAGGCCTTCGTGACGGTCAAAGGAGAGGTTGTAAATTACGCCCGTCCGGAGTGGGAATTTGAAGTATTGAAGGATGATGTTGAGGATTTGGTCACTTCATTTCGGTTCCCTTTTGTCATGAAGAGTCGATACAATATCCCCGCAGAGGATGGGTTGGTTTGGGAAATAGACTTCTTTGAAGGTGACAACTATGGTTTGGTACTCGCTGAACTTGAAGTCCCAAGTGTGGATCATGCCTTCAACAAACCTGAGTGGATTGGAATTGATGTCACCGATGATGGTCGCTTTGGCAACGGCTCATTGGCGAGAGAGCCTTGGTGTGACTGGCGAGATGAGTGGAACACTAAGGGTTCCAAGATTGGACCGCAGTAATCACACGGTCCACTTCCTCATCAGTCAATAATGGCATGACGGGAATGCTGACAATGTCACTGCAAATCGCTTCGGTCAAGGGAAGTGATCCCTCTGTTCCTTGAGGGTGGTCTGCATAGACGGGTTGCAAGTGGCAAGGAATCGGATAATGAATGCCGGTGGAGATGTTCATCTCATTCATGTGCGCCTGGAAGGCTTCGCGGTCTCCAACACGCAGAACGTATTGATGCCATGCGTGTACTGCACCGGGTCGAACTTGAGGATGCTTGATGTGCGACAAATCGGAGAAGGCGGCGTTGTAGCGAGCGGCAATTTCATTCCGACGAGCAACCCAGTTGTCCAAATGTTTGAGTTGCACTCGACCAACTCCGCACTGAATCTCCGAGAGACGGAAGTTTGTCCCGAGAACATCGTTTCGATATTTGTCTGAACGGCCGTGATCGATGAAGGTCGATACTCGTTGGACGAGATCTTCTCGATTGGTGAGGATGGCTCCCCCATCGCCTCCCACGGCCATGTTTTTGCTTGGGAAGAATGAGAAGGTTGCAATGTCACCAAACGAGCCAATGCGTTGGCCGTTTAGCGAACCGCCATGCCCTTGCGCAGAGTCCTCAATAATTGGGATGTCGTGCTTGGAAGCGATTTCGAAAATGGCTGTATCCATCGGTTGTCCATACAAGTGCACACCGATGATGGCTTTTGTTGAGGGTGTGATCGCAGCTTCAAGGGCGATGGGGTCCAGTGTGTAGTAGTCTTCTTCGACTTCGACAAATTTGGGGTTTGCGCCAACCAAATTGACGCAGGTCGCGCTGGCAATGTAGGTGTGACTGGGTACGATGACTTCGTCGCCGTGCCCAACATCCAATGCATGCAAGGCGGCGATGAGGGCTACGGAACCGTTGCTGCAGGGGGTGCCGCCTAGTGCTCCACAATAAGCGGCCCATTCAGCGCCAAACGCTTTCGATTCGGGTCCTTTGATCCACTGGCCGGAGGCCAGAATGCGATTCGCAGTTTCCAGCATTTCATCATCGATGAACATCCGCCCCATCGGGATACGGTCTACTGCCATTGTCGAGGCGGGGGAGAATCCCCTACTTGAGGTGCGAGGGTGGCAATATTTTGGCCAAATTGACCCCGTCGCTTTGATAAGAATAGGGTTGGTCGCGGGGTTACACTTGCAGAGGTTGCCAAGCTTGGTCAACGGCGCTAGGATGAGGTCCTAGTCCTCAGTGGTTCGCAGGTTCAAATCCTGCCCTCTGCACCATGTTTTCCCTATTTGTGGAAATCTGTCGCTTCAAAAGTTCTATTTTCTGGAAATTGATGTCTAATATATGCCCTAAGCAATGGTTATGAGACCGGTTCGTTCCGAGTTCAATTGATGGTTGAGGGTTGGAGTCGAAGAAAGCGCGCTCGTGCGTTGACTCGGGAGGTTTCTTCGAACTTTACAAATGCCTTGGCGAATTACTTTGGTAGTGGGCCTACTGACGTTGACGCTAGTCGGAAGGCGCACAGAAATTACGTCTCTGCACTTGAGGAAAATGGCGTTGTTGTAGATGTCTTGCCTGGACTTGCAGAGCACCCTGATTGTACCTTTGTTGAGGATGCGGGTGTGGTCATTGATGATGCGGTGGTCATTCCGTACATGGGACACCCCAGTCGTGAAGGTGAGCAAATTGCCGTTCGGGAGTTTTTGGGTAAATGTTTGGAGGTGTTCCAAATGCCAAAGGGTGCGACGATGGATGGAGGGGATGTCATTTTCTTCGATGATCGGTTCTTGGTGGGTCACTCTACTCGAACCAATATGGCTGGAATCGAATTCTTCAGTGCCGTGGCTTTGACTCGGGGTTATTCCACCATGGTGTTTGAAGTCCCAGAATCCACCCTTCATTTGACCACTATTTGCTCATCTCCTCAGCCAGGCATGTTGATTACCGCTGAAGGTCATATGATTCCCGAGCAATTTTCTGAACTTGTTGCGGAAGGTGTAGAAGTTTTGTGGGTTCCAAACGATGAGTCCTACGCAGCGAATGTGATTGGTTTTGAAACCGGAAATGTGCTGATTTCAGCAGATTATCCAGAAACGAAACGGATCCTAGAGTCAGTTGGTTTTACCACCCAATGTGTGGATATGGAGCACATTCGCGCAGCGGATGGGAGTCTGACTTGTTGCTCTATTTTCTATCAATAGGTCGCTTCGCGACCTTCGCGCGTGCGAGCGGTGGTTTCAACAACACACCAAGATTCCGGGGGGTGATGCGTAGGCGGTCTTTGCCGGTACTCCTGGTGCTCCTGATGGTGAGTGCAAGCATTCAGGGATGCTTCGGCAATGACGATAATGGGCCCGCTTCCGCAGAAGATTTGGATATCTCGCCGGACCCATTGACTGCAGGGATTTTTCAAAGTGTAAATTTCCAAGCTGATCGGGCGATGAGAGTCCTCATTCCATACTTGGTATTGCAACCTGAAACTGGTTACGTTCAGAATGGAACTATCTTGGATTTGGGAGATGGGGAAGAGGGTGATGTTGTCATCCTAATCCCTCCAAGAGCTGATTATTTCGCTGTACTTATCGGAGATGAGGGTCGTGAGTATTTTCCAATTCGTGAAGGGAATGTCTCTTGGATGACTTGGGTCGAGGGGGGGATGTATGCGACCCGTGGTGTTGAAATCGTTGATCCTGAAGATGAAGGTGGGCTACCCCAATTGATGAATAGTTCAGAAACTGGGGGGGAAGTTGAGGTTAAATTTGCTGATATTGTGAGGCCTATGGCATCCGGTGTATCTGTTGAAAATGGGGGTGGGCATAGTACTGGCCTCGTGGCCGGGCTACACACCTACGACACCTTGTCATTCATTACGGACGAGTCCTTTTCTCCCTTTGATGTCGACCTTGCGGTGGGATATTTAGATCGATGGGCAGGCCAGGGGAATCCTGCATACGAGGATGCTGCGAACTGGGTTAAGGGTGAGTTTGAATCATATGGGTATGATGATGTTCAACAACAACGATTCCAGTATATTGAGCAGATGCCAGAAGCATACAATATCTGCGCTTACAAAGAAGGATATGAGTATCCTGATGAGTGGATGGTGATTGGTGCCCACTTCGATATCGCGCCGATGATTGCGCCCACCGACCCTTCGTCTGGGACACCAAGAGGGTATGGTACTCGTGTTGGGGCGTATGACAATACTGTCGGCACTTCAGTGGTCCTGAATATGGCTGAGGCGATGTTTGACATTCCCACTAGGCGAGGAATTGTGTTCTGCTTGTGGAGTAGTGAAGAAGGAGGTAAGCGTGGTAGCATCGCTTGGGTTGAGGATATTCCTGACGATGTCACCATCTCGAATTACATCAACATCGACATGGGTGGAGTGAATTGGCCGGGGAATGGGACGCCTTCTGATAGGGTTGGGCCTTCAGATGGGGGTTCGTATCCTGCTAGTCAAGAGAACTGGCCGTTCCGAGTTTACATAGGGCCAGATACTGATGAAAACACCATCAATCAACCAGAAATGGTCTATCTAGCTGAATGGTTAGCAGGAGATGCGTTGGGTGTCGAGGAACAGTTGGCGGTACTCAATGGTGATTTGAAAACGGATTGGGCTGCCAAGGGTGAGCCGGGTGTGATCATCAATGAAGCGACGACTGCGAGAAGTGACCATGCCTCATTCCAAGCAATTGATACAGTAACAGTTGGATTTGGGGGGCTCGTCGATGGATACGATTGCTATCACCAAACTTGTGACAAGGTTGAGGAAATGGAATACTGGATGGAGAATGACTACGGTACAGGGAAACAGAATCTGATCAACTCAATCGATTTGATGACGTGGTATGGTACGATGATTTTCTTGCACCTTGATCATCAACCGATTCTCAACTCATACTTGTGATCAAATTAGGTTGGCCAATGTGGTTGGTTCAAAGATTGAAAAGTAGGCAAGGGCAATAAAAGTGGACAAGAATATCCAGAAGACTGGTTCGGACCAACTCTTGATTTTTCGCCCATCCAATGGACCGAAGGGTAGCATGTTGAATGCGCCTAGAATTGCGTTCGCGGTGAGCCACAGGCCAGCAACGAGGCCGATGATAGGGTTCTCTGCAAATAGAACGTAGATTGGAAGGCCGATGCCCCACAATACTAGATTTGACGCTGGGCCAGCCAGTGCAATCATCCCGTTTTGTCTGCGATTAACGTTACCTGCTACCATCACGGCGCCGGGTGCCATGAACAAGAAGCCGATGACGAGTGCAATGAGAACTCCAGTTCGAAGGCCACTAGGATCGGCTCTAAATTCGGCCCAACAACCGTAGTGCTTGGCAACGAATTTGTGAGCGAGTTCGTGAATGATAAAAGCGGGGCCAAAAGCAACGAGGCCGAGTATGAAAAAAACAGGGATTGTAACGAATAGTCCAGGGCCAAGAGATAGCATCCCGCCAAGAATGCCACCATTGAATACGAATGCAAGTCCGAGTGAAAACGCCACCAATGAAATTCCGAGGTCTTTCAATTCGGTCTGAGAAAAATGCCAAAATGATCCTGTGTGGAGTATGGGTGCGGGCCGGTAGGTCTGCGTGAATCCGCGACTGAAAGGGCTGAATTGAACTTGAACCACTCGTGGGCCGGTTTGAGTTCTCCAATTCCCGTCATCTCTCGCCCTAGTATGTGAGGTTGGGCGGACCGTGCGAGCGAATGGGTCATCTTCGACCAAGTCGGTCCGGGGTTTCTTGGTTTCATCCATGGCGATAATGGCCTCCAATCAATGCACCTCTTTGAGGGTTCTTAGAGGCGTATGTTTCATCATGGGCCTTTGATTCTCAGTGACCGGTGCTCACGTGAACAACGCTCTTCTGGTTCTTTTCGTGGCCACTGGACTCATTCTGGTTTTGTTTTGGAAAGAGGTTGTGGCGGCCTATCGAAGTGCCCAGAGAAAGGGAATAGGGGGCAAGAAGCGAGGGTTTGTCAGACAAATCTCTGATCATGATGAGCAATTGCCTGAGGCAACAACTCAGCAGGATGTTGAAGCGAGATTTGAATCCGACCGCATGAAGCAAAAGGGTTCTCTTATTCGTGATATGGCGAATAGGAGCCCGTGGAAAGATGGTGCACCAAGCCCTGAATTGGCTAGGTCCATATCCGATGGTATCGATGAGGTAGAGGTTGAGCATCTCGGAAAGAGAACTGTTCCAAGTCGAGAAATCGAAGAAGTGGATCGTTCGGACCGTCCCGGTGAAGATGCTTCATTGACAGATAGGGTGATTGC
>DAVT01000159.1:2536-2860 GCA_002505685.1 Euryarchaeota archaeon UBA501 | reverse complement strand
CGCGGCTGAAAACGGTCTTGACCATATTCGTGCCCTCTTAGAGAGTGAATCGCCAGATGCCTTGGAAAAGAAAGTCAAGGAACGACGAGAGGGTTTGCCACCATTGCCCAATGCGGTAGATGGTAAGGTCGTGCTTCGATTCGCACCCAACCCCAACGGGCCCTTGTCATTGGGACATGCCAGGGGTGTCGTCATCAATTCCGAACTCGCCAACATGCATGATGGTGAAGTGATTCTGCGCTTCGACGATACGGATGCGGTGGTCAAGCGACCGGACCCCGAAGCCTACTCAATGATTGAAGATGATTTCACTTGGCTTGCAGG
>DAVT01000159.1:0-2126 GCA_002505685.1 Euryarchaeota archaeon UBA501 | reverse complement strand
CACGCCTATGTTTGCCAGTGTAGCGCTGAGGAATTCAAGGAATTCCGAACCACAAAAACCGCTTGCCCCTGCCGCAATCGCTCGACTGAAGATAACATGAAACTGTGGGGTAAAATGAATGATGGTAGTATTGAACCCGGTGGCGCAGTCGTCCGAATTCAAACCGATATGGCGCTAAAAAATCCAGCTCTGAGGGATTGGCCTGCACTGCGAATCCAGCATGCGAATCATCCCATGGTGGGGGACCGATACAAGGTCTGGCCACTCCTCGATTTCCAAAGTGCCGTGGAGGACCACCTGCAGGGTGTGACACATATCGTTCGTGGCAAGGATCTGATGGATTCTACTCGGAAACAGACGTTGCTCTACGAAAAGTTTGGTTGGACATATCCTGAAACACTGTATTGGGGACGAGTCAAAGTCCACGAATTTGGTGGGTTCAGCACATCCCAAATGAAATCAGACATCGCGAGTGGAGAATATTCTGGATGGGATGATCCGCGACTCCCCACACTGCGGGCCATGCGACGAAGAGGATATGATGCCGGCGCCATGCGAAAATTCTGGATTGATCTTGGACTCACCCAGAAGGATATCGCAGTACCATTGTCAACCTTGAACAGTCTGAATGCAAAAGCGGTGGATGCAGATGCTCCGCGGCTGTCATTTGTGCGCGAGCCGCGCACAGTGAATCTGGACATCTCTCAAACCGGCATGGACAAAGTCACACTGCCGATTCATCCAGAACACCCTGACAAGGGAGTTCGTGAATGGCCACTTGTAGATCGCACCATCAAAGTGAACATTGCTAGTGAGGATTGGGATTCGATAGAGGGAGCAAAGCGCTTGAAGGACTTTGCAGATATTGAGATCCATAGTGAAAAGTCGGCCGATGGGTGGATGGGTGAAATCATCCGTACAGAACGTGTTGGCAATACTCCGATTATCCATTGGCTTCCAGAAAACATGGCGCAGCCAGCCGTTTTGCTGCTTGAAGAAGATGGGGGTTTGGTCGTTGCAGACGGCTTGTTGGAAACCAACGACTACCCTGAAGGCACCATCGTTCAGTTAGAGCGCATGGGATTTGCAATCCTAGAAGGATTGGATGAAAAAGGGGCCAGAATGATGGTTCGCCTGCACGGATAGTCTCCCGTGCGCGCGTGCGAGAGGTTCAAGTCGAATCCATTCGTCCGACAAAGCATGCAGACGCGCCGTTCTCGACCCGTTGTCTGCATTCTGGTAATGATGTTGGCATCTATGATGCCACTCACTGCACCTACCGCATCTGCTGAAATTGTCTGTTGTTCATCGAATGAGTTTGAGCTATATCTCATCGGTGAAAACAACGAGGCTACCATGACACCTTTTGAGAATGAATTGAATGGAATTTTTGAAAAAGGTGTGAGCCAGTCTGTGCAAGGGACTGAGGAAATTGCAACTTGGGGAATTCATTGGAAGGAAAGTGCAACAGTTTCTGAGTCGACATGGCGATTCAACATTGCCTACGAGGTTGACAACGCAGCCGGAGTCCATGCGAATGCAACTGTGGAAGTGAAAATTGGCAATAACGTGTACACTGCTGAAAGTGGAACACCTGGTGCATTTATGTCGGGTAGTGACATGATTGGAATCGATGTTGAAATCCCACAAATTGCAGTCAACAACAATGACAAAATCGAGGTGACTTTTGCTGTTCGCAGTATTATCTTCACACAACCAGGCGATGATTCAGCCATCCGATTTGTTTGGGGTGAAGATACGGAAAGTTCGCTACGTGTCAATTTACCATTGATGACAATTGACATGCCCAATGCATTGGTTGTTGGAGAGGAAGTGTTCTTCCCCGTCATCCTAAGATCCGGATTTGGCGAACGGATGTGGTCATCTCTAGAGGGTGCTGAATTCAGAGTAGGGAGTATGGTAATCACGGATATTCGCTCCCCAAGTATTGTCTCAGGTGGCGTAGAAGTTCCATTCGTTTGGAACCCAGGTTCCAGCCCTGTCGATGGGAACTACCAGGTCAATCTCTCAATCTGGTTGAACCCAGGCGATGTGCCCATTACAAGTGGAAGAAGCCATTCAATTGTTTTCGAAGAAGGAGGGGGGACGCAAAACTATCACTTTGG
>DAVT01000132.1 GCA_002505685.1 Euryarchaeota archaeon UBA501 | reverse complement strand
ACGGCATCTTGGTAGCATTGATTGCTAAATTGACCATCGAATACTGGTTCGTCTCTATGGACTTGTACTCGATCCACTCCGTGGCTAAAGATACCCATTCTGCGAACGGTCGATTCTGGAAGATGTCGGACCATGCGCTCAACCATTCCTTCCTTGATGGATGCGCCGGTTTCTCGCGCCAATTGAACAACGTGGGAAATCACCGATTTGATTGAGACCTCTCGTCGGGGCTTGAAAAAGTCATGAACTGGAGATGTCGATACACCCCAGCGGTCTGGAATGGAGATTAGGCGGGGATTGTGGCGAATCAGCAATGCGCCACCTCCTGCTCCTTGGGTGTATTCTCCTGCAGATTCCAAATCGTACTTGGCATTGTCACTGAACACCACAATTCCGATTCTGTCATCTTCTTCACCACCACGTGCCACCCAATCAAGGGTGTTGTGAAGTGCATCCACAGCACCAATGCATGCAAAGGTCATATCGACAACGTCGCAATTACGGAAACATTCCTCGCCAAACCGTCCACTATAACGTTGTGTAAGCATATCTAGAATGTAAGTCGCCGTCGGTTTTGCACCATCCAACGCACTTTCTGTGCCCAAATACATGCGCCCGATTTGCGTGGGTTTGATTCCGTTTCGGTCAATGAGGCGTGTAACTGCATTGGCGCCCATGGTTGCAGTATCCTCGTGTACGTCTGGAATTGCCATGGCTGAAAGGCCAAGACCCTTGTTCAATTTCCCATAATCGGCGTCTCGCATTTCTGCGAAATCCTTCATGTCAAGATACAATTTAGGGAAATGGATTGCAATATCATCAATTCCAACTTCGGACATGAATACCCTCCAATGCGAGTTGTCCCGCGTCCACTTTACCTATCAATGATGCCCCGCCAATAGCCGAAATACATCGTTCATGGTAGAACTATCAAATTGCGGAACAGTATTCTATTCACTGTCCCGTAAATTCGTTCACTGCATCCAACAAGGACGGTTTTTCCTCAAAATGAGTGCGCATTGATTCAAGACCCGTTGAAATCGCATCTGCAACCGCAAACTTTGCGTCAAGTGGGTGAATTGAGCCATCCTTTACTGCAGCGATAAAAGCATCAAGCGAATCATACGTGCTGGGTTGGCCATATTCGGGATTAGGAGTCACGGTGATTTGCCCTTGTTCGGGTAGAATAATGTGCTCAAGCAACTCGTAAATTGGACTGTCATCTTGTTCGACATCAAGGTAGGCTTTGCGCATCTTCTTGCGCATCTTTTCCGGCGTATCGTGGAGCAAAATCGAACCTGAAGGGTCAGACTTGCTCATCTTGTGGTCAAAAGAGTCCATTCGGGCACCTGCGCTTTTCAGCCCGGAAATGATGGGAGTGTGGATACAGGTTGCTTTAGGCCAACCCCAGTGATCCGCAACTTCACGCATGTACATGTGGGCTTTGCGTTGATCCATGCCTCCAATGGCCAAATCGATGTCCATCTCGAAAATATCTGCAGCTTGCATTGCGGGATAGAAAAATTTCGACAAATCTCCGTCTCCACTTGCTTCATCCCGCCCCATGATGCTGAATGTTCTTCTCGCGCGCGCGAGACTCATGTTCTTTGAGCATCTGAGAACGCGAGCCCAATAGTCGCCACTATCCATGATTTCAGAAGCGTAAGCAAATCGCAATTGTCCAGGTCCATCTCCTTCTTCAGGGTGGTTGAGAAGTGAACGGAACACCTCTTCCATGTATTTGCCAGTCGTCTGGATTTTTTCCATGTCCCCCCCGAATTTGTCATTGACCCAAGCATGCCAATCTGCGAGGAAAATCAAGACGTTGACGTCCGCATCGAGCATCCGTCTGAGGTTGGTTGCCAATACTTTCCAACCGACGTGGGCTTTACCACTCGGCTCAAATCCCACGTAGGCACGAATGGTGCCACCGTCGGCAATTCTTGCTTCTAGATGCTCGATTCCAACGACTTCTTGAGCCGCACCCGTAATGAGAGAAATTCGGGTTGATGCATCCATTCAAATCGCCTTTTTCATGACTCGAGAAGAGTTGATAGTTTCTTCGCAGTACTCTCGGCCTTGGTGTTATCTCCGGCCTCAAGGAGTGCTTCAATTGTGGAGATGTATTCTTCCGCTTGTGCTTTGACCTCATCAGACAGATTGTTGGCCATGCCCATGAAATGGCGGGCCTGACTGATTCCAGACTTGGCCTTGGAAGCTTTCTTTGCAAATTCTTTGGCTTTATCACCACGTTGCTTGGCACTGTATCCTGTGGCCTCATCCAAGAATGCGGACCATCGCTTACGACTATCCATGGCCACTGTCATGGCATCCGGGTCATCAAAGTCCGGTCGCTCTTGTTGGACATCTACCACCAACTTGCCTAGCGCATTGTATTCTCCTGTGATGCTGGTCATGATTCCGTGACTGCCACTGAAGGCATCCCCTGCCCCATCGACACTGTCAAAATGCTTGCTTGCCACACCAGCAAGCCCTCCTTCCGATGCCAATTTCTTGGCCAATCCTCGCTTCACCTCAAAGGTCTCCATGTTTCCTCCGAGTGCCAACCCGTCGTTAAGGGTCGCGGCTGGCCAGCGTGTAGACAAGGGTGATAATTGGGTGTTCAGTCGACAGGGCGATGGCGAACCGCATTCGAGTGGCCTGTGGATTGGTCGCATTGCTATTTGCCGCATCCCTAATGCCTACCGCGATGGCCGAAAGCGCGGTCGAATTGGAGAACCCAATTTGGATTGCAGAATCTGATTTGGGGCTCGAAGTACTTGCGATTGGTGGAGAAACCAAACAGAAAGTTCTGGTTGCGGGCGCCGATGGTTATGCACGGCTCTTGGATGGGGAAAACCCCTCAGAACAAATCGAATTGGCTCCACCTACTGAAGAAACCATTCGGGGTATCGATTGGCATCCTCGTGGAAAAACTGCACTTCTAGTTGGAGACAATGGTGTCATGCTACGATATGTGGCTGAAGATCACTCTGTGAACACAGTGACTGGTAGCGCACAACTGAATGGTGTTGATGTTGCTGCTATCGCTTGGAATGCAGCCGGTAGCGTCGCCTACGTCGGAGGAGAAGATGGGTGGATATGGGCCTATCATGAAGGGCAAGATGGTCAAGGCGTTTTTGAGTTGATCACAGAATCGGCGGGAAGCGATATCACAGGCATTGCTTGTCAAGAAGAACAGCATGTGTGTGCCGTAACCACCGAAACAGACGGAATCGCACTCATTGATTCAAACACGAATCACACCATGTATTGGATTGGTGATAAAGAACGACGATGGTTGGGTGTCAATTGCGCTGAGCCAGTGTTCAACCGTTGTGTGGCCATTGGTGACGGTCGTGCAATCGGTAGCATAGGAATCAATATACAACAACCCGAACTATCCACACTATTCACACAAATAATTCCTGACCTAGGTGGTGAATTCACATACATTCACAAGCGCGCACCCGGAGAGACTCTAATCTCGATGGCGCCGTTCCAATTGACGGCCTGGGACATGAACAATGGGGAAGCATATGAGTGGGTCGAGTATTCTGATGTTGTCAATTCGAGTGATGCACTCGCAGGAGAGCGGTTGATTGGTTCATGGGGCACCATAGACAACCCAAATGTGGGCTATGTGGTCACATCCTATGGAGCCATTATTGGCTTCCATCCGCCAGAGGAAACCAGTGTTTGGACGGATAGTCTAATTTCATACATTCTTGCCGTCGTCGTGTTGGTGGCAGTACCCGGGGTAATCTTCGGACTTATTTTCATGAACAGTGAGAAATTGCAGCGCAAGTATTTCGCACGTAGAAATGCCAAAAATGAAGCCGCGGAAAATCGCAGGATAGAGAAAGAGAAGGCGGAAAAACGCGCCGCTCGAAAAGCAAAGAATTCGTGAATCGCCCCCTAAGGGGGCGTTGGCAATGTTCAAAGGGCGCACCATAGGGGCATTGAACATGGCATACGAAGCGCTCGATTTCTACGACGTTGACGCCTTACTCACCGAAGAAGAACTGATGGTTCGCGATATGGTACGCGACTGGGTTGACGAGAAGGTCATCCCCAACATTGAGCAACACTATCTCGATGGAACATTCCCTAGAGAATGGATTCAAGACATGGGAGAAATGGGTATTCTTGGAATGGTTGTTCCCGAAGAGTATGGTTGCGCCGGCATGTCCTACACCGCCTACGGAGTTGTTTGCCGCGAATTAGAACGCGGAGATTCCGGACTACGCTCATTCGCCAGTGTCCAGGGTTCTCTGTCGATGCACCCCATTCACAAGTGGGGTACTGAAGAGCAGAAACACAAGTATTTGCCCGGAATGGCCAAGGGTGAAATCATCGGTTGCTTCGGATTGACCGAACCCGATTACGGTTCAAACCCCGGTGGTATGATTACCAAGGCAGAAGACATGGGCGACCACTACCTACTGAACGGGGCCAAGATGTGGATTACCAATGGTACCATTTGTGACTTGGCGATTGTTTGGGCCAAATTGGATGGTGACATCCGTGGATTCATCGTCGAGATGGGTGATGAAGGATTTACTGCACCTGAGCAAAAGGGCAAGCACTCACTTCGAGCCTCAGTCACCAGTGAATTGGTATTCCAAGATTGTAAGATTCCA
>DAVT01000033.1 GCA_002505685.1 Euryarchaeota archaeon UBA501 | reverse complement strand
TTCGCGTGGGACTGTATCGAAGAAACCCTTCAACATCCAAACACACAACGGTAACGCCGTCACTGAATAAGCGAGGATCAAGCCAAGGCTGGTGTTCAGCAAACCGAGAGATTTCATCACCATGAAATAGGGTACAAGGATGATGATTCCTGGGAACATTTGTACCAGCAAGAAGGCGAACATCGAGGCCTGACGACCTTTGAACTTGAATCGACTAAATGCGTAAGCAGCAGGGACGGCCAATAGCAAACCCATCATGGTGGTACCTAAACTCACAACCAATGAGTTACGCATCCAAATCCAAAACGATGAATCTCGATCCAACATTTTCGAGAAATGCTCACCGGTCCAATCCGAAAACCCGAGATTGCCGCCGAGGATATTTCCGGGTGACATGGCCACATCAAGAATCCAAAACACCGGAACTAGGACCAAGGCAACTGCATGCAGGAGAATGATGTGTGAACCAACGGCTCCATGTTTTGGACCCACGATTTTGTTCCGAGATAAGCCCTGTTCTGCAGTGACGGAAGTGATTGTTCCCTTTGACCAATAAGATACAACAGGCAAGGAAAGCCACCACAATGCCAGAATGGCCGGCCCAATCAGCCATAGAGATGACCAAATGTCCACCATCATTTGTTTTCCAGCGGCGAAATGGAAGATTCCTATGACGAGGACCAAGCCGGATTTGCCCATGGCCGCATCACGTTTCCACGCTGCTTCACCATCAGGTAAAACAAGCCAAAGAACGCCCAGAGAAAAGGTTCCCAGCAATGAGAGTTGCAAGGCCAAAATATCCCCTCGTATCCAGTCGATACTCGACAATACCAAATTGATGAAGAACGCAATGGCGAGCCAAAGACGTAGAGTCACTATCTCTTGAGGTGTGTACCATTGTTGTGACAGAGATTTCATGCACTCGCCTCCGTTGCATTCGTTCGTTTCATGTAGACCCAAGAGAAGGCCACGAGCATCAAGAAAATCACAACTGACCAAGCCGCTGCCACGCCATAGGCTCCATCGCGGAAGGCGACATCGTACACGTAAGTGATGAGAATGTCAGTCTCACCGGGTTCTCCGAAGCGCAGATTTGGTCCCCCATCGGTCATGAGATAGATAACGTTGAACATATTGAATGTCCAAATAAATCCAAGCAAACTTAGCGGAATCAAGGCACTCTTGAGGTTGGGTAGAGTGAGGTGCTTGAATTGATTCCAAGTGCTAATCCCATCGACTTCAGCCGCCTCGTACATGTCCTGGGGAAGAGCTTGAATCGCCCCGCTCAAAGACATCATCATAAATGGAACCCCCAACCAGATGTTCACAAGAATAACCAGAGTTTTGGCGCCACTTGGATCGGCAAGCATCTCAAATTCAGTCCCCAATATGGAATCGACCAAACCTTCAGGTTGCAACATCCCCTTCCAAACAAGCACTGAGATGTAGGAAGGGATGGCCCATGGCAATAGGAGGGCGGTTCGGTACGCGGTTCGCCCTCTCACATGGGGGTTGTTGAGAACCAGAGCCAGAGCCAATCCTAGGCCAACGTGCGCCGCGACGTTGGTGATGGTCCATATCAAAGTGAATAGAGTCACACGAACAAAACCCGCAGAAGTTAGTACTGCGACGAAATTTTCGAGACCTACCCAACTTTCATCGCCCAACTGTGTTTGATTGGCATCGGTGAACGATAACCAAATTCCATAGATTACCGGGTAAAATGTCAATACTGCTAGGGCAATTAGGGCCGGTGCGATGTAAGCATGCGCAAGTTTGCCCCTATGTTTTCCTTCTTTCGCATCCTTCCATCTCAAAAACGCCAGTAAGGCAATGAGTGAACAGACGATTGAGCCTATGGCAAACAGGATTGGGCTGGTGTCGGGCGCGGGTGGGATCTCATCAGCAACCGATGTGGTTGCATTGTAATTCCAATAGTGGAGAATGGGAGCCATGCCCCCACCAGTATCGATGTAGACCTCAATCTGATGAAGGGTGTCCGGAATCATACCCGTCAAGTCACATGTCCAGTTGCTCGCCGCCGAGGGAATAACCGGCGAATGACCCTCTCGAAGCAACTCAATACCATTTGCGTGACATGTATCGTAACCTGCACTCTGTGAACCAAACTCTCCAACGAGTAAGGTCGAATGGGACAAATTGTCAACATAAATTTCGTACGACATTGCAGATGAATTTACGGGCACGGTGAGGCTGATGGTTCGATAACCTGGTGTCAGTGGAAAAGGCTCAGCAGTGGATTGCTCGGAAAGCAAACTCACCATTTCCGAATTCGCACCATTGAGAGCGGTTTGGGCATCTGAATCACCCACATGGACCTGCTCAATGGCAGTTCCAAGAGGACCGTAGACAATGGACATCGCCCGGGTGGTTGGTGCTGGTGTAGCCACTCCGGCTTGTGCCAAAAACCCAGAAAGGACTGGGTCAGCTTGTACCTCAGAATCCAATACAGTTTCGACAGAGGTTGGCATGGTCATGGTCTCGAGAGCGAATGACTTCTGCACATCCGATGATGAAAGGTGGAGGATTAACGCGGTTGCAGAAATCTTTTCTTGACTTTCTTTGGAAATCGACCAACCTTTGTACAGCACAAGCGGCGAGGCTCGAAGGCCCGTTTCTTCTATGGTTGGTAGAAGGGTTTGACCAACATCCAGACGGCCTGCCTCATAGGTTGCCCAATTCCAAGGGCCATCAACAATCATTGCAGCCTGAGATTGTATGAATTGGGATTTCATGGTCTCTCCAACAGTACCAGTTCGCACAATTTCGTGTTCCTGTTCCAAGGAGAGATACCATTCCAAGGCTTCTGCACTTCCATTTGAATCGAGTGTAGGTTGGCCATTTGAATCAAACAATTGACCCCCAAAACCGGTCTGGAAAGGGAACCACCAGTAGGCGGACTTCACTGGTATTGCAAGTCCGTAAACATCTCCTTGTGTCAAATTCTCTGCTGCTGAAATAAGGTCGTTATTGGTCCAATTCTCATTGGGATAGTCCATTCCCTCTGCATCGAAAATAGCCTTGTTATACAACAAGGATAAGCAATCTTGACTGGCAGGCAGACCATACAATGCATCTCCGTATCGCATTGACTGCAATGCTTGCTCATCGAAAATAGAGCGCTCATTGGGAGTCAAGTGGGGCCTCAAATCCTCCAACAAAGGGTATCCGTTGACTCGTATCTCGCCTATCTTTCCCAACTGATCGCTGGAAAGGCGAACGATATCTGGAGCTTGACCGGCTTGGGCTGCGATTTCGTATTGGCGATCAATATCCGCGAATGGAATCCCAGTGACTTCGATTTCTATGTGTGGATTGTTTTGTACAAAAACAGCAATCGCATCAATGAAAGTTGCCTCTTCTTGACTTTCTGCGGCAAAAGAATGCCAAACTGACAAAGTCACCTGTTCTTCGTCTTCTGCCGAAACAAATGCAATCGGTAGCACGAGCAGAATCGCCAAACAAATTGGCAATAATGACCTCTGCATTGACACCGGACGTGACCTCCACGTCTTTTGACTCATTCCCCGCCTATGGCGGGGAATGGCTCACCTTCGAACATATGTGGCCAAAGCAAGCGGCAATCCTTTTCCTGAACGTGCGGGACACCTGCTGCCGCAAATCCATCAATGGCGATTTTCTTTTGGCCATTGAATCCAATAAATCCTGAACCTGGAATTTGCATACTCAAATCTGTATGGTTATCACCCACACTCACGATTTCTGATGGCTCAAAACCATGAATTCGCACCAATTTTTGCACCATTGCATCCTTGTGGTGTGCAGGAACTCGAACCTCTCCATCATCTAAGAGAAAGCCATCCTCATCATATCGAAATCCATTCGAGACCCAATCGTCAACATCGAGCATCTTTGCAATCGAACCAATGAGAAGATCTACTCCGGCACTCACAATGGCAATGAAAATTCCTCGCTCTTTCAATGCCTCAATGAGTTCACGAGCACCGGGCATCAATTTGACACCCTGATAACATCGCATTAACTCATCACGATGAATTTCGGGTTGGACACTTTTCCACAGTCCAATATCATCGGCCATAAATTCTGCATCTGACACTTCGCCACGCAAAAATCGATCGAGCATTTCGCCACTATCTGTTCCAAAGTGTTCATGGATGATTCTCCATGATGAAATGGTATCAATCAGAACACCATCGCAATCGAAACAAACCGCTTTGATTGACATAATAGCACGGACCTGTACCGACGAAAGGGTATCGAGTCAAGAAGGAATGGGAGCAAAGG
>DAVT01000117.1 GCA_002505685.1 Euryarchaeota archaeon UBA501 | reverse complement strand
CTGCCGATTTCTCTGCGGCTCCAGCCGTTGCAGCAACCCCACAAGTATTGTCTGATTATACACAGTTACCAGGTGGTGGTGGATATTCCACAGGGGCTACAGGTGAAACGATTTACAACGCACCTGATGGCACAAATTGGCAAATGAGAAGTGATGGTTCCTTCATCCGAATCAATTGATTAGGCGCCGGCGTTTCCTAGCGCTTCGTCAATCATTTCCATTGGTGTTACCGAGGGTCGGAAGCCACAACGTTGCTCGATTTCCCACGCATCTACAGCACCCCATACTTCACTAGAGTCGTCATTGCCGTACTGTGGGTCACAACCCGTTCGTTGTTGATAGATGGCCGCAACATCACTCATCGTCATCGCTTCCCCTGTACCAATGCAGAGAGTTTCTCTCGTGGGTGGTGGGCTTTGCAGAATATGCATGACAATTTCAATGACATCTGCAATATGAACAAAATCCTTGACTTGCGTTCCATCACCAGGGACGCTAAGCCAACCAAAGATAGAGTCTTGAGCAAATTGATGTAAAATCCCATTTCCTGAATTTGAATTTAGACGGACACCTTGCACATTGGAACAACGAATCACACTGACTGGAGATTCCTCCGTTGCATGCTCTAGCGCTCTTTCCTCAACCCAAAGTTGTCCCTCTGCAGCAACATCTCGTGGTGCTAGTGAAGATTGACTCGAATAGAAGGGTTCCTCAGGGGTTGCTTGAGGGTGTACACGTAGTGTTCCAATCAGAATTAGATGCAAGCTTCCGTGCCTTTCGACGGCTTCCAATACTGGGCGGGCCGCATCACGCATTGATAGCAAAGCAGTCCTGTCATCGCGTGTACCAGATTCATTGGGATGAGCATTCATCAATATCACTGCATTGCAGGATGCAAGATATGCATCGAGTTGAATTTTCTCGGCAAGCGCTTCAGTTGGGATATTGACCAAAGCATCGCCTAGGGCATCCTCTAGATATGGCTGAACGAAATCGTCAATCCCACTGATGCCCACTTTCACGTGCTCACCTGACGATGGCTTGCGCCCATAGGGTATGATATTGACGGCTCATTCCTTCACGAATTTCTTCTGGGCTGCAAACGAAACTTGAAGAGCCGATAGATGACAGGCGGGAGTGTAAAGCCACCCCGTAGGGGTGGTTGCGGTGATATTGTGGTCGATCAACTCCCTAATCTTGGCAGAGAGCAAGAGATGTTGTCAGCGATGGGAATGTCTTCGATGGATGATTTGTTTTCGGATATCCCAGAAGGTGTTCGACGTGTCGAGCCGTTAGATCTCCCCGCGCCTCAAACCGAGGAAGAGATTCTGCGTGAGGCTCGAATGCTATTGGGAGCAAACATTTCGCTAGATAGCCGACCATCTTTCTTGGGAGCTGGTTTGTATAGCAACTTTGTTCCGACCATGGTCCCGATGTTGGCAACTCGTGGAGAGTTTTTGACAGCATATACTCCGTATCAACCGGAGGTCAGCCAAGGGATGTTGCAGGCCATGTGGGAATTTCAGACGATGGTGTCGGAATTGGTAGCATTACCAGTTTCAAACGTCTCGATGTATGATGCCAGTACGGCCGCTGCTGAAGCGCTGACGTGTGCCGTTCGCGTTCACGACCGTAAGGCTACACAGAAGTCCACGATTTACGTTTCAGAATTGGTTCCACCTCACCGTATGTCGGTGATTGAGAATTATACACAAGGCGCAGAAATTTTCATCCATAAGTTACCTCATGGAGTGGACGGACTTCTCGATCTTGAAGCCGCAGCCAGTGCTGAGGGTGCCTGTGCAGTATATGTTGAACAACCGAATGCGTTCGGTCTTCTCGACGAGGGTTTGGTACAACTAAAATCGTTGATTGGGGAAAATACTGCACTGATTGTCGGTGTGCAACCCGTATCTCTAGGATTGATTGCACCACCTGGTGACTATGGCGCAGATATTGTGGTCGGCGAAGGTCAACCCTTCGGAATTGGCCCAACTGCAGGTGGCCCCATCTACGGGCTATTTGCTTGTAGAGATGCATACATTCGTCAGATGCCCGGTAGAATTGTTGGCTTGTCGATGGATTCTGATGGGGAACGAGCGTTTACCCTCACATTGAGTACGCGAGAACAACATATTCGGAGACACCGTGCAACTTCCAACATTTGCTCCAATGAAACGCTCATCGCATTGATGGGCGCTATGCACATGGCATTACTTGGGCCAGAAGGTTTGGAGAAACTTGCACGAAGAAACGCGGGAGCCTGTGCTGCGACCAAATCTGCTGTGCTGGCTTTGGAAGGCGTCGAAGCGGTTCACCCTGAAGGTGTTCACTTCAACGAATTCGCCATCCGCTTGGAGAAACCCGCTGCTGAATTGCTAGACTTCCTTGACCACGAATGTGACATTACAGGTGGTTTTGATTTGTCGCAATGGTGGCCCGAACGCGAAAATGAGTTGTTGATTTGTGCAACCGATCAAATCGATATCGAGGACATAGAGGAATTGGCTGAAGGAATCCAAGATTGGCAGGAGGGATACGAATGAGCGATTTGTTTGCCTTCAAGGGCGCAGAGGGGGCTGGTTATGCACAACCAGACCCCATCTCTGATGAGTTCGATTTCCCAGCCTCACTCAAGCGTGAAAAGTTACCCAGGTGGCCTCGCGCATCCGAGCCTGAAATCGTTCGCCATTACACTTGGTTGTCCACTCGAAGCCACGGCATCGACTCTGGATTTTACCCACTGGGTTCTTGCACGATGAAACACAATCCCCGAGTGAATGAACGAATTGTCCAAATGCCCGGCATGAACGACATCCATGCTTTAGCTCCAGCCTCTCATCTACAGGGAATGATGGCAATTTTCCATGAAATGCAAGAGATGCTAGAGCACTGCGCAGGCATGGACACCGTCACTTTGCAACCTGTGGCTGGGGCTCAAGGAGAATTCACTGCGATGCGATGTATCCAAGAATATCATCGAGATATCGGTGAAAGTCATCGGAACAAGGTGATTGTTCCCGATAGCGCACACGGAACCAATCCCGCTAGTGCGGCAATGTGTGGATATGAGATTATTGAAATCCCATCACTTGAGAATGGTCAACTCGATTTGGACGCACTTCGTGCAGTGGTCGGGGATGACACCGCGGCGATGATGATTACCAATCCAAGCACCCTCGGAATCTTTGAGCCCGAAATTGCGGAAGCGGCCAAGATTGTCCACGATGCTGGTGGACAGATGTACTATGACGGTGCCAACTTCAATGCGATTCTGGGTAAAACCAATCCCGGCTTGATGGGTTTTGATGCAGTCCATTACAACCTGCACAAAACCTTCAGCCAACCGCACGGTGGTGGGGGGCCGGGTGCCGGCCCAATCGGTGTCAAAGCCCATTTGGCAGACTACCTCCCTGCACCGCTTGTTGTAGCCGAAGAAGATGAAGAAGGCGAGGTATGGTTTGATTGGTATGATCCTCCAAAATCCATTGGTAAGGTCCAGCAGTGGCATGGAAATGCTGGGGCTACAGTTCGCGCTTGGGCATACTATCGTCGCTATGGCCGCGAACTTGAAACGATGAGTGAGCATGCAGTTCTCAATGCGAATTATCTTCGTCACAGAATCATGAATCCACCAAGTGAAACTCTCGCGAACATCCATGCGATGCCCACGGATGGTGCACCTGCTGAAGTTGTCAAGCACGAGTTCACCCTCAGCATGACACCTGTGAAAGACTCGACAGGCGTCACTGGGAAAGATGTGGCAAAACGCCTACTCGACTTTGGGTACATGGCGCCCACACTCTACTTCCCGATGATTGTCCCTGAGTGTTTGATGTTTGAGCCGACCGAAACGGAAAGTAAGGAAGCCATCGATCAATTTGCAGATGATTTCCTGACCATCTTGACCGAGGACCCTGAAATCGTCAAAACCGCACCTCACGACACTCCTGTCAAACGTGTAGACGAGGTTTGGGCTGCACGTAATTTAATTTTGAGACATCCAATGGATGAGTAGGTGAAAAAATGGCAAATGTAGGTTCTTTTGATCGAATCGCGAGAGCAGTTGCAGGAGGTGGACTTGCTCTGGCTGAACTGAATGGATACCTTGGCAATGTAGAGCAGTACATCCATTATTTCGCCATTGGAATGGCCATTTGGTTGGTTGGAACAGGTGCATCTGGTACTTGTCCAACTTACACGCTAATGGGTGTTTCAACGTGTGCCAATTTTTCTGATGAAGAAGAATAGACTCAATTCAACTTCATAACGACACGTCCGCACCGCACCCCATGGCCTCCATCCAACCAGGTTTCTTGCTAGGTGAGATGGGTTGGTACGGTTCCACAGGAATCCCTGCAACACTACCGCACGAAGCCGAGGCCCCCGAGTCTTGGAAGGGTTGGAGAAGACAACGATTGAAACCAGCGATTGCAGGGTACTTGTTTCCTTCTTCGTGGTCATTGTTCTTCCTTGCCGCCGGTGCGATTCCAATGTTTCTAGACGCCATTGGATATGGCATCGGAATGGATTCAAATCTTGCTTTGGGGCTTTGGTTGACGGCTTTCGGTTTGCTTTTACTGGGCGCCATTCGAGCAGCTATGCAACAAGTCGAAGGTTCAGTTGGCAAGATGTTGCTTTGGAACTTGCTCCGCATTGAGACGATTTTGTTGGGCGTATTGACTTGGGTGTTTTACAACCAAACTTCAAGCAGCATTGTGCTCATGGCTACACTCATCTCTATCCCACTTTGGTTCTCTTATCAGGTTCGAATCGCGACCGCTTTGGCTTGGCCTGCGGGCCGTTGGTTGATTCCCATATCACACGTGGATGTCGGACTTTCAAAGCTTGAAAATGGTTGGATAGCCGAATCGAAGCGGTGGGCACGACGTCCACTGGCCCGTCGTAAAGTTGAGTCAGGTGAAGTAGGGGATACATGGATGGAATTGGTCCTGTTTGGAGTGCGGCATGAGAATCAGGATTTCATCGCAGTTCATTTTGTTCATCCGAGTGGCATCATCATGGATCCCTTTGTGCGCAAACCTGTTGGTAAAGAGATTCTCTTTTCTCAACTGGGTCCTATCTTCGCAGATGTACCAAATGTCTCTGCAATCTGGACGCTGTTTGATTCACCACCCGTCTCTCCGGCTATCGCAGATTGGCCACAGGAAATGGTTCCACCATGGGAACTTGAAGAAGAGGAGTGATTACTCCCATTCTATGGTACCCGGAGGTTTGTGAGTAATATCATAGACAACTCGATTGATATGCCCCTTCAACGTGTTTGTGATTCGTGTGCTGATTTTTTGCAGAACACTGTGAGGTACCTCTGAGTATCTTGCCGACATTCCATCTATGCTTCGAACAGCCCTGACGACAATGGTTTCCCCATACACGCGGGCATCCCCATGGACGCCGACACTACTCACGGGCAGAAGTGCTGCAAAATACTGCCAAGGAAGTTCAATTTCCCCAGCCGCCGCAGCCGCTTCAAGTTCTTCTTCGACAATGGCACAGGCTTCTCTGCACGCTTCGGTTCGCTCTCGCGTTAAATCTCCCAATACACGAACCGCTAAACCGGGACCTGGGAAGGGTTGCCGATTACTGCTTGGGATGTTGAGTAACTTTGCCATTTCTCGAACTTCATCCTTGTAGAATTCGCGAAGTGGCTCAACGATTGTCAAATCGACATCTTCTGGCAAACCTCCGACATTGTGGTGACTCTTGATGACATCTCTTTCCCCGCCACCAGATTCAATCCAATCAGGGGCGATGGTTCCTTGGACGAGATATTTCGCTCCGCATGTTACTTGCTCTTCCTCAAACACGCGGATGAATTGCTCTCCGATGACTTTGCGTTTTTGTTCGGGTTCCGTTACTCCTTCAAGGTGCTTGAAAAAGCGTTCACTCGCATCGACAACTTTCAGGTTGAGGCCCAAATCAGTCAACATTTCCCTGACTTCTTCGGTTTCTCCTTTGCGCATAAATCCGGTGTCGACGTAGACACAATGCAGCAAATTCCCGATTGCATTGTTGGCTAGGACCGCCGCTACGGTCGAATCGATTCCTCCGCTACATGCGATGATTGCAGTATCGTCAATCTGGGAGGTTAGGGCCTCTACGGCCTCATCGATAAGCATCTGGGTGTCCATTCGAACCACCTATGCACTGCGTTCTTCCTGAAGGGCTTGATCGTCCGCGATGACCGCGTTCGTACGCATCTCTCGATATGCGACAACTGCCGCTGCGATGTCAGCGTTGGCTGTACCGATAATTTGCAATGCAAGCAGTGCGGCGTTGTCACCTCGATCTACACCGACGGTGGCAACGGGCATACCGGGCGGCATCTGAACGATGCTGAGTAGGCTATCATATGGGACCTTGCTTCCCACAGGAACTCCGATAACGGGTTTTGGTGTCATCGATGCAAGAACACCCGGTAGAGCGGCTGCAACGCCCGCCATACCGATGTAGACATGGCACCCATCATTCTCTGCGGTCTCAACAATGTCTTCGAGATATTTTGGAGACCGATGTGCACTTGCAACTCGAATCTGATACTTTACATCAAATCCGTCTAGAATTTTCGCTGCTTTATCTGCGACCGGCATATCCGATCTGCTGCCCAATACGATGGTGATGTCCATGGACTCGCGCTACGCAGTCGGTTCAAATGCATCACGGTGTGCGCTTGCGCATGAGAACGGCGTAAATCCAGCACGACTTCGTCGCAGTACCTCACCTCCTCCTTTTCTATCAATGGCCCATGTCCAAATGCCAGGACAAAGTCGATCCCCTCCTGAATACACCAACCAGCATCTCTTGCCAAACAGTTCGCGATGTTCAGCTACAGCAAACGGTAGGAATGGCGCTGGCATATCTATCAGCCACAATTCTTGGAACCCTTCACGGGCAGGAAGCAAGGCAGTTGAGATTCTTCGAGAGAGATGACGTTGGGTCTGAAGACAACGCGCTTCGAGCCAAGGCGGCATTTGTTCCCCTTTGATCCATATGTCAATGATTTGCAATGCACGTTGTATAATACCCATTAGTGAGGCTTCGGCAAAACTTCGAACAGAGAGAGGTACATCTCGGCCTTTTCGCAAATCGCAGAGAGTCCCAATGAGCCTCATCAGCCGCAATCTTGTCTCAATGTCGATGCCGACAAATTCGCTGGGACTTGGCAATTGACCCCACAATGTCGATCTAGATACCCACCGAATCTTCGAGGTATCTTCGCCATGATGGCGCATCAACCAAAATCGGAGACATCCTCCTGGGTCCATCTCAAGGATTCGCAAGACCCGGGGGTCGTTCGTGAAACCGTATTTGAATCACTGGTGGGGGACCCATGCTCCACTTTCAGCATCGAATCGCATGAGGCTTCCATCAGGGTCTTGGCACCATGAGATACCAGACCCGTCAGTCCACGTTGTTTGTCCATGTTCGTTCGTAACCGCGTGAGCAGGCGGTGCGTAGACCAGTTCTTCAGTCGGTGTTTCTGGGAACGCCCCTTCATTGACACCAGCCATGGCGTAAATGTCCTCAGCTGCTTGTGGTTCCGTACCAAATCCACCCATCAATGAGCCTTCTTCAGTTTCACCATTTCTGCGCATCATGAATACTGCCGCAGCCCCAATTGCGATGAACACTATGAGAGCTAGTGCAATCCAGAATGGCATTGAAATGCCACCTTCCTCGACAGAGCGAGAGGCATCCATTGGGTAGGCGTCCGCAACGTCGCCGACACCATCTCCATCACTATCTTCGATTTCATTTGGATCATCGGGGAATGCATCTAGAGCATCGTTGATTCCATCTCCATCTGAATCGTCGATACATCCGTTTCCATCTTTGTCGAATCCGGTCGCATCTTCGTTGACACAAATATCGACATTGTCCTTCACGCCATCTCCGTCAGTATCGTCGATACATCCATCTTCGTCATTGTCGAATCCGGTCGCATCCTCCTCAACACAGGTGTCGGAATCGTCCTTGACTTCATCTCCATCTGTGTCATCGATACATCCATCGCCATCATTGTCGAATCCGGTCGCATCTTCGTTGACACAGGTATCGACATTGTCCTTCACGCTATCTCCGTCTGTATCATCGATGCATCCGTCACCATCTGCATCAAAACCAGAGGCATCTTCAGTACAATCATCGAGTGTATCCTTGACTCCATCTCCGTCAGTATCGTCGATACATCCATCTCCGTTTGCATCGTAACCGGTTGCATTTTCAAACTTGCAATCGTCCATATTGTCGAAGACCAAATCACCATCACTATCGTCGAGACATCCATCTCCGTCCATGTCAAATCCTTGTGCACTTGCATAGCGACATACGTCTACATTGTCTGGTACGCCATCATTGTCTGAATCATCGATGCATCCATCTCCGTCAGCATCAAATCCGGTCGATGCAACATTTCGACATTGGTCGACGTTGTCTTTGATTGTGTCACCATCTGAGTCATCGATACATCCATCTCCATCCGTGTCCCATCCGCTTGCGTTTTCAAATGCACATGCGTCATTTACGTCATTGACATTGTCTCCGTCCGTATCATCAATACATCCGTCCCCATCGTTGTCATATCCGCTCGCGTCAATCATTCTACAATCATCATCTGGGTCGAGAACCCCATCGCCGTCCGTATCATCGATACATCCGTCTCCGTTTGTATCCCAACCAGTCGCGTCAGTGAATCTACAGTTGTCATCTGGGTCCAGCACTCCATCATTGTCTGAATCATCGATGCATCCATCTCCGTCAGTATCCCATCCACTGGCATCGATATTCACGCAATCGTCATACGCATCGAATACTCCGTCTCCATCCGAATCCCGTTCACTGTCTGCACAACCGTTTGAATCGACAACCGCGCCAATTGGTGAATTGGGACAAAGGTCGGGATTGTCCCCCAGTGGGTTATCCCCATACCCGTCCCCATCTGAATCAGACCATTGTGTTGGGTCGTTGGGGAATGCATCCGGGTTGTTTCCATTCATGTTGTCACCATATTGGTCTCCATCGACATCCGACCATTGCGTCGAGTCGTTGGTGAATGCATCACCATTCTGATCGCGCAAGTTGGTGGTAGAGTTCTGTGTCCAAGTGTAGTTGTCACCATACCCATCCCCATCAGAATCTACCCATTGGGTTGCATCTTGGACGAAATCATCTCCTGCATCAGACCATCCATCTCCGTCCCAGTCTGGACATCCATATCGGTCCCAGATACTGGTTCCGACGAGATTCACACAGGCATCGGGTGTGGTTCCATTCGGGTTATCGCCGTATCCATCTCCATCCGAATCGGACCATTGTGTTGGGTCGTTGATGAACGCATCGGAATTGTTACCCCATGAGTTGTCACCATACCCGTCCCCATCCACATCTGACCATTGTGTTGCATCGTTGACGAATGCATCGATCGCATCGTTGTAGCCGTCTCCATCAGAATCTCGTTGATAGGCTGCACAACCGTTTGCATCAACGGTTGAATTGGTTGTTGTGTTTGGACACAGATCATCTTCATTCCACACACCATCTAAATCATCATCATATACAATTGTGAAACATAATTGGTCAAAACTCAACACCGATAAAGTTGCGTCCTCATACAGTCCAATAGTTGCACAGTACACGCCACTAACGGTTTGGGTAGAGTACGTAAAATTCCACCAGTACCCTGTGCCTGCTGCAGTGAAGTTGGAGTAACTTCTAGTGTAATGATTCGAGGAGCCAACATCGTATGGGAAATTTGGATAATAATCAATCCACAGCATCAAACCGTAGGTATCCCCAATGCTGAGATTACTAATATATGTGTCAACTAGATTTTGTGATGAGGTACTCGAATTGTAGTCCGTTGCATTGAGTATCGTAATCGTTGGCAATGAGGGTGTAAAATAATCCGAATGCCATCCGATTAGATTACCAGTGGGATTGGAGCCATTATAATCAAACAAACGAACAAGCAGCTCATGTTGTGTCGAATTACTGGGCAGATTCCAATACAAATAGCTAAACAATGTTGATTGAGTTGCTGTGAAATTCTGAGTTGCACCCAAATCGATGACACTGAAGTTTCCTGAGGCTAGAGTACCTTCAAGAAGCCACCACTTGATTGTGTAAGTGTTTCCGACCGTAAGATTCTGTGCGGTGTATTCACCACCTGTGTCAGAAGTTACACTTGCCTCGAGCATCTCGATGTAATCACAATCGTTATCCGAATCTAGATACAATGGTGTCGAACCCGAGTTGTCATAAAGATCAGCATAAATACAAAATTCTCCTTCCAAAAGTTGGAGAGTTCGAATCTGAAGTTCTGAGTTGCTGGTGGCAGTAAAGTTGTCCCAAAGTTGACTATCGAATTGCCAACCTGTTCCATTAAACCAGTACAGTTCCCAATACACACCGTAACTGGTGCCTGAAGTTAGACCAGACATCCATCCTTCTGATGCGGTGCGGTTGTTCAAGTATACGTAGATACTCTCATTTCGCGTTGGTGTGAAGAAATCCGATCCTTCCCCTTCCCAGTCTCCATTCGAATCGATTAACTCAACAATGAATTCATGTTGTGTGTAATTGCTGGGCAGATTCCAACTCACACTATTGGTCAAATTTGTCGATGTTGCAGTGAAATTACCCGTTGCACCATAGTCGATGAGAGTCCAGTTCCCTGAAGTGAAAGTTCCTTCAAGGAGGTACCAATTGATTGCGTACGTATTCCCAACAGTCAAATTCTGTGCAGTATATGTGCCACCTGTATTCGATGTAACAGAAGCCGTCATCTTTTCGATGTCGATGTAATCTGAATTCATGTCTAGATACAATGGAGTTGAGCCTGAGTTGTCGTAAAGGGTGGCATACACATACCATTCACCTTCCCACAATTCACCGCTGAAATTGGTAACGGGGAAGTAGTAACTGGTGCTAGCGGTAAAGTTGTTCCAAGACAGGTCAACATATTGCCAACCTGTTCCATTAAACCAGTACATTTGCTCGGCAATTGAGTAACTTGTGCCTGAAGTCAGTCCCAGCAAATACCCCGTCCACTGTGTAGGGCCGTTGATGAAGACAGCGATACTCTCAGTTCGACTAGGCGAGGATGTGCCACTTTCGATAGTGAGTTGGTAGTTGTTCGTGTCTCCGCCCCAACCGTACACGTACAGATGGGCGGTCATGTTACTGGTTGCAGTGTAATTGATAGCTTCATTGTCAGTAGTAGAACCTGAACCAGCCAGTTGGGTGGTTCCTGAAGTCAAATCCATGTCCAAGTCACCATTCGCATGTGTGAATGTGGCATTGAACCAGTAGGTTACACCACTCACCAAGACGACCTCAAAGTAATCATCATCCGTGGCAGTGTGAATTGAAAGATTGTATGCAAATGGCAGGGAACTGACCATAGATGCATTGGCCGTACTATCGTTGGGCTCCAATACATCCGCGGACAAACCAGGTGTTGAAACCGAAGTCGTCGAAGATGAGTAGTTGTTGTTGTTCAACTCATTTGATTCGGTAACATTTGCCCACCCATCGGCCCAAACAATCCAGTAGTACGATCCCACACCTAGGCTGGATGGAATCGTTACACTGACGTTCATATTTTGACTTGCACCCGATGCTAGATTGGGCCCCGTGACTCGAACGTTCAACACAGTGTCTGCTGAATCATAAGTCGTATCCGAAGACAAGATAATTGGGATGTCGTAAGGTGTTGAGGAATTCAGGGCTGCTGCCCCGATATTGTTCACTGTGAAACTGACATAGGAACTCGCTCCTGTCGAAGCAGTGGATGGTCCAGTGACTCCACTGACAGTCAAATCTGGACGTGCAGCGCTGCTATTTGTCCACATTTCTAAACCATAATTGCCATCACTTGCATACTGTGAAACTACGACGTAAAATGTACCGGCGTTGGATGAATTTATGATATATGTAAAACTCTCAAGCGGGTCATTGTATTCTGAAAATGCAAGGTAAGTTGTATTTGTGGAATCCTTCAGATATAGGTCAAAATCGGCACCTGATGGGACTGTCAGTTCGACTGTGAAATCCTTTCCAGCTGTCAGGTTTACAGTGTAGAAATCCAATCGGTCGGTGGCGTCTACACATCCTGGAAGCGAACTCGACGTAGTGGGGTCGGTTCCAAACGACTTGGTTGTGCTGGTGCCACCGGCTGCATCTCCAGATGTTCCACCGTCATTTTGGGTACTTGGGCAGGGCGCTCTCGCTCCTGTTTGGAATGATTGTCTTTCTCCAAGTTCTAGTGACTGGGGCCCAATTTTTTCTTCTTGAGTTTCAATGGAAGGGGTGGGGAAATCCACCAGTGGTACCATTGCGGTCAGTATCATCAGGGTGATGATGGTTAGCGATTTCATAGCAGTTCCACTGTGGGTGGCCATGCAGTTGCGTATGCATCCTACCATTTGAACATCGCCCCGTGCGTGCGGGCGCGCGCGATATGGGCGAATTCTGGTCAAATCCAGACATCATTCTCTGCGGTGAGTTCGCCTTCTGCCTCTCCGGTGTTGACCACACCACGGGGTTCAATCAGCATGACTTTGCATTCATTTTCAGCCTTTGGCTTGTGCCGAACACCCTTGGGAACGACACACATTTCTCC
>DAVT01000068.1 GCA_002505685.1 Euryarchaeota archaeon UBA501 | reverse complement strand
TCGACCCAATGGTCGGTTGAATTCATTGAACCACCAATGTCATTGGGAATGATGAAACTCTCCATTGCAGAACGTGGACCCATCATCCAGTCATTGACGGGCTGAACGAACCAAGACCAAGTGGTATCTTGGTCAAAATTACCAGATCCGGAAAAGGTCAAATTTTGCAAGTCGAAATTTGAGGAGGAATAGTAACTATCTGCACAACCAACACCATCCCAAATATTGTCATTCCTCAACGCACAAATCATCCAACCATCGATATTGCTGGTGTGTGCATAAGACCAATTGAATTCAGGACCATCGTCAGAGGCCATCACTGGATGCTCCCACAAGACATCCCCATTTGCGGGACCAATGAGTGTAGCAGTAGAGGATGGTATAGAACCAGTACCATTCATCCATTCAAGGCGGAGAATCGGCTCATTGGCTTCGAACTGAGTTTCAGTACTATGTAACACAAGTTGGTCACTGGAAAACAATTCAGTACCAATCATCAAGCCAATTGAATCATCTCCCCGTGCAATCGCAGCCTGAGCGGCTGCTGTGAAATCCAGCGGTAGTTCCATACTGCCCGAAACATCGTATTCGATGGAACTCCATTCCGCTATATCCTGTGAACCTTGAGCCCCTAAAGATGACCAATTGTTTGACCCATCGTATGTCAAACCTGTTGCGGATTCAGTCCAATTCTGCAGAATCTCAAACATGGCAACATTCGGGGAAGTTGAATTGTTAGTTGCTACTTCAAAAATTAATTCAGCACCCGTCAAACGAGCATTTGATGGGATCGGTAGTGCCCCAGTTCCATTCAATGGAATTTCAATTAGAGCACTTGAGGTCCCTGAAATAAACAAAGTACCATCCGAGGTGTGTGTGTCGTTTTGATAGTTGGAATCCCAAGAAATCCACGTGTCCGTGAATAGAGGTAAACTACCATCGGATAGCACGTCTCCATGGCCCACTTCTACGGCATACCAAGTGTCCCCTAGGTGGTTTCCAGTGCTCACATCAAGGTCTGGAATCACAAAATTGGTTCCGGCTGTCCACAATCCAATTTGTCCTGTTGCTGAAATACCACGAACTCGCCAATAATACGATTCCCCAGCAGTCAGATCGCTATTGAATGTGAATGATGTTCCGCTGAAATCACCGGTATCAATCCAAGATGAGAATGTGAGAAGGGCATTCGAGGTAAAACTCGCCGAATCATCCACTTGGACCTGCCAACCATTGGCAGCCGTAACCCCTGTTTCATTCCATTCCAAAGTCGGTGTTTGATCGACTTCGAATGTATAATCGCCACTGAGAATCCACTCCCCATGGGCTGGACTCAAATCAATCGGCACATTGGGTGCTGCGTTTGAACCGTTGGTGTACACGATGACAAGTTCGGGCATGGAACCACTTCCTCGATCGTAGAAGGATACCGCGTTCCAGCTAGATGATGTCAAGATGAAATCTAGTTGTGAATCTGTACGCATTGCGCTTTGAACTGCTGCGGTCACGTTCCATTCGTACCAAGTATTGTCATCTTCGATACTGACTGTATCCAAGGCTTGGACTCGTTCCGAACCACTCGCACCCGGTGCGTTCCACGGCGTACTTCCATCGGTGGTGTTCCAAGTCGCAGTGGATTCATCCCAATCATGTTCGCTACTCTCGTACATGGTCATGGGGATTGAAGACAAACTGATTCCAGATTGTTGAAGCGTACGAACTCGCATAATCGCAGAAACGATGGCCAAACCATCAGGCATTGCGTGGGTGGACAAATCGCAACTGAGTAGGGCCACCTGAGAACTTGAAATTGTAAGGTCCTGACCGTCTAGGTTCATGCCAGATGCTGCGCCGCCTTCCAATGTCAAATCTGCACATTCGGGCAATTCAGAGGCACTTTGGCTTGTCCCATTTCCGTGACGGTATCTCAACTCGTGCTCTCCGTTTCCGATTGATGTCGAATTAATTTCTGAAATCAAGAACGAACTTGGATACCAAGGACTTACCTCATCATTCTCAATCATCAGCATCCTCCAATGATATGAATGACCCCAATCCAAATCCCAAGATGAGGGTACAGTGAATTCTCCATTGGTCAAGTCAAAGCCAGTGCCTGATTCCCGACTGTCTGCGGTGTATGGTATCGATTCACCGATTCCATCTGCAAACAACTGGATCATGACATCTGCTGAATTTCCATTGGCATTAGAGACTACAGATGGGTCCCAAGTTAGGGTGGGTGTCGTTGTGCTTTCCAGTTCCCATGAGTTGAGGTCCCATGCAGCACTTTCTGGCAACGGAGCTATGACGGAAGGACTGGAGGTGGCAGTCAAATCACCCCAATCGTAGGTGATGTCGAGGTGAGGTCTGTATGAAATGGGTTCATCACCCGTTGCGATTTCAATTTCCTCTCCGGCCAAACCCTTGCCTACAACGATGAAATCAAGGTCGCCTGTGTGGCCATTGCGGAGGTAACTCTGAACAAAGGGCGTGGCATCGAATGTTAGCGTGGATGTCCCTGTTTGGTTTCCATTCACAGTTCCAAGAAGCACAGGTGCAAGAAGCGAGTCATTGCCCGCCATTGCGCCTTGTCCACCATTAGACCAAGGAACACCATTTCGGCTATTGTTGTAATCGAGTTCTGCGAATACATGGCCGTGATCGACCATCGCCATTACTGAAATCATGGGCTCACCTGTGCGATCGGTTCGACGAAGATTTAGAGTCGCATCATGAATAGTAACGTTGTCATGAATCGGAACCTGTCCCATATTCACGCGGATAAAGGCGTGCATATTTCCTTCATTTGAGTTGTTTGAATGACCGATACGCATTCTGTAATCGTCATTGCCA
>DAVT01000156.1 GCA_002505685.1 Euryarchaeota archaeon UBA501 | reverse complement strand
AGTTGTTGAGTATTGGGATGATGACGATGAATTGGACGGGGCTGAGCGAACGCTCATTGGAGCGGTTGAAAGCGTCATGAGGTTCTGTATCGTTGTCTTTGGTTCTATTTTCATCGCCGATGCACTCAATTTTGATTTGACAACCATGGTCGCTGGACTTGGAATCACTGGCTTGGCATTGGCCTTGGCAGCCAAGGATAGTATCGCCAATGTATTCGGTGCAGTGACTGTTCTACTTGATCGCCCATTCCGAGTCGGTGATTGGGTTCTGATTAGCGGTAGTGAAGGAGAGGTCATCAACATCAGTTTGAGAACCACGCTTCTACGCACCAGTTTGGATACCGTTGTGACGATTCCAAATGCAAATTTGACCAACAAACCGATTGAAAATTTTGGCAAACGGCGATGGCGCCGATATCAACCAGTCATTTCTCTAGACTTGGACAGTGACCCCGATGCGGTGCAGAATTTCACTTCGGGTGTCGGGGACCTTATCCGAACAGATGAAAATACCATGAAAGAAGATGCATCTTGGGCCAAAGTTTCTGCAATTTCCAAAGATTCAATTGAAATTTCATGCAATATCTACTGGGATGTGAATGGTGGTGCTGATGAACGAGATGCGAGGCAATTGTTCTTGCTCAATGTTGCAAGATTGGCCAAAGAAAATGGAATCGCATTCTACGAACCACGCGTTCGCAACCAACGGACTCTAAACTGAGGCGAAATAATGGCGACTCTGATTCTGCTCCGTCACGGGCAATCCGTATGGAATGCTGCCAACAAATTTACTGGTTGGACAGATGTTGAGCTCTCTCCAGTGGGTGAAAAGGAAGCGGCCAAGGCCGGCGAAGATTTGGCTGAGGTCAAAATTGATGTTGTTCACACTAGCGATTTGATTCGAGCCCAAAAAACGGCTGAAATTGTCATGGCACACAATCGGGCCTCTGGAGATTTTCCTACCCACCGAGATTTCAGACTCAATGAGCGTCATTATGGGGCACTACAAGGCCTTGACAAGGATGAAACACGCGCGAAATATGGGGCTGAGCAAGTGCACATTTGGCGACGTTCATACGATGTCCCGCCCCCCGAGGGTGAGAGTTTGGCCATGTGTGCTGAACGTACGTTGCCTTACCTAGGTGAAGCGATTATGCCCGATCTAGAAACAGGGAAAACGGTGCTTGTTGCAGCCCACGGCAACAGTCTGCGCAGTATCGTGATGGAAATTGAAGGATTGTCACGAGAAGAGGTCTTGGGGTTGGAAATACCAACTGGTGTTCCACGAATTTATGCGTATGCTGATGGCGAATTTACCAGGCTGTAGGTGCGAGTGAACGGTACACCTTTCGCAAAAACCATCCAACACCTGCGGCTATTGCGACCCCGATCAGTTCAACATTGCTCGGGGTTGATGCCTCAGGATAAAAGCCCCAGTAGAGAATGGCAACCACTGGAATATACAGGCAAATCATCCCTCCAGCAGCAATGGTTCTAGCGCGGTACATTCCATTCTGTAAGGTTGAGACGTTGGAAAGAAAGTGGGTCACACTTTCGGGTTCAGATTTCCCCCATGACTGATGGTAAAGACGCGATTGTAAGTACTGTTCATATTCCCAAATCAATAGGCCCCCACGGTGCCCATCAAGGGCTTTGTTAGAAGACCAATGGGCTGGTGCTGAAGATGCCCATGCTTCGCAGAAATTTCGCTTTTGTTCAGCAGATAAACCGATGACTGCAGATGCAACATCACGCAATGCAGGTGAGGGTGATGATTCAGGATTCAGAGCATTTAGGATTCCACCCATGCATCCGCCGAGGAGAATTTTCCCCTCGCGTACATAGCATTGATTTAAGCGGAAATTTCGATGCGTGATCGTTCCCTGTGTATCCGCTGAATGTGGAGCACGCCACTTGGTTGCAGAGCGAGTCCGTGGTTCGAGAATATCGAGGCGTTGATTCCATGCTCTTTCATCGTTGGGCGTAGCTATATTTCGGCCACAAAGGGTGTGGAATCGACCCAAAGATTCCCCAGCCATTTTCAGGTGTTCCGCATCCATCTCTATGGGTACCATCTTCAATTTTTCAAAGACTAGAATGACATCGCGACCTTCGAACTGAACACCCCCGATGGCCGTGTGTAATTCTTCACAACCCAAATTTGCCAATCGCCTTCCATGTCCATCCTCATCCACAGGCAATACTTGGGCTTCGTGATGCTCAAAATCAACCAGCCATCCTGACGCATTTGATTGGACTGATTTCGGTTTACCTTCAACCCAATCGCCCCATGTTGCGGATTGCGAATCCCACCAATCTTGAGATGATATATCACCATCGGGCAGTAACATGGGTAAACTGTCCCAACGAACATGCAGAATGTGGGTGGTAAATCCTGACGGGCAAGACTCGGAAGATTCGGTTACAGATTTGGCTGCAACCGATGGGAACCAAGGTTCAGATTCTATCTCCACGAACTGCCCACAGGCCCCATCCACATGAATTCTCTGCGTAGCAGAGGACAGATTGAAAATGGTTCAATTGCGCCTAGAGTTCATGGGAAAGGTGACGAGTCTACCTCTGGCTGTCGACCTAGACGGGACATTGATTCTAACCGATATGTCCAGAGTCACCATCCGACGCGTCGTTCTACCGCGATTTTGGTTGTTCCCTTGGCTTCTCTTTTTGGAATTGACTGGGAAGCGTGCCAAGTGGAAGCGGATACTGGGGCGGAAACTGAAATTTGATCCTGCTGAATTGGTTTACCATGAGGCGTTCCTAGAGTGGTTGAAAGAGCAAAAGGCCACTGGTAGAGAGATCATTTTGTGTACTGCTTCCGAAGAATTTGTGGCCAAGAAAATCGCAGAATATGTCGGTCTATTCGATGACGTGATGGCTAGTGATGGTGTTACCAATCTACGAATGGAAGCCAAAGGAAAGGCCCTTGCTGAACGCTATGGAAAAGGAAAATTTGCCTATGCTGGAAACTCAAGTCACGACTTGAAGACGTGGCCATATGCTGGAGAAGTAATCGTTGTCAATGCTAGCAAAAGTACACTCAATGCGCTGGGTGACCAACCGTCGATTGTCTTTGAATGAGGCATTATCCACAATCATTGGATGAAGGATTAACACCCTCCATCCATAGCCCCAATTATGGAAAAGCCAGAACGCAGTGGAATGGGAATTCTATTTCTTGTCGTTCTGATTGATTTAATCGGCTTTACTTTGGTGATTCCTTTCCTCACTTATTTCATCCAAGATTTAGCCTCTGGAGACGGTTTTACCGATGTTGGACAAAGGGACCTTTGGGTTGGCATAGTGCTAGCCGCTTACACGTTTGGACAATTTCTTTTCACCCCGATTCTAGGCTCCTTATCCGACAGAATAGGTCGCAGGCCAGTCATCATGTTCGGGCTCCTTTCGAATACGATTTTCTTCATTGCTTTTGGATTGGCACAGGGTCTTTGGTTTGCTTTGATTGTCAGATTTTTGGCCGGAGCAGGGAATGGAAACATCGCGGTGGCTCGAGCTTACATCGGAGATGTGAGTACAGATGAACAACTCAAGGCTAGGATGGGAGTGATTGGTGCTGCATTCGGTTTGGGATTCATGATTGGACCCTTTATTGGTGGGATATTGACAGATCCGTACTCAAACTTTGGTGGGTATTTTGAAACCAGTTGGTGGGAAAGCCATCCATATTTCCTCCCTTGCCTTTTTGCTGGCATACTTTCTCTGATGTCATTCATTTTGGCGATTAAACAACTCCCAGAGAGTTTGCCTGTAGAGGCGCGTTCAAATTCAAAGAGTGACCAGAATTATGTGAAGCAACTTTTGGGCAACTTGGTCAGTGTTCGAGACCTTTCTCGGCCGGTTCAAATTCTAATTTTAGTGAATGCCATTTTCTTGACTTCATTTACCATCATGCATACTACATTCATCCTCTTCACAGGCATGTCAGTAGAAAATGGGGGTCTCGGTTATGATGCGAAAACAAACGGATACATTTTCGCATTTGTAGGTTTGATTGGGGTTTTCGTTCAAGGTGGATTCATGAGGAGTTCTATCGCTCAAAAAATGGATTCTCGAATGATGATGGTGTTTGGGATATTGATTTGTGGATTGGGCATTGGATGGATCCCATACCTTCAACCTGAACCCTTCATCATCGTTCTAATTCCCATGGCCTTTATTGCTCTAGGAAATGGGTTATTCCAACCTACACAGAACACCTTATTGACATTGGAGGCTAAATCGACATCACTCGATTTAGGCAGGGTGATGGGAGCCCAAGAGGGATATGGTGCAATGGCACGAATCATCGGCCCAATCATGGCTGCATTTGTTTGGGCTGAAACTGTTGACAATCCCGGAAAGTGGGATTATCATACTGTATTCCGGTTGAGTTTTGCATTGGCTATTTTGGCTATAATTTCCCAAATCACCCTCAGATTGACTCATTCAACGCAAAAAGATAGCAATCCATGATTTGAGGTTCACGAACAAAAGATTACAACCTATTCTTTCTTCGAAAAGCCATGGGAAAACGTGGCGTCCTGATGATGAATATCGGCACGCCCGATGAACCGACTACCACATCGGTTCGATCTTATCTTCGAGAGTTTTTACTCGACCCTGATGTCATCGATATTCCTGCACCACTTCGGCATCTATTGGTCAGAGGCATCATCCTCAGGACACGGCCAAAGAAAATTGCACCCCGGTATCAGAGCATCTGGATGGATGAAGGATCGCCACTTCGTGTGTACACTCAAAGAATGGCTGAGGGTCTTGAGCATCATTTGGATGATGTCCGATGTGAAGTTGGAATGCGATATGGAAATCCAAGTATACGATATGGACTGGAAAAATTGAGGGAATCCGGTGTCGATGAGTTATTGCTCGCTCCTTTATTCCCTCATCACGCTCAGGCAACCACTGAATCATCGCTAAAGCACGCATACAAACAACTAGCGGAGATGAAGTGGTACCCATCCATTTCAGAATTGCCGCATTTCCCTACAGATTCCGCATTTATCGAGCCCTTGGTAGAATCGATAAAACCGTATCTAAAGGATGATGTACATCTTCTATTCTCCTACCATGGACTACCGATTTCTCATGTGAAGAGAACAGACTCAAGTGGAAAACATTGCCAAAAAGTGAACAATTGTTGTACTCTTGATGTTGAGTCGAATTCTGCTTGCTATGCCCATCATTGTATGCTGACCACAATGGCGGTAGTCGGGGCATTGGGGCTAAGTGATTCGGATTGGTCAATCAGTTATCAAAGTCGTCTTGGTCCGGCGAAATGGTTGCAACCTTCAACCACAAAAACAGTTGAGATGTTGGCTGAAAGTGGGAAATCGAATATCGTGATTGTCTCTCCAGCATTCCTCGCCGATGGATTGGAAACATTGGAGGAACTGGACATCGAAATTCGTGAACATTTCTTGAACCATGGTGGCGAAGAACTGACGGTTGTCAACTGCCTAAATGACAATCCAAGTTGGATTGATGGATTGGGCCAACTTGTATCGAATGCGTTCGCAATTTCCTTGCCTACAAATTAGGAATCCTTAGGATAAATATCGTTCCAATGACGGCCAAAACCAACGTTGTAATTTTTGATACAGGTGGGGCACTATCCGGAATTGCAATTAGAACTGCAAAGAGAACGAAGGTCCACATTGTTGCCAAAATAATGGGTTTGCTCTTTCTAGGGATACCTTTGCCCTCCCGGTAATTTTTGACATGATGTCCAAACAATTTGTTTTGAATAATCCAATCGTAAAATCGTTGACTAGATTTTGCAAAACAAGCAGCTGCGAGTATCATCAGTGGAGTGGTTGGCAAGCCTGGAACGGGAATTCCAATCAACCCGACAACCATCGAAATAAATCCACAAATAAACCAGAATGTTCTACTCAAGCCAGACCGATTGAGATCTACGGTGTGAACATCATGAGAAGGATTGTCCATTGGTTGCCGCCCCTTGTACTCAGTTTGTAATGTTGGCTACCCATACTATTGTTTTTTATTTTGAGTAAATCGGTTCACTGTTAGGTTCACTAAAAGGTCACCAAGCGCGTATACTACACCGCAAAGCAATGGCGGGTTCCAAGCGGTCAAAGGTGTCCAAGGAACATCCGCATACCAAGCCCAGTTGCCCAGATGTGTGCCCCACAACTCCATGGCCAAGGCCAACCAAGCCATGGTTGCATAGAGGCGTCGCTCCGGCCCCCAATGCATGAATCCAACCAGCGCCAACAATAACAGCAGGCCGGATGTGTCAATCCCTTGGTAGGCGAAATAAATCGACATTGGAACAAAGGGGGCAATCGAGGGCCAAGCCCAACGCTCAGGTAAATGCTTTGAAAATCGACGACCCAAATCAAACAGGAACCAATGACCAGCTGGAACGAATAGAGGCATCAAACCCTCACGATACTCATACAGGTGCCAAACTTCGGTGAAGAACAGTTCCATCGGCGTTGCAAATGCTAGAACTGTAAGCATCTCGATTCGCTCGATTCGCTCGCCTCTAGCATAGATGGTCGCAAAGATACTCCAAACGACAATGTCGACGATGTATTCGCCTTTGATGGGCCACTCGGTTCCATTCTGATCGACCCACAGACCGATACAGATGGTGAGGATGTAGACAACCTCGCGGCGCATGCACTGGCCACTCGGTTCACGCTATCAAGGCACCCGATTGCATCAAGAGGTGGAGCGGTTTCGACAACACATGGGTTGGCTAGGCCGCACACTTGACGGAATAGCCCATTGGCTATTGAAATGGCGAATTATTCGCGGCCCCGCACGCTGGATTGCCAATTCTCGATACGCTTGGAGTATCGTCTCAAGAACCGATCGAGTTCGTATGCGTAGAATGCAAACTCGAGTGATGTCGGATACCCTACCGCAACACATCTCGATCATCATGGATGGAAATCGACGATATGCCTCAGATTCTGGATTGGCTGCAACCTTGGGCCATCGTGCAGGCAAAGAAAAGCTCGAGGAGGTCATGGATTGGGTACTGGAAATAGGAGTTCCCTATCTGACGGTTTATGCACTCAGTACAGAGAACATTTCCAGTCGTAAACCAGACGAGTTGACCGCATTGTACAATCTCTATGTGGAAGGTTTGAACGATTTGGCCGTAGATGAGCGAATTCACAAGAATCACGTCAAAGTTCGAGTGGTTGGAAGAATGGACCTCCTCCCACAAAATGTCCTAGATGCGATTGAAAATACCGAGAAATTAACCGGAGATTATGACAAATTCGTCTTCACTGTTTGCTTGGCCTATGGGAGCCGAGAGGAAATCATCGAGGCGGTTCGAGCCATCGCTGAAGAGCATGCAAAGGGTACATTGGACCTTGAGTCGATTGATGAGAAAGAAATCAGCAACAGATTGTGGACGGGAGAAATGCCTGATCCTGACTTGGTGATTCGAACCTCTGGAGAAGAGCGAATTAGCAATTTCTTGCTTTGGCAATCCGCCTACGCGGAGTACTATTTCACCGATGTATACTGGCCTTCGTTCTCAAAGGCTGATTTGCTCGAGGCGATTGAAGCCTACCAAAATCGAAAGCGAAGGTTCGGAGAGTGAAGACGTGGAATATCGCAACCCTGCTTTGGCAGTTGATGCTGCGGTTCGCAGAGGTGACGAAGTATTGCTCATTCAGAGAGGAAATGAACCATGGAAGGGGGCTTGGGCACTGCCGGGTGGATTCGTTGATTATGGGGAGGACCCCACAGATGCAGTTCTACGTGAATTGCAAGAAGAGACTGGAATGACGGGGGAAATCATTCGCTTGTTGGATGCCAAGGGTAATCCCAACCGAGACCCACGTAAACACATCGTGAGTATCGTCTATCTCATTGAGGCTGAAGGGCAACCTGTGGGTGGAGATGATGCCGCAGATGCTCGATTCTGGCCGATTGAGTTGGTCCT
>DAVT01000054.1 GCA_002505685.1 Euryarchaeota archaeon UBA501 | reverse complement strand
CCTGTGGCTTTGGCCTTCTCACTGATGGCTGCTGCGGCCACCGTTTCTTTGAATGAACCGCGCTTGGTGAGGATCCCTCGCTTCCAAGCCGTCCAAGGCGAATATCCCGGAAGGTAAGCGCGCCAAGTGAATGGTACACGACCGGGTGTAACGCGGTTGACAATCTGAGTAATCGAAGTGGTGCAAGTCGAAGTAATCGTATTGTAAAATTCAGGTGTTTCCGCCAACTGATTCGTTCGTTGCATCATCGCCTGCAAGAGAGCCGTTTTCTTTTCAGGGAGAACATCACAAGGATAGAGGTAGACATCATTTCCGCGTGCATTGGTTCTAACTCCAAGCAAATCGCGTTCTGTCGCCCAAATCAAAATCAGTTCAAATTCGTTCCAAGCCCCTGTCCAAGGATGAAATTTTTCACCCTTCTCTCGACGAACCTCAAAGGATGCCATGAGGAAACGATTGTCTGTAAATTCAAACCCAATCATCGTATGTGCCATGCCTCGAATTTTGTGGAAATAATCGACAACATACCAGATGTCCTTGAGGTCCTTGGGGTTGAATGACCACTGGTCCCATTTCTCATCATAGTCTCGAGTTGTGCGCCAAGTGAAATCTCTGCGATTGTGTAACGTGACCAAATCTTCAGCAATCTCAAAGCGGGCCAATTGGGCATTGTCTGCGGCCCAATCACGGTCCAAGCGGGCTTTTTTTCGCCCAGCGGTAAGCCACCAGAAATTGAGGAACAATACCACAATTGCGAGGGCGAGTCCCACGAGGACTTTCCAATCCATGTTTACTCCTCTTCTGCTCTCGGTGCTCTTTCAGAAAGTAGAATTGAGATTGGACGAGTTTCGGGTATGTTGCTGAGAATAATCTTGACAATGACCGCCATTGGTACGGCTAGAATCATGCCCATGATTCCCCATAGCCAGAACCAAAATGCAGTGACCAAGAGCAATACGATGGGTGAAATATCAAGACTGGAACCAAACAATTTGTTCTCGATGAATTGTCCCCAAATTTGTTCTTTGACAATGAGAAGAACAACCAATATCACCGCAGAGGTCGGATCTAGGAGTAGGAATCCAAGAACTGCTGGAGGGATGAGTGCGACTAAACTACCGATGTAGGGGACGTAACTCAGCAAGAATGTGAGTGTACTCCACAACAACCATCCAGGGATTCCCATGGCAATGAGGATGATTGCAGTGACGACACCTGCACCAAAACTCACTGCGGTTTTGAGAATCACATAGCGATATACGCCGTCTCCAATATCCGTCAGAATCACCTTGAGATTTTCTTCAACATCAGATGGATAGGCGGCTGCAAGGCGCTTTGGGAGTGTCTCAGCTTCTAGAATGATAAACACGAGGAAGACAAACACGGTAAGCATCAAACTGACAAAACTGCTAATTTCTCCGAATAGAGAAAGGACAGTGGTTTCAAGTTGGGAACTCGATACACTCAATCCCTCAAATGAAATTGTGAAGCCCAGAATGGTCTCTCCTTCCCATTTCGCCATCAATTCATTCAATTTCAGAGAGTACTCAGGAATACCCTCCAAAAACGTGGACATGTCTTGGTACAACCACATTCCTACCAGCATGAAGGCACCGGCAAGGGTGGTGACGACCAACGCGTATGCGGGGAAGAGAGGAACACCTCGATCATTCAACCAATGTGCACCTGGAGCCAGAAGGAAGTAGATGAAAACCGCAATGATGAATGGTTCAACGACTGGACGTAGATGTATCAAGGCGAGAACCAAGATTGTCAGAAAAATTGCGCCATGCGAAAGGGTTCGAACCCGGTCCCCAAATTGTGCGGAAAACATTCCCATGGAGGGCTGAAAAACCATCCATCTTTCAATGCGTCCCCTGCATTCAGTGGAACAATGCGGTTTTGATTACTGTTGGAATGTTTCCCAACGCCTTTCAGCCGCGTCCCACCAATCTACACTTCCATCCGGTTGTTGACGCCAATGAACGCCTGACTCATCGACAAAGGTTGGCAAACCTTCGCTATCCGGAGCTTCTTGAACAACATCCCACATGTCTTCTTGGATTTCGGGTTGCCGATTCATTCGCTTACCGACAATTATACCCAGCAGCAAAGCGAAAATGAACCCGCCCGAGCCCACCAATGCAATCGTTGCTGATAGGCTCAATAGCAAAGGTGTCGGTGCGTATTCATCTCCTTGTGAGATTGTGGGCCAACTATCTGAATTCCCGCTTGCATTCAGGACGTCTAAACTGGCATCCGGGGCAGGGGGTAGGCGAATCACATTGAGGGCGTGAGTGGTTTCTCTTCCTTGTGGACTGGTGAGTGTTGCTCGAACCTTGTGCACACCAGGGCTCCACATGGTACAATCTAGAATGACAAAATCATCGTATGTGTCGACATCTTGTGCACGATCTACGACTTCCCATCGAATTGAGACCTCTTCAATGAGGGTGTCTTCCCCGGGAATAATTTCCATCTCACAGGGTGTGCCAGATTCTGTTGCACGACCCGTATGATTGACCATGAATGAAGGCGGTGGGTGCACATTGATGGTGAATGAAAGCGTGTTTGATGCAGTCATTCCCAAACCATTTCGGTAATTCTCGGTAATGGTGTAATCCCCAGCCGGCCAGCGACTGCAATCGAGAGGAGTCTCATATTCGCCTACCAACCAAGGCACACCTTGGATTGAAACGGTACCCATCACATCATAGTGGGCACCGACCAAATCCGTCGAGACTCTATGGATGAAGCAAGTATCTCCGGTGTAGATGTAATCGGCTGCCTCTAGGTCCATCGAAAGTTGTGGAGGCGTGAGACTGGCAATCAGTTCATGGATTCCGAGATCTTCGTCGTGAACCAACAATTCTGATTCTTTATCCCATACACGCAGTGTCATCTGATACTCCCCATCAGCCCATGCCTTGATGGTCGAATTGACGAGCAATGTGTCTTCACTTTGCAAAGTGGTATTGTTCCAGAATGAAATGGCCATATCCCCATTGTCTGCGATGACTTCAACTGCAACCATAGCGTAAGGAGCCGATGTGCCAATTGAAGCGATGACACGAACCAAATCGAGTTCGCCATCATAATTTTCGTCAATTGCAAGCGCACCGGAACCAGTAACCACGATGTGGCTATCATCTTGGGCGCTCACGACTGTTGATAGCATCGGCAACATCATGGACACAATGAGGAGAGTGATGATTCGATTCTGCATCAGAATTCACCTCCTTTATCTGACTGGTTACCTTCGAAAATGCTTGGTTCCTTTCCTTCTTTGTTCGACAAACGAACTGTGAATAAGGTGAGGAGGAAGACCAGCAATGGCCAAGCAAATGTTAGCAAGCTAGAGGTCGGGTTTGAACCCATAAGAGCCAACTGACTGCGTACAGCCCCATATCCATCAGAGTATCCATCACCGTTAGTATCCGGGCAGCCCTGAACATCGATGGTTGAAGTTCCTGCTTCCATCGGACAATCATCCCGTTGGCCTCCGATTGGGTTGTCACCGAATCCATCATTGTCTGAGTCTGCCCATTGTACACGATTCTTAGGGAAAGAATCCGCCTGTCCTTCGGGTGACGCCAACCAATCTTCAGTCTCATCAGAGTATCCATCACCATCGGTATCCGGACATCCCAATCGATCGATGATTGAAACACCTGCATTCACCAGTTCGTTCGGGCATTCATCGGCTTGATGCCCATCTGGATTATCGCCAAAGCCATCTCCATCCGCATCTCGCCATTGTGTTGCATCCTGAGGGAAGCGGTCTCCTTGGTCGGACCAACCGTCTCCATCTGTGTCGGTACAACCGAAGCGATCCTCACGGCTGGTACCCGGAGTATCTCTACAACGATCACCTTGGAATCCTGTTTGCTCATCACCAAATCCATCTCCGTCGAGGTCCTCCCATTGTGTCGGGTCATCGGGGAAAGCGTCTGCATTGCAACATTCGGAAGGATGTGGCAACCAACCTAGTTCGATATTCGGATCACTCGCTCCGTCTCCGTCACTATCTGGGCAGCCCCAGCGGTCGCGGGTGCTGGTTCCTGAAGTCGTGATACATGAATCCGGTCGCCATACATCGTCTCCCTGATTGTCCCCGTAACCATCTCCATCGACGTCATGCCATTGAGTATTGCACAAATTCCCGCATTCTGCATTGAGTCCACCTGGGAATGCATCAGCGAATCCTTGAGGGTGAGCCGGCCAGTCCAAGTCTGGGTTTGAGTATCCATCACCATCTGTGTCTGGACAACCAAAGCGATCGTTCATCGATGAACCTGGGCGACTAACACACGAGTCAGGTTGATTTCCACTGCTATTGTCTCCATACCCATCTCGGTCGAAATCGGCCCACTGCGTTTCATCTTCGGTGAAGTTGTCAGCTTGCCAATCACCATCGCCATTGTTATCGCCGTAGCCATCTCCATCAGTGTCCCACCATTGCGTTGGGTTGTCTGGGAAAGCGTCTGCATTGGTTCCCGAAGCATTGTCGCCAAAGCGGTCACCATCACGGTCTGCATGTTGAGTCGGGTTGTCAATGAAAGCATCTGCTCCATCATATTCCCAAGTCCAATTGCCACTTGGGTCTGACCAACCATCTCCATCCGTATCCGGACAACCAAGGCGATCATGTGTAGAATATCCAGTATCTAGTGGACAGAAATCGGGAGTGGTCGCATTTTCCACATATTGTCCCACTCCCATCTCTTCGTGAGAATCATTCCACTCGGGATCGGCCCAATTGTCACCGTATCCATCTACATCATAGTCTGACCACTGAGTCGAGTCTTCCCAAAATGCATCTCCTCCGTCTGCAGTGGTCCAAACAGGTCCCCATTCACCCCAATCATCGGGATCAGACCAACCGTCATTGTCACGGTCGGGGCAACCATATCGATCCTCAAAGGAATCGCCCGTTCTTGTGGGGCAATGGTCTCCATTCACCCCATTCGGGTTATCGCCGTATTGATCTTGATCTTGGTCTGCGTGTTGACTGGGTTCATTCGGGAAGACATCACCCTCATCTGACCACCCGTCGCCATCTCCATCAGGACATCCCTTTCGATCTTCTGTTGATGTGCCTGCAATATCTGGGCAGTCATCATCGTCATCGACATATTCATCGAAATCTGTATTTCGCTGATCGGTGTCAATACTCACTCCAACAGTATAATCAAAATTATCTGAGAACCATGAATCCTCTGAGATAATCTCGATGTACACAAATCCAGGTTGTCCTGAATGGCTGATGTAATAGGTTGCGCTGTTGTATACGGTGTGAGTTCCACCATCTTGGGTTTGGTTATCCCAGTATAGTTTGACTCGAGGTTCACAACCTCCATCCCAAGCCTGACAAGAAATGCTGACTGCGAAACTAACCGTATCGCCGTTAATCACTGCGACTTTCATGAAATCTCGGCGGTCGCCGCCATAGTCCACTGAGCCACTAGCAGATGAACCGTCGTTAATCTCATCTGCACCTGCGATTGAATCGTTTGCCTCAGCACTAATCACTGGAATCATTGCGAATAATAGCACAATCAAAACTGTTCGAACGGCACGGGCTCGTGTACCATCAGTCAGGCTCATCGGGTGCCGGAGGCACCCGCGCACGTAAGGCTATTGCCCTATCGAATTTCCTAAAAAGGGCGAAAAATCACACCTGAGTGTTGTCATCAGGTCCCCACTCTGAACGAGTACGATTGATTCCAAGGCGCTTGGCGAACAGGAATCGGAAATTGAGCCATCCATCTCCCCAAGTATTGATTTCAGCATCGCCGACTCGAACACGGTAAGGTACACTGACCTCAATCGCTTTCTTCCGACCAAAGACTCGGCGTGCATTGATTTTCATTTCCTCAGATAGAGGCATACCGTCGTGAGTTGGTCGCATTTTCTTGTTCTCCATGATGTCCTTCCAGAACACCCACATTCCACTCTGTGAATCGTGAATTCCATACCAGAACAACATGCGTGCGGTGACTGAAAGTCCCCAGTTGCCAAATCCATGCAAACCGGACATGGCACCTTCTTCGGCGCGTCGTAGGCGGTCACATGTAATGAATTTCAAATCCTCTTCAACCAACTTGCGCACCAATCCAGGAACTTCTTCGCCGGGATAGGTGCAATCTGCATCGAGTGTCACAATGATGTCACCGGGGGCTAAAGCAAAGCCAGTTCGGTAGGCTCTACCGTATCCCTTACGTGGTTCAAGAACCACCCATGCCCCCTCTTTTTCAGCCAATTCTCTGGTGCGATCCGTTGAATTACCATCGACGATTAAGAAATCGAGTTTTTCGCACCATCCGTCGTTTGGAATCGAGCGTATGGTATCGACGATTGCAGCTTCTTCATTGCGAGTTGGAATCACTACCGTAACATGCACGGGTAACTTATCAGCCATGATATCCCCAAACCTCGGACCAACTGGTCCGTTTTGAATGCAACCGTTGATGGATTAAAGCGGATTCATTGAAAACTGGGGCCTTACAGGCCCCTCTGAGGGCGAGTTGTGCACATTGCAATGCTGTCTGGAGAATATCCTCCTCGTTGGGGTGGAATGGGCTCCACTGTATTCCATCTAGCCGGGGCGTTGGTCAAACTCGGTCATCGTGTCACCGTCATTACGCGACGTGACAAAAGCGTCGAGCGGAATCCGAAGAAAATCCCTCAGCAAAAAGGTGTTTCAGTCCTCTCTGTAAAATGGGCACCACTTCCAATGGCATTTACGGTATCCTACGGAAAATGGGCGCTGCGTGAACTCTTGCGGATTCACAAGAAAGATCCGTTTGATGCCGTTCATGTGCATGCACCAATGATTTCTTGGAAAGAAAAGCAATACCAAATGGTCAGACAAAAAGTCGGCCCTGTTATTACCAGTTTACATGGTTCTTGGCTTGGAGAAAGAGATGGAATGACGCGAGCTGCCAAGCATGGCGAATCTGCGGTTTGGAAAAACCCCAATGATCTTGCCATATTGTTGACGGCAAAGCACTACGCAAAGTACGAGCGAGCCGCTGTTCGTGCATCGACGGTATGTGTGGCGAACTCAGAAGCCACGAAGGCAGACTTTGTCGCCCGCTACAATACACCAGAAAACTGGCGTTGTGAAGTGGTTCGATGGGGGGTGGATACCAACATGTTTGTTCCTCTTGATTGTGACCACGAAGATACCATGCTCGCGCATGAAGAAATTCGCAAGCGATATGGTGAGCCAGATGAAAATGCGCTTGCAGGATTACCGGAAACTGAAACTCCACTACTTCTTGCCGTAGGACGTTTGGTCGCACGTAAGGGATACCGAACACTTCTCAAGGCGATGCCTGAGGTTTTGCAATCATTCCCAAAGGCGCATTTGGTCATCGTCGGCAGAGGCCACATGAAACGAACACTGGAGCGCCAAGCGAAGCGTTTGGGTGTTGCTGATTCATTGACCATTGAACCCGGTCTACCATTCGATGAACTTGCGCAATTGTTCCGAAGTGCGGATTTGGTCGCGTATCCATCTTACTACGAAGGTCAGGGATTGATTCCTCTTGAAGCGATGGCCAGTGGTACACCCGTGGTAACTGTCAATGATGGACCACTACCAGAAATGGTGGATGACAGTGTTGGAGGTTTATTCGATATTGACAAGCCTGAAACCTTAGCCAAGGCGATAGAATCATTGCTGGCTGATCACGATGGTAGATTGCAAATGGCAAACAATGGAAGGAAGCGCGTACTCGACGAATACACCTACGCGCTGAATGCTGAACGCTATGCAGAATTTTATGCAACCAAGGATTAGGATTCGCCAAAGTCACTCATCGCAGGTGGTGCTTCTGCTTCCATATCGGGCAATTTCGGCGCTGTTTCTTCTTCACCCAAATCAAACACTTGTTCTGCACCCAATCCACCACCCCATGATTCGATTAACTCTAGGTCAGCAGCCAAGCGCCTCTTGCCTCTGAGCACATAGAGGCCGCCAGTCAAAATCAAGACGAGGAAGACAGCGACCAGTGCGGTCACTCCTGTGGAACCAAGCAGGCCGAATACTCCTGAAATTCCTGATGCGTGATTAATGGATAATTGTTCTTTGATGACATTGGATGAAAGGTCACCATC
>DAVT01000150.1 GCA_002505685.1 Euryarchaeota archaeon UBA501 | reverse complement strand
CGGTTCGGTTCAACTGGATGCAGCCATCGCAACTTCCGACGGTCGCCTCGGAGCGATAATGGCAATCGAAGACACCCCAAACCCGATTCATGTCGCTGCCAGTTTGCTCGATGAATCAATTCACATTCTTGTTGGACAAGGAGCGCGAGACTGGGCCGATGAAAAGGGATTCACAAAAGAAGAGGTAATCGGCAGTGATGCTCCATCAGGTAACGACACGGTGGGTTGTGTTACCATCGACCAGCATGGTTTGATGGCGGTAGCATCCTCCACAGGAGGGTGTACGGGTCGGCCTAGAGGTCGGGTAGGTGACACACCCTTGTGGGGCCCGGGTCTTTGGGCTGACGAAAATGTGGTTTTGGCAGCTACAGGGATCGGTGAAGAGATTACACTCAAGATGCTTTGTCATCGGGTCGCGATTCACTCTGGAACATTGGAACAAAAATTGCAATTTGGTCTCTCACTATTCCAACCCTCCATTGAAGTGGGCTTGATTGGAATCTCAGCCGAAGGAGAAGGCCTAGGTTTGGCCAACACTGGGATGCCTTGGGCCATTAGGAGTGCAAATCAGTAAGCATCTGCTCAAGAGCCGTATTGATTTGTAGAATCAGTGTACCAAATTCCATTGGAATGTTGGGGTCCTCATACAACTCTTCCAATTTGGCCTGAGACATCGCAATACGAACATCGAGTTGCTTGTTTTTATTCAATAACCACTTTTCAACCGCGTCCTTCGCACCCTTGCGGATATTCCTTGGGACCTTCTGGTCATCCAATTGTGTAATAACGCTAGCAATTTGCTGCAATCGGTTCTCGATATCGGCTGTCATAGTACTCCTCCGAAAGCATGCTCACGGCGCAGGGGGGGCCGAGGCTGCTTTAAGTCGCTTTCCTGTGCAGGTGTTGAATCGCATGTCAGATATCGACACTCAACTGGAACTCCTGCAGTGGGTTCGCCTCGGTGTTCTTACCCTGTGTTTTGGTGGTGCTGCATGGTTGGACCACAAAACGCGTCGTGTCTCCAATGATTGGTGGTGGGGCTGGGCAAAACCCACCCTTTTCCTGTTGACCTTGGAGTTGCTTCTCCTTGAGGCGGGTTGGATGATTTGGCTCACCGCTTCTGCCGTGGTAGCGTTTGCCTCAACGGCACTAATCGGAGTCCCCGATATCAACGATATCCGCAAAGGGTCTAAATTGGATATTGCGGTGACCATTTGGTACTTCGTCAGCGGGGTTGGTTTGGTGATGGGTGCAATGGAATATGCACCCGTTCTCATGGATTATTTTGACCCGAGTGTGGTGATGGATACAGAATCTGCATCGACCAAAGCTGCATTACTATGGGGTCAAATGATTCTCATGGGTATTGTATTGTTATTCTTCGAGATGGCTTGGCGATTCAGGATGTTGCATGGGGGTGCCGATGCCAAAGCCATGATGCTCGCCACCTTGTTGCTGCCTTCTTGGGTCGGTGCGGCATTCCCACTTTGTGTCGAAGAATCTGCGATGTCAACATCGATGCCACCTGCATTGTCACTTTTGATTTGGGCGGGCTTGGCTTTCTTGGTCTTGCCATTGATTATGCTGATTCGAAATGTTGGTGCGGGTGATTTGATGCCACTTTCAATGTCATGGCATGCTTCAAAGATGGCGTTGGCTGACATTCCGAATAACCATGTGTGGTTGCTTGAAGAAGTGGTCGACAAACCCGATGGGACCCGGGGCGTAACTCGTCGTATGCGCCCCGTACGAGGCAGTCGGGCGGAAAATGAGACTGAACAGGTACTCGAGGAGTTGGCAGAAGCGGGTATTGAGCGTGCTTGGGTCACTGCAAAGCATCCGTTCTTGCTATTTGTATTCCCTGCGATTCTTCCACTGGTCTTGTTTGGCGATCCGATTGTTTGGATACTCAGTTATCTCTGATTACATGGGTAGCGTTCCGAAGGACGCACTGAAAGCCGTTTGAAATTGTAAATCCATTTCAATGGGTATTCGGATAGACCCATACGAACTATCCGAATCAATTATCCGGTGGTTTCCAATCCAGAATCGTTTTCAATTTCTCATAATCTCTCCTAAGCATGAGTTTCAGCATTCCAAATATGAAGTCAGCAGACATTGACGAAATCGTTTCAAATTTCCATATTTCATCGGCACTTGTCCCTGTAAAATTTCCGATAAACAACTCTAGGCGATGGCGGGGGTACATCTCCCCTTTGGGTGTGTAAATGTCCAAGAAAAGGCCACATTCATCGGTGTTGTCAATCAAATTTAACCAGAGGTCATCATTACTATACTCTGGTTCAGACAATTTCTCAAAACCTAGAACGTAATCGTTGACCCAAATTTGTAAGTCACTAATTTGAGGGTTCAGTAAATCCCCTACAATGTCGTATCCTTGCATGTCTGCTTCAAAGCCAGAAAATATCTGGACTTCTTGAGACTCATTGCTTACGATATTGATGTCCCCTACGATAACGTCAGATTTTATCGAGGGTAGGTTGTTTTTTTCTACAGGTGTTGAACAAAATGGGCAGAATGATGTTGTATAGGGCGGAATGGGTGTAGGGAGTATTTTTCCGCAACCACTGCAATTCGCCATAACCACACGACATAGTCGTAGCATTTGTGCTTAACCTCTCAATTTGAAATTTTCAAAGGGGGCCCCTTCCGAAACCCGTCCTTCGCATGGGTACCCATTGAAACGCCCTCGTTTCAAAGGGCTCCCCTTGCGAAAGGGATAATATCTCAAGCCGTTAGTAACTACATGTTAGGACATCTTTCTA
>DAVT01000063.1:6196-30706 GCA_002505685.1 Euryarchaeota archaeon UBA501 | reverse complement strand
AGAGATGGGAATGTCAAAACCAGGCACTGGTATGGGAGCGCATGCGGCCGACATGGACCTAGATGGAGATCTTGATGTATGTCAATCAAACTTTGGCGACAATTTCCTATGGAACAATCAAGGTGATACTTTCATCGAGCAATCTTCGATGGGGATATATGGCGAACAATCGAATATATTGGTGAATTGGGATTGCCATTTCTTTGACTATGATTTGGATGGTGACATGGACCTTTGGTTTGGAGTCGGAAGAATCAATTTGGATTATTCCAATCAATACAATTCACTTTACAGAAATGACGGAGATATCAATGGCGATGGTGTCGTCGATTTCACAGACGTCGCCACTGAACTGGGAATTTCTGGCGCCAACATGACGACCGGAAACGCCCGTGGAGGAAACAAGACAATGGGCGTTGCTCTGGCAGATTTTGACAATGATGGGGATCTGGATATACTGATGGCACATGCAAATGGCCCTCCACAATTATGGCGCAACACTGCGGTTGAAGATGGACTAGGCGGCTGGCTCAAAGTACGCCTTCAAGGAACCACTGGAGGTTCAAACTCCCATGGCATTGGTTGTATTGTCGAAGTGCATTTGGAGGATGGTACCATCCTCAAACAACATGGATTTGCTGGCGATGGTTTCCTTGGAAGCAGTGACCCTAGCATCCATTTTGGATTGGGTCAACAATCGATTGTAGAAGTCAAGGTCAAATGGTCTACAGGATATATTCAGAGCGTCGAAGGTGTTGAAGTCAATTCTGTATTGATAATCGAGGAAGAACTTCCCCCCGAGGTCATTGATTACTCAACTTATCTTCTTGCCATCATGGCGATTGGACTCATTCTGCTGATTTGGAATTCGCGCCCACAAAACCAATGATTAGCAGACCCATTACTGCCAACCCAATCAACCCAAGGACGAATGATTTCAATCCTGAATCCTCCTCCACCTCAATCTCAGGGAGCAACACTTCCTTGGGTAAGTAACAATCCATGTTGCTCAGGTTTGTTTCAGCAAAGAAGACATTACACTGTAGCGACTCAATTTCTGTATTTCGGAGTATGACGTGAGATAGCCGTGTCTCAGACAGATTTTCTTTGACATTTTCCAACTCACCATCATTTTCGTAATATAGTCGATCACCATCTCTTATTCGGATAAATTGGTCACGAATCACCGCATCCATGGTTTCCCCTAGTGTAGAGTTCGGGAGATGATCTTCTGCCAACATACCGATGAACGGGTCAATGTGACCGGGGTTTTGCTCACCATAGGCTTCAGCTAGGCGGTTTGCCACATCCGAATCGCTTGTAATCTGACTGTAATTGGTGACTTCTTCCAGTCCAAATGCAACCCTGATGTCACCATAGTATGGCACCCCATGGTCTCGCCCGCGTTGAATGTCCATGGCACACAAGTCCATGCCTCCAGCTCCAGGCATTCCAAACAAATGATTCCTCAAATCCTCGCCATAGTAGATGTCATTCGCTGGCTGGGTTTGTGCAGCCATGCCTCTGAAGATTGGAGCAATCCCTCCTTCTTCGGTCACTGGGCGAGTGGTCCAAAACCCATCAAACAAGTCCATGACCCCATTTTCAATGGGTTTCCGACTCTCATCGAGACGAAGGAATACATCCCCCGTTTGGGAATGCCCCATTCGGAAGGCAACCGTGGCAAATGAACTGGTTACTTGTGGATTGATGGATGAATTGTATCCCGTATAAGGCTCAAGCGTGATGCCCAGACTTGGCAAGAACTCTTCGTAAGTGATAACTTGGATCTGGGCCGCAATCAGTTTCCTAGCCAACTGGAAGATATCTTCATCCGTCCAATCGGGGTTCCTCTCAGCGATTTCTTCAGCCAGACGATTGTGTTCTCTAACGAATAGAACATGCAACGACATCAGCGCAATGTGCTCATTGGCCCTTGAATCGCCAGCAATAAATCGCACGTCTGCACTGAATCCAACAAATGACATTGGGGGTGCTGTTTGATCATCATCTTTGGCGACAGGTAGCAAATCTCCCCATGGATTTGAACTCACTTTCAGCTTGCCATTCTCAAATGTCCGAAGCCAATTTGTGGTTTCTTGAGAGGAGCCATAGATTGAACTTCCATCAATCCAGGTTGTAATTGAATTCGGGTGCTCACGATGTTCAACCCCGTTTTCATCAGTGGTGTTCACATACAGTGAACGGAAGAATCGGATCTGAGATCCACCAGGTGCTCCCATAATTGGATCATCTTCGGCAATCTGGATATTCGCTTGTTCGGGAGTTCCATTCTCGCCCACTCTTCCATTTTGTGTGAGTGTGAAATCGATTTCGTGTGTGATGAATTGGCCCCACAACCAATTGAAATCTGAAAGTCCTCTTTCATCGGGGATGACACCCGGTTGTGCACAGACAATGTTACTGACATTCCGAGGGTTTGGTAAATCTGCCAATCCCATCCAGTTTGCATCGGGGTCGTGACTGGAGTTGGCCACACGACCCAGCAGCGTTCCGGCTTGGCCCCACTCGGGGTGCTCAACATTGACGCCTGAGCCATTTGCACTGTAGTAATCAACTGGCTTCACATCCGTTTTGTATTCGGTTGGGACCAATGTTGCACTCATCGCACTAGGTAACAAGAGCACCAAGCACAAGCCGATAGCTAGGGTCCATCTATGGGTACGACCTGTGAACTCGTGCCCTTTCATGCTGCGCACGCAAGGACAGAGTTCGGTTAAATTGTCGGTCGGAATTACCAAGATTGATTAGTTACGAAGGGTAGAATCCACTAAGCGTTCGGAAAACATAGGAGAATGCGTCCGCACATCCTTTTGAAGATAGAACGTTTCGGCCGAGAGGTCGGGGGGAGAAGATGCCACTAAAACTAGGACCTGCCGGCGTGCCTTTGTCGTGCAAAGGACGAACCATCGTGGAAGGGATGGACGACATCACTGCTCTTGGATTGGAGACGATGGAAATCCAGACTGTACGCACAGTTGCCCCTCACCATTTTGACCAATACTGGCAAGCGGGAATACTGTCTTGGAAAACCGGATTTGAGATGAATCTCCACGGTCCATATTATGCAGAATTACTAGGAAATAAGCGTGAACGTAGCCGTACACTTTCCAAGATGGAAGCCAGTCTACAGGCGGCCAAAATTGTGAACGCTAGACACATCACATACCACGTTGGTCCCTATGGAGATTTCAAGCGAGGTGCAGAAGCCAATGAGCAAGTTGCCAATGTGATGGCAGGCGTCGTTGACAGATGTGCAGAAATCTGGAATAATAAGGAAGAGAGTGAAGATTATGCTGCATTCCCTTGGGTAATCGAAAACACACCTACACTAATCGGAGTTGAGACCAGTGGGCGTCAGGAACTCTGGGGTAGTCTAGAAGAGGTTCTTGAAGTGACCAATCACGTAGAAGGGACCGTTCCAGTCCTCAATCTAGCCCACATTCATGCCCGCGGGCATGGTCGACTACGAACAAGTGAAGATTTCGGCGAATTGTTTGATTTGGTCCGGGAGACCATTGGTGGGAAGACATTCTATTGTCACTTTAGTGGTATTGAGCACCGCATGGGCAACGCATTGCACTATACACAGATCAAGAAATCCGATTTGAAATTTGAGCCTTTGGCAGAGTTCCTTGCTGAGGATGGTGATTGGCTAGACATTACGATGATTTCCGATTCACCTTTGCTTGAACACGATGCCATGTTTATGATGCAACAATGTGAGCGTGCAAAGCACCGATTGTTCGAGAAGCAAGCTCGTGATGAGCGGCGCAACAAATTGGCCATTGCTCAAGGAATGGATCCTGCAGAATTGGCGGCTCGAGAAGCCGAAGAAAAAGCCAAGCGTGAGGCAGCAGAACAAGGCAAGACTGCACCTGCACCTGCAAAAAAGGAAAGCAAACCGGCGGCAAAGAAATCCACAAAGAAGGATGAAGAGCCCATGGTCTTGGAATCTGATGAGGATGATGACGACCTCTTCTGAGGCCCTCATTTAGCACCCGAAAGGGTTGATAATGCGAGGCTGGTGGCCCCATTCCCTGCGGTGGTAACTCAGCTGGGAGAGTGCCAGACTGAAGATCTGGAAGTCGCCGGTTCAAGCCCGGCCCACCGCACCACCTTTTCCTCAGTTGGCACCATTGAGCGCATCTTGTTGCAACGAATGCAAACTTGCAAGCCCTTTCTCAGCCATATCCATGAGCGCATCCATCTGGGCCCGTGAATAGGTCGATTCTTCACCTGTACCTTGAACTTCCACTAGCATCCCATCACTTGTTCCAATGACGTTCATGTCAACATCAGCATTGGAATCGAGGATGTAATCAAGGTCAAGATATACATCTTCCCCAATGAGTCCAACGCTAATTGCAGCGACATCCACAGGTAGAACGGCCGCTTCGTGCGCTGCCTTTTCAGAATCGCTCAATTCACGAGGTACCCAATCACGCCCTGCGTCCGCAGGCTTTCGATCAGCCGCGGGCAAGCACAAGCCCTGCTCAATCAATCGACGAACACCCAAACGTAGAGCAATGGTGGCTGCGGTAATTGAAGCACATCGAGTACCTCCATCTGCATTCAGGATATCACAATCGACAGTCAGGCTATGGGGTCCAAGTTCCTCAAGATCAATTCCCGCTCGTAGGCTCCTTGCAATCAATCTCTCAATCTCATAGGTTCGGCCCTTCGCTCCTCGGCGTTCCCGCTGGAATCGAGAATCGGTTGAACCGGGTAACAAACAGTATTCTGCATTGACCCATCCTTTTGTTGCATCCCTCGGGAACCAACGTGGCAGGTTCTTCGCGCGCGTACAACATGCGAGCACGACAGTGTCACCTTGCTTGTACAATACACTTGCAAGCGCATTCGGCGTAAAGTCGAGTTGAACCTCTACCTCACGCATTTCATCCATTGCCCGTGTCAATTCTAAATCGGTGTCCTTGAATTTGGCCATGCATTGCCGACTGGGGTCTCATTCTTCAATCGCGCGGCGCGCGTGAGGCGGCCTCCAAGCAGACCAATCCCCCTCTTTTGTTTCGATATAGGGTCCTCCAATGAGGTCGACACAATATGGCACAGCCGGCCAAATTTCATCGATAATTTCTCGAATTGAGCGGGGGCTACCTGGCAAATTGAGAATTAGGCAACTGCCACGAGTGCCTGCGGTTTGCCGGCTGAGGACTGCAGTGGGTACATGACGAAGAGAAATCGCTCGCATCTGTTCACCAAAACCTGGCAAAATTCGATCACATACGGCCTCCGTGGCATCGGGAGTGACATCTCGTGGGGCTGGCCCAGTACCTCCTGTCGTTACGATGACACAACATCCTGCATCTACCAGTTCGATGAGTGTGGATTCTATGGTACTCTGGTCATCGGGAATAATTCGTCTCTTGATGACAAATGGAGTGGAGATGGCCTCATAGAAAAAATCAGCAATTGCAAGACCGGAAATGTCCTCATATTCTCCCGAAGAGGCTCTATCTGAAGCGGTGACTACCCCGAAAATGACCTGCTCCATGACTCGTCGTCGCCTTGGTGGCTATCAAGCCTACTCTTCCTCGTCGAGGAATCCAGCACGGGCTGCCTCCCTTCTTTCTCTACGTTCATCCCGAGGGATTGGCGATCTTGATTCAACATCTCTCGCTTTGTTCCCTCCGGGCATTTTCCCAGTGAGTACACTCATTTTCGCGTCGTGAAACTCGGTTGCAGTGAGCCATCCATCTCGGCGCATGTCTGCAAGTCGCTCCAAACGCTCAATCACTTCACCTGAATCGACATCGCCACGTTCATTGTTGCCAAATTTTCGACCCTTGGCCCAAATCAATTGAGAAAGTGTCGCCGTCAATAATCCATACAGAGCGATACCGGTGAACATCAAGAAAATCGCAACGACTCTACCACCGGGTGTAACCGGAGCATAGTCTCCATAACCAACAGTAGTTGCGGTTGTAATGGCCCACCACATGGCCTGAGGAAGTGTATCAATACAGGTGTCTCCACACTGTGATGGAGAGGCGTGCTGCTCAAACAAATAGGCGATGAATCCTCCAGCAAAACCGATTGCAGTCACGACGAAAATCAGGTGCTGAATTTGCACTTGGACCGGCGATTCTTCACTGGTTTCTTGCAAACCCAATAGATTGGTGGCCAGAAAATATACCTTGGATAGGTGAATCAACCTAAACAGAACCAGTACACTGATTTCAGGGATTGCTGCTAAGATAACAGGGGTTAAACCAAGCATACCCCAACTCTGTGCTCTCCACCATTCTTTTCTGTCTTCAGTATTGGACAAGTCTTTCGACAATTCTGCTACGAAAAAACCAACCAATGCCAAATCGAGAATGGCCAAAGTCCAGAACAAAGTCGGATTGCTATTCACCAGATCCTCTTGAATAACAAAAATCACGATTCCAATCGAAACCAGCGAGAAGATGAGCTCAAGATTTTCCACCCGCACCCAATTTGACCACCAGAAGGTCTTGTCTTCAACAACATCAGACCCCTCGGACATGAGAAGTTTAGCGGCAAGACGGAGTTCTTGACTGTTCGGTGCGCCCTATGGGGCGCAACACCGATTCTAACCCCTTCAAGCATCGTCCACAGATTCTTCATCATCCACAGATTCTTCCTCGGGGTCCTGAGTATCTGGTTCAACCTGCGCTCGCCTCCATTTTGTGGCTGAGCACAACACAATGTTTGCAATCGGATCTCCTGCACGAACCAGCGGATTTAGTGCCAACCCGACGATTACGCCCGTTCGCGGGCTTTCAATCGTGTGTGTTTTGGCACCAAGTGGGTCGGTGATGAGTGCAATTTTCTGTCCCTTTTTGACATGGTCACCCACTTTGACTAGACTATACAACAATCCCCCAGCTTCTGCTCTAGCCCATTTGGAACGACGGACCAACAATCGAACCGCAGGCAAACGTGCTTTGCGTTCAATCATACCCAGATGCCCCATCACATTCAACACACCTTCAATCCCAGCATGAACTGCATCCATCTCAAATCGATGAGCAGTTCCTGCTTCCAACAAAATTGTCGGTGTATCATGCTTGGATGCTTCTCTTCTCAACGAACCTTTTGGACCATTTGAATGCAAGATAATTTGGGTACCAAATGCTCGTGCCAAATCGAGGCAATCTTTCAAATCAAAATCTGCACGCACATGCGGTAAATTCGTTCTTGAATGGGGCGCAGAGTGCAAATCGATGAGGTAATCTGAACGTTTGACTACGCCCTCAAACAAGGCGTGTGCAATTCTTTGCGATTGATTCCCTTCTTTTTTCCCGGGAAATAATCGATTGATGTCGCGGTTGTCTGGAGCTCCACGCTGTTCGAGTAGCATCCCCTCAATATTGACAACTGGGACACAGATAAGTGTGCCAGAAAGTTGTGTTCGATCGATGGTATCATCATCTGTATTGGCAATGTGGTCATCCCCATGGATGAGGTGATGTACCACGGAAACACCGTTCAATTCGTCGCCATGAATCCCGGCGATTAGGCCCATTACAGGGCCGGGACTTGTGCCGTGTAGAATGTAGACAGGGATACTGCGCCGATTGCCTGCGGGCCCATCGCCCAATTCAAGAGAAACTTCGACACCCGTTCCGGGTGCAATTTCTGTTCCTTCAAAATGAAAGGGTTCCATCTCCGCCACACTAACCCCAGTACTCATTTGATAACAAGTTCTGCCCCCTTATCATACCCTTTGAGTTCAATGTGCGAGAGTTCAAGAACCCCCGCAACACGGTGTAGGTTCCCGGAGGTAATGGAGTGCCGCGTCTTCCCCAAACAGCACGATCGACCATTGTTCTCTGCCTAGCCCTTTCAGGGGCCCAAGCAGGACATGCTCGTGCGGACGCGGTCTACTACTGACCCTCCACAGGAGTTGCTCGAAATGTCTAACCTAGAAGAGTTTGAAAATGAAGTTCGTGCGGTCAAAGAAGCCGTACCAGATGCAAATGAAGAAGAAATCGTGATGGAATTTACTCGATATAAAGATGAATTTCTCGTTCCACCCAAACACGCACTCAAGAGCGTGATTGAACACTTCCAAAAAGAGGCTGGAATGGAAGTCGGTGCCCCGAAAATGTCGGCGCGCCCTGCAGCAAAATCTGTGGAGAAATTTTCAGATTTGTCCTCAGATGACACCAATGTCACCATTGAAGTCGAAGTGGTCACTTACGTCCCGCGCATGCAGATGGTGCGCGGAGAAGAGAAACAAATCGCCTTTGGTTGGATTGAAGATAATCCTTGGGAAGAGGGGGGTGAACGCACCCGCTGGGATTTCAAGGACTGGGGCAATCATGCAGAAAATCTCACCCCAGGTAGCATTGTTCGACTTGAAGGGGTTTCAGTCAATGAGTGGAATGAAAAGTTCTCACTCAACATCAATCAAAGCAGTCGTGTAGCAGTCTTGCGGGGAAGCGAAAGGAAAGTTGTCACCGCTCCCTCTGAACCGACCGCAATTGAACGTGTTCTCGGCATGGATGGATTTGCAACCGTAGTCGCGCGCGTCATTTCGACTCGACAAATGACAGTCAACAAGAAGGATGGTTCGGGAACCATAGACATGGTGAAAGGACGTCTTGCGGATGACTCTGGGACCATTGGATTCGCGTGCTTTGGCAGTTTTGAGCACCCCGTTGGAACACTGTTGAAAATTGAAGGCGCAGCCATCCGACGATTCAGAGATACACCGGAGTTGAATATTGGTGACCGCACCAAGGTTGAAGTGTACCACGACAATGCATTCGCAAGCTTGGAAGATTTACAATCATCTTCGGTGCTTCAAATCGGCCAACTTCGCGATGGCTCAACAGACGTCTCAATCACAGTCCAACTAACCTCTTGGTCGAGTCGAACATTTACAGGGCAAGACGGCTCTGAGAAGACCGTATGGGGTGGGGATGCAGTAGACCCAACAGGTACTTGCAGATTGACTGCATGGTCGGAATTACCAATCGCCCCTTCTTCATTACCCATAGCCGTCAAACTTGGGGGAATCCGTGTTCGATCATGGCAAGGTACACCTGATCTAACTGTGGATAACGCCAATCAGGCAGAAATCCTCGACAACATCCCTTGGGATGCCATCGATGCAACAGCACATTCTGTTGATGTTGATTTTAGCGAATTGCTATCTGGTGGTTCAAGAAGTGGTATTCGAAGTACAGCAACAGTGATCTCTGTACAAGGGGGTTCTGGTATCATCCATCGATGCCCCGAGTGCAAGAAAGCAATGCGTGATGGAGCTTGCAGAGAACATGGTCCACAAGTTGGAGATGAAGATTTACGATTGCGCATCATATTGGACGATGGTTTGTCGAACGGCGCTCTCATTATTGGGCGGGAACCGGCTGAGGCATTTTTGGGCCAGACCATGGAAGAAGTCAAAACAGCCTGCAAACCAGATCAAGGCGAATCTTTCTTGGCCGATTTGAGAGCCAAGATGTTGGGTCGAAAATACACATTCACTGGCAGGGCAATGATCGATTCTCAAGGTGCTTTACTGATGGCGGATAGTTTCAATTTAGCAGAAACCGATTTGGCCGAATCTGCGAATAAAGTTCGAGAAGAATGGGGGGTGTTCGCGTGATTTCCAATCAACCTCGTGGCCGCCGTCAAACCGCAATTCGCCTTTTCGCTCGTGAATTCTATGAATCAAGCCTTCCAGATGGAGGGCAAGGTGAGTACGACCCAAGATTTGTGGTGACGAAATTGGGAGCGAAGGTCAACAGAATGTACGTGGCAGGGGTAATCGAGAGACTCGAAAAGCGAGATACTGAGCGAGGACCCATGTTTAGTGGGGCGGTCCGTGACCCTACAGGTCTGCACCTCTGGAGTGTGGGTTCCTTCCGACCAGAATTACACATCGAGATGGAAGAATTGGTTGCTCGATTTGAAGGCGGCGACCGGTTTCTGATGGCCTGCATAGGAAAATCGAATCACTACACCACAGAGGATGGTGGATTCCGTTGCCGCATGCAGATGGAAGATTATGCCATTATTGACCGCGAAACTTACGCCGGTTGGTTGGTGGAAACCTCCCATCACACCATGCGGCGAATCGATGCATTGAGCAAAGCCCAATCCGCTGAATCTACAGATGCCAACGGCCTACGTGAAGCAGGTGTTCCTAAGGACTTGATCGATGGCCTTGGATTGTCGATGAATCACTATGGGGAGTGGGACCCTGAAGGGTACAAAGTGGGTGTCCTACAGGCTCTCAGTGCAGCAGAAGGCAGGGTTGTTTCGTTTGAAGAGCACGAAGCCAATGATATGGCGAACAGTGATGTCGAACCGCAAGATAATACTCCCGAGCCAGAGGTTCAGCAGGAGGCATCGGAGTCAGGGCCTACTACATCAGGTGGGGGCGACCTTGAGTCCGCAGTTCTTGAGATCATTTCCCAACACGCAGGCGCTGAAGGAATCGATTACGATACCATCATGAAGCATTGCGCACAACGTGGATTTACCGATGAAGACACCATCGAGGATACCATTTACGCACTCCGTGATGATAAGTGCGAGATTATGGAACCAAGATTTGGATGGTTCAAACCAATGTAGGTCCGTCCCAAAGGGACGGCTTTCCCCCGCTAGTTTGAAGGTCATCCTGTGTTGTTGCGGGGTTGAGGGGTCGAATTGGCACAGGCAGGTACAGTCTTCCTTCGGGGATTTGAGGGCGACTGGTTACAATTTGACAATTGCAAAATTTCAATCAACATTCGCCGTCGAATCACCCGTGAAGTAAAACGCGGTGGAGAAGGAGATGATTTGGTCGACGAGGGCGCTGAGTCTGCTGTTTACACCATGTGTGGTCACCTTGGAGTTGCGGGTTACCGTGAGGTTTTGAACATCTTCAGAAGTGCTGAAGTGTGGCTTCTAGACCCCTTTACTGAAACCGAAATCAAAGTTGCATTCCACCGATTGGAATATGATGGTGAGGATGGTGCTTATTCCTTTGAATTGATAGAGGATGTGATTTGATGGCTACCAATCAAGAGGAATCAGCAGATCTCCTCTATGCCATGCGAGCCGTGATGGTTCTATTGGGTTCTGGGATTGGGCTTGAATCCGCGTTGCAGATGATTGGCCGCGGAGGTTACGGTGCAATATCTCGCGACTTCAGAGAGGTGATTTCTAACCTGCAACGGGGTTCAAAGCTGGAACAAGAACTCGCAAAATTGAGTCGAGATGCATCGACAAAGGCCTATTCACGTTTTCTGAACACATTGAGAACCAATGTCACCAGTGATACTGATTTGTTACGAGCCCTAGAGCAACAATCCGAACGGGAAGAAGAAGAGCGCAATGACAAACTCTCCACGTATATTGAGAAACTTTCCGGCTTGCCAACAATTCTCTTGACCGTAGGAATGTTGTCTCCAATTATTTTTGGAGTCGTCGCGATGCTACCAACCATCCAACCGGGATTGTTGAACAATCCATGGCTACCTGGAACCGGTTATCTCGTTCTCATGGCCAACCTCTTTGGACCGGTACTGCTATTGACGATTTTACTGATGGTTTTGATTGGCTATAGAGCCCATTCATCTGACCCGGGGGTAATTTGAATGCAAATATTGTGGGAATTCTACGAACTTCTCGCGATGAGTATTTTCCTTGTTCTAATGATTCCAATCACCCTTCCATGTTTGGCGGGTGCAATCCCCGGATTCATCGAACGCCGCCGCCGCCGACAGTTGGAAGAGGCACTTCCAGAAGTGCTGGAATCTATCTCGGCAAGTATCGGGGCGGGGTTGGGATTACAACAAGCCCTTACTGAAATATCCAGAATTCGAACGGATGAAACTGGAAAACTATTGACTCAAGCCATCGAACGTTCTCGTTCTACATCTTTCGATGCAGCACTGGCAGAATATGCAATCAATAGCCGAAGCGTGCTAATCCAAAGAGTAGTCAATTTACTTTCGACTGCAATCGAGCAAGATGCACCACTTGGTGAGATTACCAATTCAATGTCCATTGAGTATGATCGCCTCAACAAACTAATCAACGTACGAGAAAGCGAAGTTTCTGGACAATCAATGCTCCTATTGATGCTCATGTGCCTGCTTCTACCAGGTGTTATGGCATTCATGTTTGCAGCGTTCGGCCTCTCTGCATTAGGCGCCTATTGGGGCCACATCCACGCGGTAATGATTCCATATCTCATGGCTTCAGCCGCACTTAGTGTCGTCATTTCTGGAAGAATGCTCGGGCGAACCAAGCAGTCGATTTGGTGGATACCATTCTGGTGTTCTATCTCAGGCGTGCTATACATCGCTCTGTTTGAGATAGTCCAAACAGGAATGGCGTGAGGTGAAAATATGTCTGAACAAGTACTTGCTCGCTACGGCCCTGTGACGATTTACATGGAACCAGGACATCCAAGTCCGATGTACCATTATGATGGACAAGCGCCGAACAATGCGTACGGAGAATTGGCTCTTTTGTTGGACGATGATCAACTTGAGGAAGTCATGTACAACGGCGGCGAGCAATGTGTGAAGGTCGCTCACCGCGATTTTGGTATTTGTCGCACGAATATATGGATGAATGATGATGAGGGTGTAAAGGTGGCAAAGAATATCGCTGCTTTCACCAATGTGCCCCTCGGAAATGGTCCCGGTTTGGTTCCTATTTTCGATGGTCGTTTGCCAGATGGTTCTCGAGTCAACGGTACACTTCCACCGATTTCTCCGGATGGACCTACGCTTACCATCCGAAAATTCCGAGAAGATCCAATTACAATCATCGATTTGATGAATTGGGGTACTGTCAATAGCCGTTTGGCAGCAATGATGTGGGTGTGGATTGAAGGTTTGAATGCTCGTCCTGCTAATTTTGTCATCGCCGGCGGAACGGGCTCAGGTAAAACCACTACACTCAATTGCCTTGGTATGTTCATTCCTTGGGATAAGCGCCTGCTGACTGTAGAAGATACGGCTGAATTACAGGTGTATCATGACCATTGGCTACGCATGGAAACACGGCAAGAGCGCCCTGATGGAACAACCACAGTATCCATGGATGATTGCCTGAAATCGAGTTTGAGAATGCGACCTGACCGCATCATCGTCGGAGAGGTACGAGGTCCTGAAGCAGCTACTCTGCTAACCGCCATGAATACAGGTCACGATGGATCTTGTGGGAGCCTTCACTCCAATACTGCGGCTGAGACTGTCACTCGATTGACTAGCGCACCGATGGACGTTCCACCCATTATGCTCACCGGATTGGACCTCATTATCATGCAAAGTCGAGTACATCGCGGGGGTAAAACACTGCGAAGAATTACTGAAGTTGCAGAAATTTCAGGTATGGAGGGTAACAAACCACGCCTCAATCCAATTTGGAAGTATGAGCCGGCTCATGATGCAATTGTAGAAACGGGTGTACCTAGCAAGTTCAGAGAAACCCTCTGTGCATCTGCAGGAATCCGCCCATCTGACTTTGAAGCCCACGTCCAGCAGAGAGAACAGATTCTGCTTGACTTACAGGCTCAAGGAGTCCGTGGGATTGAGCAGGTCACGAAGGTCTTCCAGTCATACTATTCGTCAAACCGCTGATTCTGTTATTGTTCAAACAGTAGGGGCTCTTTCGTCACAGAAAATCGGGTTTCCATATTCCTAGGACAAATGCGAGCAATAAGTAGATGCAGATTTCACAATAAATCAGGAACCGAAAGGTAGGGTCCAATTCATCCCATTCTCCCTTGAACCGCTTTAGAAGCCCCCAAATAGAGAACATCGCCCTACCTCAAATCGAAAATTATTCGCCGGCTTCTGCATCATTTCCTCGGGAGAGGCGACTCAATAATTCGTCAGCTTGGTCCATTTTCCCTCGGACTCTTCCAATGCTACTGATTTCCTCGGCCTGCTCTGCATCTTCGGCTGATAGTCCGTGTGCAACACTATCTTGCGTGGGTGCACTTCGCCCCATGTCGACCAAAAGTCCACGCAGTGAGTCGACAACATCTGAGACCTTGTCAGGGTCTAGAGAAATTGAGGTTGGAAGCCCGGGAACATCCTCTGAATCGATATAACCCATGGCCGCAGCAAGAACTCCAGCTGCAGCGATTGCCCGGGGCCTCACTTCAGGGTGCCCCACATCCCAACCTCTTCGCTCCAAGAAGCGCACAAGTAGAGCGTGTTCAACAGGTCCGAATTGCCCTTCAGCCCTACGGACCAATGTTTCGACAATTCGCTCAAAGTTTTCGACTTGCTCTTCGAATTTTTGTAAGGTACGCATCGCATCCCCCGTCAGGTCCTGTGAACCACGGTATAGCACTTCCATGGCGCGTTGTCGTCGAGCGGTCACAGGATCCAAATCCTCCTCTGCTTCTCTCAAGCTGAGTTGTAGGTCAAACAAACCGTGTACTCGGCCACTGATGCCAGGCAATTCTAGGTCGAGTCCTGCTTCCGCAGCCACGGCTTCAAATCGAACTCTGGCTAGGGCAATATCTCCCTCATCAGCATCTAGGATAGCCTCTAATGAATCCAGCAAACTGGGTCGGCATTCTTCCAATCGTCGGAGTGCCTTTCTTTCTCTCCATGAGCCGGGTGCTTGTGAACTTGCTTCACTCTCAGCATCACGTCTATTGGCCATTTCGGTAATCTCTGACATGATGCGATTTCGAACCATTGCGTGGCTGACTTGGAACCCTTGTTCTCCCAAATCTTCTACAAAAGCGGCGACATCGTTCGCATCATGCTCTCGACTAATTAGCAAAAATTCTCGGATGTGGCTATGCAACTCTGCAAGTCTTGTTTCCAAGTCTATGATTGCAGAACCTGTACCTTCATCTATCGTCAATTCAACAGGGCTTGATTCGATAATCTCAGGTTCAATGATGCCTTCATGCTCTATCGGAGCAGGTTCATCAGGTTCATCAAGAACTTCGGTTAGTTCATCGACATCGACCGAATCGATTGAGGCCTGAATCATCGCGGCCAATTCCGCAGCCTCATCATCTGGCATTGCAGGGAGTGGTTCAGGCTCAGGCTCTGGTTTTGTACTGGGGACTACGGGTGCGGCTTTTCCTCTACGAAGACTCTTCTTCACCTTGCCCCAACCGTTGTCATGCGCAGCCAGTACACCAGCCACTCTCGCAAACAGTTGTTGTTTACTCCCCGAACGGGGCAATTCAAGGAACTTGCATAATTCGTGCAATTGATCACGCGTTGCATCCGCAATGGTTTCAGGATTGAGTTTCTTAGGGTCATGATTTAGGTGCAACCACAACCGCTGTCGCTTCTCTTTAATCGAACCAGAGCGCTTGATGCCAAATACGCCAAGCATTTCTCCGAGTCCTTTGTTCGGCATTTCTTGGAGCGAATCCCAAGACAAATCTGTATCAGCCAAGGCCACTTCATTGATGAGTCGGGCACGCAATTGTTCGACATTCCCACCCTTTGGAATGTCGCGGGAAATCGCCATTTCTCTTAGTTCGTCTAAGCGTGCCGAATACAACCGTGACAGTAGGTTTTCATCGACCATGCTATGCCCTCGACGGGCTTTGCGTTCCTAAGCACCTGTATATGTTACGCTTCAATCACGGCCCTAAGGGCCGTCTTGGGACCCTCAGGAAATTGCCGTCACAATTCTAAGAATGGAGGCCTAGCGGGGCCCAATCGAATGTCTTCCTCATGTTCCATAGTGACGACTTTGAGCATGTCATTCCATTCTGTAGCCAACAATCGTGCGTGGATGGCGACATCTTCCATTGGAACCAATTTTTCCACTAGCATTGTCCGATTTCCAGAAACCCCAACGGTTTCCAGCAGAATTTCAACCATTGAACTCTTGTCGATGATTTCTCCCTCTCCATCCAGAAGATTGGTTGAACGAAGCAAATCTTTCTCTTCTTCGGCCTGATTCAGCAACGAAGAGATCTGTCTGTGCCGAACGAGCAAACCTACGCGGTCACGATATTCTGGGTCAATTTTGTTGAGGATAATTTGTTCACAATTCCAGGCTGTCATCGATTCCGAATCTCCGATTTTTTCAGACAAGCTTTTTGGAAACCCTTCCCGTGAAATCAACAAAGTCAAGCCTTGTAATGGACTAGGGACGAAGCGTGCCGCTCCTTCGCGTGAATTTGTCATTAACATGTGCCTTCTTGCATCGATATTTGCCAAAGCAAACAGGTGTCGTTCCGTCACGTATCCCGTGATGATTTTAGATGCTCGAAGGTCCTCCATCCAAGACTGGAAAGCCAGTTTGCTCTCTGTAGAAGGTGTCAATCCTGCCATGTCCGCGAATGCCATTGGATCGAGAACCCTGAAATCAGGCCTGTATCTTCGCAATTGTCTTCTTTGTAATCGATTTTCAGCGAGTATGATTGACTTGTGGGGTAGGTGCGTGGGTCGGTCATGTGCTACCAAAATGTGGTTCTCATCTCGGCGAGGAATTGCGGCTGCGACAACACAATTTTCGACATTCTCAGAGGCATGCCATGTTTGCGCAGATATAGCGATTAAATCCACATCTCCACCGTCGAGTCGTTCCAATCCAATCGACAGCTCAGAATCATATTCAACGGCGATTTCTAACCCTTCCAAAGGTTGTGTTTCCATCCATTTTCGAATATGAACCGGTGTGTAATCATCGTCAGTACCGATGCAAACAAGACGAAATTGAGTTGGTTCTGCTTGCGCCCCCATATTCATCCCGCCAATGGCAGACACGCATCGTGTCTGGCTCGGGGCGGTAGCCGCCTGTTGATATAGGCACCCCTTGTCGAAGGCTTGATGGCGGAATCTGTTCTTGAGAATTCAATTCTCGTCGAACGCAGAATGGAGATTGAAGACGCTCTTCATTCTGTGATTGAATCCTCAATGAACGGGCCCTATGCTTCAGCAATGAATCTAGCACGTGAAATCCTTCTTGCAGGGGGAAAAAGGATCCGGCCGATTCTGACCCTATTGGCGTATGATTTGGTCGGAGGCCAAGATCGGAATGAAGTGATTGATTTCGCAGTCGCAACGGAATTGATTCACACTGCTACGCTGATTCATGATGACATTTATGATGGGGCGAAATTGCGTCGAGGGGTGCAAACATTGCATGAAAAACATGGACTCGATCATGCCATCATTGGTGGAGATTTTCTTTTCGTCATGGGTTTTGGAATCGGTGGTCGTTATGATGAACAAATCGTACGCATCATGGCCGATACTTGTGCCGCAATCGCCGCGGGTGAGTTGAAACAATTGCAACACATTTCCGACCTCGCTACCACCCCCGAGGATTACTATGAAATTGTCAGGGGCAAAACTGCAGGTCCATTCTCATCGGCTTGTGAATGTGCGGCCATAATCGCTGGAGCCACAGAAGCAGAAATCCAATCGATGCGCGAGTTTGGAATGGAATTGGGAATCGCTTTCCAATTGGTTGACGATTTACTCGATTTGACAGGGGATGAGCGTATGGGTAAACCACGTGGAACCGATGTTCATGAAGGCAAAATGACACTTCCTATCATCCATTCACTCACCCTTCTACACGGAGAGGCCCGTAGAAATTTGGCAGACGTACTTGCAGAATTCCGCGACGATCGTTGGGATGAATTGGAAGAATTACTTGTAAGTGGAGATTCATTTGGCTACTGTAACATACTCATACACAATCATTTGGAGCGTGCTTTGGGACATTTGTATCAATTCCCTAAATCAGAGGTGAGAGATGTTCTAGAATCAATTACTCGGCAGGTGATGACTCGCAATGACTGAAACTTCTGAACATGATGTAATCATCATTGGAGGGGGCCCAGCAGGGAGCACTGTGGCTAGATATGCTGCGCAAGGTGGAGCCGATGTGCTGGTTATTGACAGACGTGATCCGATTGGAACTCCATTACAATGCGGTGAATTGGTACCGAGTAATGATGAGATGAGACGCTTGTGCCCTGATGTACCTGACATGGATGACCTATTCCAAACCCCAAAAGAAGCAATTTCGAGATACTCCAAAACAATGCATGTAGTTCCTCCATCTGGCAAGCCTCTGAAATACAATTTTGAGGGGTTGGTACTCAATCGCGTAGCCCATGACGAAGCCTTGGTTGAATTGGCTAAGAAAGCAGGAGCAAAATACCTTGTTAATCATCATGTCAAATCCATTGAAGGGAACACCGTTTTTCTGAAAAATGGTGGTGCGAAAACAGCGAAAATAATCGTAGGGGCTGGGGGTCACAATGACCCACTGCGAAGAGATTACTGGAATGAAAGTTCTCTGAAAATACCGGTTAAGTTTGTTTTGGTGGAGGGTGATTATGGAGAAGCCGTAGAGCTCCATTTTGGCTCGATGGCCCCAGGGGGTTATGCGTGGATGTTCCCCAAGTCCAGTGGGGCGAATATTGGTCTAGGAATTCAGAGGAATTTCTCGAAAGGAAAAACCATGAATCAATATGCAGATGAATTCATTGCAAAGTACGATGGTGAAACCACTTTCAAAGGGGCAGGTTCTCTACCCATGTCTGGGACCATCAAAACCTTCGTCAAGGGGAACTACATGCTTGTTGGAGATGCTGCTGGGATGGTGCTGCCTTCCAATGGGGCTGGCATCACAATTGCCATGGTTGGAGGGCGAATTGCGGGTCAAGTCATCGCTGAGCACTTGAAGGATGGATTGCCACTCGAGGAGTATGAATCACGTTGGAATCAACAGATGGGGAAAGTGATGCGAAATTCGAAACGCTCATTTCGTTTTGGAAGCCTTCTGTTTCGACTCCCAGATTGGGTATTGAACTTGCTCTTCAACCGCCTGACAAAGGGTATCATTTGGCGCGCAGTTACTTGCCGGAGGATGCTTTGGATTATCTGATTACTCGGGTTTACTTGCCGTCCAAATGGTTGCCATACCAGGGAAGATAACCTTGGATTTAACATTGGTAAATCCACATTCCTTGAGCATCTTAACATAATCCTTTGTGGTTCCAAAATGGACATAGGTTTTTGTCAACCATTTCCAAGGGTGGTCGCTTATCTTGCATATGTAACGCGCGTAGGCTCCAACCCAAACTCGCATCCACATGTGGCCTAACCAACCATGCACCCTGTTCATTTTTGCAGGATCGACAATGACCAATTTGCCTCCGGGTTTAAGGACACGTTTGGCCTCATTCAAACCCGCCCTTTTGTCATACCAATCGCGGAATGAAAAAAGCGAGCATACGCCTTCAAAAGCCTCGTCTTCGAATGGCATTTCTTCCGCGGTCCCTTCAACAAATTTTGCAGGAATATCTCGATTCGCATTAACTCGTTTTTCTGCAACTGATAGCATGGCCGGAATCGGATCCAAACATGTAAGCTCGCGGTCAGGAATCATTTCTGCGAAAGTACCAGGACCGCAACCGACCTCCAAGATACTACCTTCTTCGGGTAATCGACTGCGGACCATTTTCCTCCAACGCTTGTCTTGCCCTAGGGTTGCAAATCGGTTGATTCGGTCGTACACAGGAATGGTCGCTTCCAAATTGCGCTGAAGTTCAGCCCAATCCTCGGACCCCATTCGTTCTGTGTCCATGTAGCAACCGCCCTCAATCGTATATTTGGTTCAATCCTACGATAGTTTTCTCACATTCTGAATCGATAGGGTCTCAATGGACCGAGGGTATCATCATAAACCCCTCATCGGTGGCCGGTCCACCGTAGGTGGGTATCATGAGTCGATCCGATGTATTACGAACCATCAAAGATGCTGAAGCAGATGCCGCTGCTACTCTAGCAAAGGCAGATTCAGAAGCGAGCAATATTGTGACCAAAGCACGCGTTGCTGCGGCAGAATCTGTCAGCGAGGGCCGCAATCAAGCTCAAGCAGACGCACAACAAATGGTTGAAGACGCACGAAATGCGGCAGAGAAAGAAGCAGCAAAGGTATCCAAGAAAGGAGACAAATCCATCGCATCAATCCATGAAAGTGGAGACTCAAGTCGTGCCAAAGCGGTCGATGTAGTACTAGATGCATTTCGCGCATGAATAATTGATTCTAGGAGAGAGCCAGATGTCACAGATTCACACCCGTCAGATGGGCCGATTGGTCGCTGCGGGAACGCTGGATCAGATGGATGCAACCATCCAAACACTGGCCCGATTGCGGGCTCTACACCTCGTCGATTACGACGGAAGTGATGATGACCTCAAACTTGGAACGCCAAGTGAAGAAGCCGATCAGTTGAGCCGAGATGTCAACAGACTTCGTGCCGCAGCATCTCTCGTAACTTCATCATCCAACCAAGCCGCTGCAGCATCTCCTATCCGAGATGCTTTGTCTGGCGACTTACAAAATCAAGTCGACACCTTGCTTGCAGATAATGACCGGTTGGCAGAAATCGAATCAAGACTGGCCTCTCTCACAGAAGAATGGGCCGCATTGCAAATGGTGGCTCCATTGAAGACCGATTTGGATTTGCTTGACGGTTTCAAGTCCCTTTCAACCTTCGTTGGCACTGTCAGAGATGAATCAGTTGCTCGTAAAGCCGGCAAAAAGGGTCTATTCCTTTCAGGTAATGCTGGTAAGAAGACAGTGGTTGGAGTATTTGTTCGTAACGAGGACGCAAAAGAAGCTCAGTCCGCTTTGGAGGATGCGGGTTTTTCTGCCCTTCCAATCCCAGACTACGAAGGTAGCATCGCTATGCGTATGGGCGAAATTGATGCAGAGAGAACAGAACTAAACGACGAACAAGAATCACTCGAGAATCGAGTTTCGTCATGGGGTGAAGACAATGGAGATGTCTTGCACAGTGGGTTGGAACTACTCGAACGTGATCAAGAACTTGCCACCGCACCTGTCAGAGCCGCAGTTACACCTCACGCCTTCGTGATCGATGGCTGGATTGAGATGGCACGAGCAACTGAGATTTCAGAATCCCTCCAAGGACAATGCACAGTGGTCGACATTGAGCCCTTCAAGATTCAACCCGGTGGCGGTGGCCATGGACATAATGGTGATCATCACCACCAGGAGATGCCACCGATTGCATTCCAAGACCGTACTGCTAGCAAGCCGATGGAACTGCTAACCGATGCTGTGGGTCGTCCTGCGTATGGTCGCATCGACCCAACACTGTTCATGTTCATCACATACCCGATTTTCTTTGGAATGATGCTAGGAGATATGGCGTATGGAATGGTGACTATGGCTTTGGGTTGGATGCTTTTGCGAAGATCAGGCACCAATGAAATGCTCAAATTGGGCGGCAAATTCCTGATTTACATCGGCTTGGGAACCTTTGTTTTCGGTTATATTTACGCTGAAATTGCTGGTTTTGAGATATTTAGCCATAAGCACCATACTTGGGCGAGTTCATTGGACATATTCTACCCCGCAGTAGACTACCACGGTCACGCATGGCACACATCGTTGCCATTCGGTATCGAACTCGCCTTCCCATTCCACAGGGTTACCGACGTAGCCCACCATGGGAATCTAGAGCACCTGATTCTCCTGACAATCTATCTTGGTGTTGCGCACGTATTCATCGGCCTCATTGTTGGATTCCGTGATATTTTGCTCTATGGTAACGGACATGGTGACGAGGGCTTCGTCTGTGCATTGTTTGAGAAGGGCAGTTGGATGATTCTTCTCGTCGGTGGCTTCCTCGCAGCCTATGCATTCCTTTCCAAACCCGCTTACGAGGAACGCTGGGTCAATCCAGACCCTGCGTATCTCGACCTATTGAGCACGATGATGATGGTGGGAGGCAGCATGATTGTCGTTGCAGTTCTGATGATTATGTGGATGTTGTACAGATACCACGGTGTACCTTTCCCAATCAACATTGGCTTGGGTCCAATAGAGGCAGTGGGAATGATGCCCACAGTCATCTCCTATGTACGATTGTTTGCCGTGGGTGTGGTCGGTGTCAAGATTGCTGAAACAGGCAACACGATGTTGTTCGAACCGCTTGCACATATTTTCGAAGATCTATCTCACGCATCAGCAATGGACTATCTATCCATCGTTGTGCTTCTTATCGGCTGGTTGGCCGTACAAATTTTCGCTTGGGCACTGGGTGTATTCAGTCCCAACATCCACGCCGCACGACTGCATTTCGTCGAGTGGATGAGACAGTTTTACGATGCGAGTGGCGAGGCGTTCAAGCCATTCGGATTCAAAGCGCGCCGCGTGGAGGTGGAATAGCGCAAATCACATTCCCAGCAATGCTTGGAAAAAAGGAGGAAAAAATATGAACAATAGAAAGACAATGAAAGGAATGACAACCCTATTTGGTCTGTTCTCGTTTGCAATGATTGCATCCGTTGTATCAGCCCAAGAAGGCGACGCGGCATCGGTATCCCAGCACTGGGATGCAGCCAAGCTAGGCGCAGGACTTGCGCTTGGTCTTGCAGGTGTCGGCACTGGAATCAGCCAAGGACAAATTGGTGCAGCAGCAGTTGGTATGATTGCTGAAGATAGCAGCAAATTCGTCACAGGTCTGATTTTCACAGCTCTACCTGAAACAATTGTCCTATTCGGTTTCTTGGCTCTGTTCCTGCTCTGAGCAGAACACCCGAGTGACTACATACGACACTCAAGGAATGTGTAATGATGTCCTTAGATGCGTTAGCTGAAGAAATTGCCGCACAGGCAAAGGCGGAAGCCAAGGCGATCACTGATGCCGCAAAGAAAACGGCAAAATCAGTGAAGAAAGAAGCCGATGCTGAAGTCGCAGACATCCGAGAATCGATGATGTCCCGCGCTGAGCGCGAATCAGCCCAACTCTCCACGGAACTTGTTGCCTCTTCTCGACAAAACAACCAGAAGCGCGAACTCATCGCAAAAGCTGCAGAGTTAGATGCGACTTGGGAGGCGGTGAAAGCCGAGGTCGGTTCTGCTAAAATGGCAGGCCGAGCCAAGCTCATCAAAACCCTTGTTGCAGAAGCAAAAGATGCAGGGAAGGGCATGAAAATGCGCCCCGTATCTATTGATCGCAAAGCTTTGGAGAAGGAAGCAAAAGGTTTCGACTTTGGAGATGATGTCGATGGCCTCGGTGGATTCACGCTTGAATCCGCAGATGGTTCAATCGTACTCGATTACCGTTTTGATAACCGATTGGAAGATGCTTGGAAGGCAAGCCTCGGATCGGTCAATGAAACATTATTTGGAAATTAATTGGAATTAGGATTTGATAGTATGGTTAGAGTTGGTGGCCGCAGTAATATGGCCAATGCTTCCGCGCGCGCGAAGGCGCGTAAGGCGAGTCTCATCGATTCTACCCGCATGCGTCAGTTGCTCCAGCAGAGCCCTGATGCAATAGGAACCAGTATTGCTGAATTTGGTTACCGTGCAGAGATTGATCTATACGCTGGCCGATATACTGGAGCAGATTTGATTGAAGCCGCTCTGAATCATAACCTGGATTCAGACTTCGACTCTGTCTTGCGATTTTGTCAAGGCGACTTGAAGTCAATGGTTGCAGTGTACGTCGAACGTTTTTCGTATCAAAATGCGAAAACCGTCCTTCGAGCGATTCATAGTGGGACCAGTGTTGAAATGGTTGCATCAGAAGTGCTTCCAGAAGAGAATTCGAACAACAATTACTGGCTTGACATTATTCGCAACTGCAACACATTAGGTGATGCTGTCAATGCAATGTCCGGAACACCTTGGGGCCTTGCTTTGTCAAAGCTGGAAACAGATTCTAACCTTCAACAAATGGAAGATGCCTTGGATTCGGCTTACTACAACGATGCGATTGCATCGATTCAGGGTTCAGGATGTCATCCTATGTTGGTGCGATATATTCGAAATGAAATTGACCATCGTAATGTCATCAATCAATTCAGGGGATTGCGTCAAGGAATCAACGGTGAAGACCGCGACGCTCTCATGATTGGAGGCGGCAAAATTCCGAAATCTGTTCTAAAAAATGCATCAGCCGCAGATTCGAACGAAGGTGTGCTTGAGGCCCTCCGCCGAGCCACCTCGTTCGATGATTCTGGATTTGAGGATGCTATTCAGGCATCTGCAACTAGCCTTGACCCCGTGGTCACGTTGTTGCAAGATCAACGTCGCAGCATGATGCGTCGTTTTGCTCACCTCAATCCAATCTCTGCATTCCCCGTAATACACTACATCGAGAGCAAAGTGCTTGAGGTGCAAAACATCCGCTTGCTTGTGCGTGGCAAGGCGGCAGGCCTCCCTGATGAGGTCATTGAAGCGCACATGAATCTGTGAGGTGAAAAAGTGGAAATTGCAGTTGTAGGTACTCACGAATTCACACTTGGATTCCAACTTGCAGGCGTTCACCGCCTGCACCACCCCGAAGGTGATGAAGAACTTGCATCCACAATGCGAGATTTACTCAGCCAGAAGGATGTCGGCATTGTCGTAATCGATAGTGCAGATCTTACTCGCTTGTCTGATAGATTGCGTTCGCAAATCGCAGACAGCATTACGCCCACAGTGTTGGGCATTGGGACCGAGGAGGATAATACCCTCCGCGAGTCCATCAAGTCGGCGCTTGGC
>DAVT01000063.1:0-5885 GCA_002505685.1 Euryarchaeota archaeon UBA501 | reverse complement strand
GAGTCCATCAAGTCGGCGCTTGGCGTCGATCTATGGAAGTGATTCCAAAAAAAGGAAGTGACGAAAAATGAGTGACGAAAATGGAGTGATTTACCGTATTTCTGGACCTGTGGTGACGGCCATGGGCATTCGTTCAAGAATGTATGAAGTTGTACGCGTAGGACATGAAGGACTGATGGGCGAAGTAATCGAATTACACGGTGACAAGTCTGTTATCCAAGTGTATGAAGATACGTCCGGCATCCGCCCGGGCGAGCCGGTGGTACGCACCGGTCAGACGCTATCGGTACAGTTGGGACCGGGTTTGCTAACGCAGATTTACGACGGAATCCAGCGCCCACTACCGGTATTGGAGAAAACCATGGGCACCTTCATCGAACGTGGTGTGGATGCTGATGGCCTAGACTTGGAAAAGGTCTGGGATTTCGAAGCCACAGTCTCTGCTGGCGACGAAGTTGAATCAGGAAGTGTGATTGGTACAGTTCAGGAAACTGAAACCATTGTTCACAAGGTCATGGTTCCACCCGGCCAAAGTGGAAAAGTCGCCAGTATCGAGAGCGGTTCGTTCAACGTCACTCAAACCGTATGCACTCTAGATGATGGCACTGAAATTCAAATGATGCAAAAGTGGCCGGTTCGTTCACCGCGCCCTTACAAGCAGAAGTATGCGCCAGATACACCGCTCGTCACCGGTATGCGTATTCTTGACTTCCTGTTCCCACTCGCCAAGGGTGGTGCAGCAGGAATTCCTGGTCCATTCGGTTCAGGAAAGACGGTGACGCAACAATCGTTGGCCAAGTATTCCGACGCCCAGATTGTGGTTTACATTGGATGTGGAGAGCGTGGTAATGAAATGACAGAAGTGTTGGATGAATTCCCTCACTTGATCGATCCAAATACCGGAAAGCCTCTGATGAACCGAACGGTAATGATTGCCAACACATCAAACATGCCTGTGGCGGCACGTGAGGCTTCAGTGTATACTGGAATTACAATCGCGGAATACTTCCGTGACATGGGTTATGACGTCGCTTTGATGGCTGATTCGACCAGCAGATGGGCAGAAGCCATGCGTGAAATCAGCAGCCGTCTAGAAGAAATGCCTGGTGAAGAAGGATATCCAGCATACCTTTCCAGCCGATTAGCAGAGTTCTACGAGCGCGCAGGTCGTGTGGAAACCCTTGAGGGTGAAGATGGTTCAGTCACAGTAATCGGTGCTGTATCACCACCCGGTGGTGACATCAGCGAACCAGTATCGCAAGGTACCCTCCGAATTGTGAAGGTGTTTTGGGGATTGGATGCAGGTTTGGCACGACAACGGCACTTCCCTGCAATTAACTGGCTGAGTTCGTATTCTCTGTATCCTCAGAGTCTCGACCAATGGTTCCGTGACAACATCGCCTCGGATTTCCCTGAAATCCGAACTGAAATCAGTAGCTTGCTACAGGTTGAAGCCGAATTGCAAGAAATTGTGCAGTTGGTCGGTTCAGATGCACTGCCTGTTGACCAGCAGTTGACACTTGAAGTTGCACGTATGATTCGTGAATTCTTCTTGCAGCAGAACGGATTCCACGAGGTCGATGCTTATTCGGGCCTTGAGCAACAATACAAGATGGCCAAAGCCATTCTAACATTCCAAGACTCGGCCAAGAAGGCTCTCGCAGCCGGTGGTCAGTTGGAGGACGTTGTTAACGTCCCAGCAAGAACCAACCTGATGCGTGACCGATTTGAATCAGGTTACATCGATCGTGTTGATGGACTCGTAGATGAGATGAACAAACAAATTGCCGCAGCGGCGGAGGAAAAATAGGAGGGATTTGAATGAGTGGAAAGGAATATCGAACAATTACAGACGTCAAAGGTCCGCTTGTTTTCCTTGAGAAAACAGAGCCAGTAGCCTACGGTGAAATCGTACAATTGCGCCTTACAGATGGTAGCATGAAGAATGGTCAAGTTCTCGACACGAGTGACGACATGGTTGTCGTTCAGGTGTTTGAAGGAACTGCTGGTGTCGATTTGGGTACCGGAGTCAAGTTCATGGGCGATGTGTTCAAACTCCCCGTGAGTAAGGACTTGATTGGCCGTATCCTTGACGGTGCAGGGCGACCCCGTGACGGTGGCCCAGCAATCGTTGCAGAAGGAGAGGCCGACATTATCGGTGCAGCGATTAACCCGTACAGTCGCCAATCACCCCACGATTTCATCCAAACAGGAATCAGTGCAATCGACTGTTGTACAACACTTGTGCGAGGACAGAAGTTGCCCATTTTCAGTGCATCTGGTCTACCACACAATGACATTGCACTGCAGATTGCGCGTCAAGCGAAGTTGAAGGATAGCGATGAAGAGTTCATTGTGGTATTCTGTGCGATGGGAATCACCGCCGAAGAATACAACTTCTTCCGAAGTGACCTTGAGCGAACAGGGGCGCTAGAAAACGCGGTTCTATTCGTCAACCTTGCAGATGACCCTGCTGTTGAGCGATTGATTACACCGAGATTGGCTCTAACCGCAGCAGAATACCTCGCATTCGAGCACGACTACCACGTACTTGTTGTCTACACAGATGTCACAAACTACTGTGACGCTCTACGACAAATTGGTGCTGCGCGTGAAGAAGTGCCAGGGCGACGTGGATATCCAGGTTACATGTACACTGACTTGGCCATGCTATACGAGCGTGCAGGTTTGGTAAAGGGCAAGAAGGGCAGCATTACGCAGTTCCCGATTCTCACCATGCCTGGTGACGATATCACTCACCCAATTCCAGACCTATCTGGATACATTACGGAGGGTCAAATCGTGATTTCCCGTGAGTTGCACGGTTCAGGTATCTACCCTCCAATCAACGTACTTCCAAGCCTATCCCGGTTGATGGGTGGATGTATTGGAGAAAAGACCACTCGCGAAGATCACAAGTCGGTCTCCGACCAGATGTATGCTGCATACGCGCAGGGACGTGAACTACGTGGTCTTGTGGCCATTGTCGGTGAAGATGCATTGAATGAGCGTGACAAGCAACTGCTTGACTTCTCAGGATTGTTTGAGGACAAGTTCCTTCGACAGAGTCGTGATGAGGATCGTTCAATCGATGAAACCCTAGATTTGTGCTGGGAACTCATGCAGAACATCTCAACCAAGTATCTGGTCCGTCTTGACCAGAAGTGGATTGACAAATATCATCCAACTGAGAAGAAGTGAAATTGCTGATTGGATAATTGGAGGTGAGAAATCATGGCATTGGACATCAAACCCACACGCTCTGAACTCATCAATCTCAAGCGTCGAATCAAGCAGACCCAGAATGGTTACAATTTGTTGAAGCTAAAGCGAGATGGGTTATTCCACGAATTCCGCACTCTACTTTCTGAGATGATTGAGGCTCGTGAGGGCCTTGTGGGTACATATCGACAAGCGGTTCAATCAATCAGTCTCGCCGGCGCCATTGAAGGTGGTTTGGCCGTGAAAAGTGCAGCGATTGCGATTTCCAACCGACCCGAGGTTGAGGTCAGTCCTCGCAATATCATGGGTGTTGTCGTGCCAAGTGTTCAAGGTACAAACTTGACCAGTACGATTAGCGAGCGAGGAGTTGGTTTAATTGGAGGTTCAGCCTATATTGATGAGGCGGCAGATTCCTATTCCGCTCTCATCGAAAACATCGTCAAGGCTGCTGAGATGGAAGCGACACTCAAACGCCTACTGGTTGAAATTGAAGCGACAAAGCGCCGTGTGAATGCATTGGAATTCAAGGTCATCCCTGAGATGCAAGAGGCCCAATCATTCATTCAACTTCGTCTCGAAGAAATGGAGCGCGAAGAGACGTTCCGTCTGAAGCGATTCAAGAACAAATGAGCAGGACCTACGGTCCTGCTCGTGACTTCAACTCGCCGTGGGTCATATATCGGTTGAAGATTCGCAAGTCCCACCAGAGGTGGGACCATGACCGAGCCCGAGGCGATCGAACCGCTCAAAATCGATGCAGATTTGTGGTCACATCGCGATTTGCTAGAGCGAATTATCGGACGCTGGTTTCACATCATCGAGGAAATGAGTGATGTTGAAGTCGGTTGGCAGGTAGATGTGAAAAGTGAAGATATCGGTTCTGAACAGGCGTTATCCGAACTCAATAATCATCTGAACCGCTTATCTTGGCTTGCGATATTGCAGGAAGGAAATCCATTCGACTTGGTAATCCTACCCAAACCTCCTCGTGCCATCGGACTATCTGTGGGTCAAATTTCCGCAGTCTGGTTGGTATTCACATCATTTCTGACATTGGCTGGGGCAGCTTGGTTGCAGCATCAAGACCCTACGCCCAAATTAACAGATCCGGATCTTCTCCTCCATTCTCTTTGCTGGTTCGCCCTCCCCATATCATTGGCAATGGGACTTGGTAGTGAGTTACGCCGCAGATTCGCCCTCAATTCTGGTGTCGATTTAGGACATCACATCCCCCTTGCAGTGCCCTTTTTGATGACGCCAACTATACCAATTTGGCCATTTGGCGTTGTTGGATTTACCAGTCAACGAAGAATGGAATTTCTTTCGTTCAAGGATCGGAAATCACTTGCTAGAGTTTCAATTATCGCTCCACTATTCATGGTGTTAACTGGAATGATCCTGACCATTATTGGTTATTGGATGACCCGAAATACATCACCCAATTTCGATAGTGCACCCATCACAGTTTCACCATCACTGATTCCGGAATTATTGCTGAGTCTATACATTCCAAGTGAGGAAATTGCATTGCGATCGTCTTGGTTACATCCTTTGGGTTTGGCCGGAATTGCCCTCAATACAATGGGCTGGGTTCTCTTGCTTCCTTTACCAGGATTCCCCGGCGACCGCCTCCTATCTGCTCTGTTAAGCCCGGGTGAGATGGAATCTGGTGGGACCCAAACATGGCTCTTTGTGGGCGTTTTGGTTGCAGGAATGTACATCGTTTTGAATGGAGGATATTGGCCTTGGTTGGTATTGATAGCAGTTGGAGCGTGGCGCCGCTTTAGCCCCGAATTAACAGCAACACCATTGGTATTGAACGAATCACTTGGTTTTGATAACAGTTCCAAGAATCGCATTGGAATTACCATGGTGGCCTTACTTTTGCTGGGGTTCCCTGGAATGATGCCGGTCGGCGAAATGGAGAACTGGGATTCTGGCCTAGATACTTCTGATTGGCCGACTGAGATATCTTTTGCACCCGGTGAAACTGGGGTGATTGAATTCCCTCTAGAGACCATTGGAGTTGTAGCCATGGAGGTGGAGTTCCAAGTCACATTCACTGGAAGAGAGTCAATGGCGCATTGGGATTCTTGTGGCGAATATATTCTCGATATGGTTGCAAATTGTAATTTTGAAGAGGTTGGTCCAATGTCAAATCAGTCATACGTGATTGAATATGAGGCATACGAAGATTACCAAGCAACATCACCATTTACAATGAATCTGTACTGGTTTGAGAATCTTGAACCTCAAAACCATTCGGTTCTCTTCAAACCATCAAATCGTCCAGCACCCGCAGCACAACAGTGGACTTGGGACGGAGATTGGGACACACCTCAGTATTGTATCGAAATCCTCCTTGATGAGGAGTTATCGGGTAATTTGTCGATTGAATCGTCTCGTTTCTCGTTCTCTGGTGAATCCGTATTGAAACTGAACTCAGGGGACAACCAGACGGTTTGCATTGATGGTGAGTTAGGCTCAGCCCACGCGCTTTGGCCCTCATTCGTTGGCAAGGCGATGGAGGCTCCGTTATTGAAGGCCATAATGGACGATGGGTCCGTCTACAACTGGCGAATGGAAATCGAAGACCAGCATCTACAGATGTTTGCAGGTGAATATCCAGCCACAGAATTGTACCATTACCCCACGATGGGGGG
>DAVT01000015.1 GCA_002505685.1 Euryarchaeota archaeon UBA501 | reverse complement strand
TGTTCACTCGTATTTGCCAAGTTGAACAATACCCCCTCATTTGCATTGAGTCCGAGAACACCTGCTGTCAAATCGTCGCATCCACAAATCACCTCCGTTCCTGCGGGTATTCCAGATAACATCGAACCCTCTTCGGTCACCAATCCAATGACGTCTTCTGGCAAGTGTAGATGCGTTTGGGCAACATATCCTCGCATTGAGCGAGAATCCCTAGCAATCACACCCGTCAATTCCCAGTTGTACAAATCCTTCAATTGAATGGCAACTCCATCTCCAATCGGGCCATTTTCCAACTCCCATTGCGCCAATCTTGAGGGGACCCATGCGCGTGTTTGTGGCAACTTATGTCGACCTTCTGTAGGACGTTTACATCCACTCGGTAACGGTTCATGCCAAGGAATGATTCGCCCCAAAAGTGCACCGTCGCGAATAACGATGGCAGATGGGCCATGAGCGGTGATTCCGACTCGCTCGATTTGAGTCTCTCTTTCATCAAGCCATGTCCGTAAGTTCTGCCAGAGGCCTTCGATGGACGGCCACTCATGCATTTCCCACGTTGAATCAGCATTCAATAGCAGAGCTTTGGTAGCACTGCTTCCGATATCGATGCCCAGTGTCTGTCCGCCAGGCATATCCCGCGGAGGACAAACAGGTTCATTGCAAGTTCTCTGCACTGTCCGGCCATGAAATTGGTGACCAATTCAACACGGACTGCCCAGGCTCCAAGTCAAGAAAGCGCCCGGGGGAGTCTGATTGTGCCACAGTAAGCAGATGCTCAGCAAGCGGATTTTCCACCGCCGCTTGGAAGAATCTTCGCACATCTTCTGCGAGGAAAGCGGTTGCCTGCAATCGCCCCCCTCTTCGCCAGTGTTCTGATTCATCTGGGATGACAGTTCCAATTCGAACGGCAATGGTTTCGATTCCATGGATTCTAGCATACATTTCAGCCATGATTTCAGCATAAATTTTCGAAGCGCCGTAGGTCGAAGTAGGCGCAATCCCATCTTCGATATGAATCAACCGACCGTGCATAGGTCCACCTTCTGCAAATAGGGGTTCAAGGCCCACTTGGGCCAATCCGCTTGATGCGACAATTACCCTGCTAATTTGTGCTGATTTTGCACATCGGAATATAGCGGTTGTAGGTTCGATATTGTTGCGAATCATCGACTCGTCCTCATTGGATGGATTGGCATCCGCAGCGAGATGGATTAGACAATCCGTTCCTTCAAGGGCAGCAGACAACTCCTCATCAGAAATCAAGGTCAAATCCATTTCAACATCTACGCGTTTTCTTGCGTTTTCATCATCCGTATTCCGTCCAGCTTTGAGCCAATCCTCGTGTGGACGATCAATCCCAATCAGGTCGTGGCCTTGTTTGGACAAGTGGTCGTAAACGATGCCTCCAATGAGTCCCGCAGACCCCGTAATCGCCACACGCATAGCCCGACGAGGCGGTTCTCAGTCAAGAGTTTGCTTCCAAAGCGACATCCGTCAAACTCTTGACTGAAACGCGGCCGTAGGCCGCGCGATGTCCGACGTCCTTGAGGCGGAACTCGCGCAATCCGGTGGTCTCAAGACCGGTTGGGTTGATTTGGGCAAGAAGGATTTGTTCCGTGATATTTGGGTGGTCATATTCTACCTTGGGCTGATGCTGCCGTATGCATTTGTTGGGCTTTGGATTGGTACGGTTGCCAACAATGAGTTCCAACTCCCAATCAAGGATATTGCGCTGGCTTTGATGCTTCTGAAAATCCCATTTTTCTTGCGGCTGATTTGGGCTCAACCCGTCGAGCGTTTTGTCAATCTGCCCTTGGGCCGTCGACGAAGTTGGATTCTCCTTGGAACCATTCTGCACATTTTCTTGATTGTACCTCTTCTCTTCATTGACATCCGTACCGCGACATGGGTCTTCGTCGGCGTCACGTTTGTGGCCCTCATTCCTCGTTTGTTTGCCGAACAAGCCGTTGCCGGAATGATGGCTGAGAGCATTCCCAAACTGGGTCGCTTCAACTCGGGAATCAATCTTGCATACCGGGGGGGTGGCCATATTTTGCTACTGGCAATGGGTTGGTTGACCTCAAATTCAAGCCCGTTTGTCGAAAGTAGTGTTACAGATTGGGACACCATTCAGATGATTGGTCTCATCACTGCCATGGTGACGTCCTTGTTTGCGGTTGCCATCACATTCGTGATGAAAGAGGGCGAAGCGATTCGGGGTCCCGATTCCCAGAAGAAACGTCGAGTTGCAAAGACCATGCAAGATGCAATTGAGAATGTAGACCTTGCTTTCCCAGAATCGAGCACTACCATGAATCGAATGCTCGCAGCAATGCGAACAAGAACCGCTTGGATTGTGTTGTTCCTGTGTTTCCTCATTCCATTGGGGGATGGATTCGAAGGCATGTTCATGTTCTACATGCGCGATGTCCTCGGATTTGATGCAGGAGAAGCGATTCTTTGGGCGAACATCTTCATCTTCGCCACTTATCTCGGTCTATTGGGTCCGTGGCTTTCGGACCATTATGGTCGTGCCAAGGTTTTGCGATGGTCGGCCATGGGTTCTGTGGTCTGTTATCTTGGCTTGAGTGTGATGATGTTTGTTGGCGCCCCTGAAATCGCTCTTCTCATCATGTGGATGCCAACACTGATGATTACGGATTGGCTCATCTTCACCTTCATCACCACTTGGGCTGAAGTCAGCGATCCCCGTTTGGGTCCAACACACATGGCATTGTATCAGACCACACAAGCAGTTGCAGCAACCTTCGTTTGGTTTGGTTTGGGTGTTTTCCTGATTTATGCAACAGGTGGCGCATATTGGTTGATTTTCCTCTTGGCTTGTCTAGGCCCAATGATTGGTCTCAGCCAATTCCACAAGCTCAAGCTTGGAGACGAATATGGCGAAGATACACTTGACATTCGCGAAGAAATTTCCAAGATACAAACCAAGTTGGCTGGAATGCCTTGGGGTGTTGAACCCGTGGACAAAGCCTCGCGCCGCCGTTTAGCATTAGGTACTGCAATGGCCGGCCTCATCATATCTGTCGCGCTATTCACGGGTCCGTTTGTGTTGCTCAACTGGGAATCGGAGGATACTGAAGAGAATTGGAGCCTTCTTGGATGGAATGAGACATCGATTACTTTCGAAACTGCAAATACAATCTCAACTGGAGGTAACGTACTTGCAACGATTGATATTCCTACGACAGAAGGTGGAGTTTTCCTTGGTTTCTTCAGTGTCGAACTAGAAAATCACAATTGTGCTGCTGCTGGCGAACCACAATGGTCGACAACTTTCTCGATGCCAGATCGTGGAAACTTTTCCGATGGAACCAATGAAACGAGTTTCATTGCCGATGATTGGGAAGGTGGAATGGACATCGGATTTGATGCTAAAGCCTCAAATTTGTCGAACTTTTCTTCTGAAGATGAGCTGAGATCCAAGTTGGACCAAATCTCAACAGAAATCTGGTGGGGTCATGGAAGGGGGTCGTGGACACTCCGTGTTGAGATGACAGGGACCAATTGCTTGGGAGGTGCTGCACCATTCCACCAAGCATCTTTCAGAGTAAATGTGACGGCATACCACTTGATTATTCCTTCAACCAATCCCAATGATGGGATGGTGGAAGTTTCCAGCCAAACTACTGTGACCAAACACGAATATGGTGAGGCAGTAGGTGTATTGCTTGGATTCCCTGTTCTATTGGCGACTCCGATTCTTGCGTGGATTGGTGGCCGAGATCCTGAAACAATGCTGGGCTGATTACCACTCTGCATGACTTCCATCTGGGTGACTCCAAACGGTTGGAGGGTGAGGGTTCCACATGTCCATGTGTTCCTCAATGCGCTCTTCCAATACCTCAATTCCCAACCCAGGACGAGAAGAAATTTCGACATGTCCGCTTTCAATGGCAAACGGCTGAGAGAGCAATTCGAAGGCCCAATTTTGCCCACCACCGGGCGCCCCTCCGCCCGAACCGGCTCCCCCGAGAGACTGGAATTCCTGAATCAAATGCGCAGGGCTCGTAGCTGCCACTTGCATTGAGGCTGCAAATTGAACTGGTCCGTAGGGACAGTGTGGTGCCATCGAAACTTGGGCCGCAGATGCCATCGCGCCAATCTCTACGCTGGCACGAATCCCACCCACCATACTCACATCGGGTTGAATGATATCTACCACCGGTGAAGGAAGAAGGTGCTCTGCAAAGGCATGGGCACTGCGCAAACGCTCACCCGTAGCAATGGCGACAGGTTGTGCAGTTCGCAGGGCTCGTAAATCAGCCAAATGTGAGGCACTCCCATCGGGTAAACATGGCTCTTCGATGAAGAATAGGTCATACTTTGACAGAGCGTGAATCGCTCGACGAGATGCGGCAGGGGTCAACCGGCCATGCAAGTCGACGGCGACATCAATAGTTGGACCTACAGCCTCTCGGACTGCACTGACCACTGCCTCCATTTCAGACAACTGAACCCTAGAGATGACATCGGGAGTAGGTCCTGCAGGACTGACCTTGAAGGCGGTCATGGAGTTTGAAACCGCTTCTCTGGCAGAGTCAGCAAATTCCTCAGGATTGCGGCCCCATAGATTGCGATACACGCGCACACGCTCGCGCACGCGACCTCCAAGCAAATCGTAGACGGGTGCCCCAAATTCCTTGCCTTTGAGATCCCATAGCGCCATCTCTAGGGCCGAGAGTGCGGTATCCAATACGGGACCATCTCTCCAAAACCGATTCTTTCGTTGTGTTTCGACAAGATGTGCGATGTCATGTATGGGTGCCCCTTCGACCCTTTCTCCAATCGCAGTCAAGGCTTGCTCAACCTCAGGATGTAGGTCTCCAATGGCTTCACCCCAACCAACCTCACCATCATCCGTTTCAATGCGAAGCATCAGCCAACGTGGCGGGCACCGCACACAAACAGCAGAACGAATCGTGGTCACGCAGTGTTATGCCGGCGTTGGAGTTCCATGAATATGTCCCGTGCCTGTTGTTCCTGATTTTGAATCCAATCTAGGTTGTCATCCCCTTCTTGGTCCAAATCAGAACCGCACAAATTTGCGCCCATTCCCACACACCATGCTCCTGCATCGAGCCAAGGCCAAATGGATTGGTGATCAATACCTCCCACTGGTATGCATGGGATGCTTACATCCTCCAATTGTTCAGGGGTCCATTCAGATGACGGAAAGAGTTTGACGATTTGAGCGCCTGCTTGCTGAGCCAACCGTAGTTCAGAGACATTGCGAACCCCGGGGATTGCTAGAATGCCATTGGAGTGAAAACCCTCAATCATACCTTCGGGAAATGTTGGCGACAATGCAAACGTAATACCTGCATCCATGCAACCCTCAATTTGCCCGTGATTGAGAACAGTTCCAACCCCGATGAGTACAGAATCAGGTAACGCTTTTCGCAATCTCTCAATGGTTTCCAATGCATCTTTGCTATCGAGAGTGACCTCGATTGCAGTGTAACCCATCTCAGCCAATGCGATTCCCCGTTGGAACAATTTTGAGGGGGCCTGACCTCGAAGGATTGCAATAACGCCTGCCTCTTTCAAGCGGTTTTTTGTCAAAGTGAGAGGATCCATCATCGCACCTCAAATTGCAAGGGTCCGATCACCCTCTTGTTTCCAGTTGCGTTTTGCTTCATATTCATCCAATTGGCCCCGACTCACCTGCGAAACATCTCCCTTCGTCTGCTGACTTAAGGCCGCCAGTAAATCTCCTCGCATTGCTCCAATCAATGGAGATACTGGTCCATGCCCATGCTCACTCAAAGCATCTAGGAAACCTGCAAGCCACGCATCTCCACCACCCAAGTGCTCCACAGGTGAGTGTATGATTGCATCCTGTTCGGTAGAATCGAGACCAAAGGAATGGGCGATAACAGACCAGCGCCTCTGTGTACCAAGTGTTTCTGGTCGCTTGAATGTACAGCACAAATGCGGGATGAGAAACCTCCTTCTCAATTCAGCCAAAGCCTCGATATTTTCATCGTAAGTGGTTGGTTTTTCCATTCCTTCAAGTTCGGCTATGCGTGCCAAACTTTCGGCTGAAAGCACTAGAACATGGAACATTCGCATACGTGGTCGAACAATTGCCCACAACTCTTCGATGCTTGCCAATGCAGGGCGGTGGTTGAAATCCATTGCAATCAAGGTCCCATCTAATTCAGCAAACGTCAGTGCACCTCCCCATGCTGAACGCGCCCCCTCTCCCAGAAGTGGTGTGATGCCACTGAGCACCAGCCATCTAGCACCGCTGAGGAGCGTTCTCCAATCGAAATCACTCGGATTGAGATGAGCGAAGCCTGAATTGGCTCTATCATAGATTACTGATTGAGCAACTGAATCGATTGTATACCGGCCAACCGGCAACTCAGAGCGCTGAATTTCAAGATGAACTCCAGCCTCCTTTCCCGTACTTTCAACCATCGTTTCATCGTTGGGAAGGACACTAACCCATGCTGCACTGGTCCCTATCCGAGCCAATGCACAAGCGACGTTGTACTCTGCACCACCGGGTGTTATGGTCCCCTCAGATTCCCGTAACATCGCTTCTCCAAAGCAAACGATACGACCCGCAGGGGTTGGCATAACCCGTGGCAAGGGACGTCGGGTCTCAAACTATTCCAAGGCCCATCTTAGCAAACCAATCGCGCCACCAAGTCCCATCAGCTCTTCTCCCGCATCGTGATCGGCACTGGCTTGTACAACATTTCCACCATTGGCGCGTACACTAGATGCGGCATCAGCCCAAAATGAATCACTACGCAAAAGGCTGGCCTCAATGACTAGTGTTTCAATCGAACCTTGTTCCACAGCGCTCCCCAATTCAGCACGACCATAGGCTACAGCCCCCCTCGTGGAAATTCGCTTCAAACCCTCTTCAACTAATTTCGATTGTTTGGCCATAGCAAATTCTCCTAGCACAGCATCTGCTGCCCCCTCTCTCATGACCTCATTCGCAGCTGAACGGCCACCGATACTGGTGGCGACGTTGACAATTCGATGCCCTTCCCCCGTGGCTTTGAGGTAATTTTCGAATTGTTCTCTTGCCATTCCGGGTCCACATATCACGATTGGCATATCTGATGAGATTGCTTTGGATGCCTGTTGTGCAACTTTGGTCAAGAATTCTTTGCGAACTTCGGTAGATTTTGCTTCTCGTTTCCCTCCTCCGCGGAGGGTAAACGTATCTCCAACCTGTCGCATTCCATGTTGAGCGATTTCGAAGAGCAAGATTTCATCACTCTCGACAACTGCGATTGCAACCCTTCCTCTTCCTCCTTCTTGAATGGATTGAGCCAATAAATTTCGGTCAACCTCGGGGATTCCTCCAACCCATGAGATTTCGATTTCATCACGAGGTCCTACCGCGTGTGTATGGTGGCTACCTTTGTCCAATTCAGCTTCGGAAATAATGCCGTGTATTCGCAAATTGTCGGTGAAGGGTTGGAATTCGGTGGTTTCAGCATCCAGCACAATCCACATCGGTTTCCGGTCCGCAGATTTTGCACGACCTGAGGCTTGTGTACCAGTACTCTGGTCCCGCCTGAATCCCATCATCCCAACTTTACAACCTTCTCGAATCATTTGATCGAGAACCCACAAGTCATCTTCGTACTGAACCCGAAGGCGAACCCCATCCTCAATCCGCTTGATTTGTTGCATTTCAGGCACCCGGGGTTGAGAATATATTGCCCATCGCGAGAAAGATTGGAACCTGCATCAAATCACCTAGCCAAACATACCGAGGAGATTTCCATCTTCGTCCATGTCCATGTTTTCTCCCGCTGGGATCCTTGGCAACCCTGGCATTGTCATCATCGTACCACAAACAGCCACAATAAATCCAGCACCAGCGTTCAAACGTAGTTCGCGAATTGGGAGGGTAAATCCACTCGGTGCACCCAACTCCTTCATCTCGTGGGAAAAGGAATACTGGGTTTTTGCCATACAAACCGCTAGATTTCCATAACCCCAATCTTGGAGTGTTTTCAATTCCTTCAATGCCTTAGGTGCCAAATCAATGCTCGCTGCACCGTAGACATTTGTTGCAATGCGCAGAATCTTTTCTTCAAGCGGAGCATTGGGCCCAAACAATGGTTCAAATGGTCGACCATCCGCAATATGCGATTGGCATGCTGAGACTACGGCTCTAGCCAAATCTACACCGCCTTCCCCACCTTCAGCATGGACTCTAGAGACCACTGCATCCATTGCTCCAGCCTTTTTTGATTCATCAATCAAAGATTGAATTTCGGCATCAGTATCTGTTGGAAACACGTTGACGCTGGCGATAACAGGTACACCGAATCTGGACATATTTCGAATGTGGCGAGCCAAATTGGTTGCAGCGCCTGCTTGAACCGCCTCCACATTTTCCGTTGCGATTTCTTCGGGTCTAGGTCTCGAACCTCCTCCCGTACTAAACCCCCCTCCGTGCATCTTCATGCTTCGCACCGTTACGTTGACAACGACACAGTCGGGTGGCACGCCGCTTGCTGCGGCCTTAATGTGCATCATTTTCTCAGCCCCCATGTCAGCACCAAATCCTGCTTCGGTGACCACGTAATCGGAGACGCCCAGCGCGATTCGGTCGGCGATGATACTAGAATTTCCATGGGCGATATTTGCGAATGGCCCTGCATGAATGAAGGCAGGGTCATTCTCTATCGTTTGAACCAAGTTTGGCAAAAATGCTTCCCTGAGCAACAATGCCATCGCTCCCGCAGCCCCAATATCATCAGCCTTGACAGGATAACCTGAACGGCTTTCAGCGATGACAATTTCACCCAATCTATGCCTCAAATCTGCATAATCCGAGGCCAAGGCGAGAATGGCCATGACCTCCGAAGCTGCGGTAATGTCGAATCTCTCTTCTCTGGCTACACCGTTTTTGGGTCCACCCAATCCAATGGCGATATTTCGAAGCGAGCGATCATTCATGTCGATAACTCGAGGCCAAAGAATTCTGTTGGTATCGATATCACATTCATTTCCAAAATAGATGTGATTGTCTAACATTGCTGAACAGAGATTGTGAGCGCTTGTCACTGCGTGTAGATCACCTGTAAAGTGTAGGTTAATCGCCTCCATCGGGAGCACTTGACTGTATCCTCCTCCGGCTGCCCCTCCCTTGATTCCAAAGACAGGTCCCATACTTGGTTCTCGCAAAGTGCAGGTCGCATTTTGTCCAATTCTGTTGAGTGCCTGTGTCAAACCAATTGTGGTCACGGTCTTACCTTCTCCAAATGGTGTTGGATTTACACTTGTGATCAAGACATATGCTCCCCTTGTCGAATCGAATTTAGATTTCAATCCGTCCCAAGTGATTTTGGCCATTCCTCGGCCCATGGGAATAAGCTCGTCTATGCCGATTCCTATCTTCCATGCAATCTCTTCAATCGGGGCAGGGGATGCCGCGTGAGCGATCTCTAGGTCGGTGGCCATGAACTGGCTGCACCACTCCCGGTATTCAAGCCTTCATGGAAATACGCACCGTAGGTGCGCATCCGGTTGTTTTTGAAGGATGGGGGGTACGGATACCTGAGGCGCATGCAGATTCGATATGCCGTTGCTGGCAAACCGATTCACCATTCACTTTCCCCTCTTCTCATGTCGCTTGTTGTATCACATCTGAAACGACAAGACGTCGACCTTGAAATCTCAGAGATGCGACTGATTGAATCAAATGATGTGAATTCCCCAATGGCTTGGGCTTGGGTGACAAAAAGTCGTCAACAAATTGAGGTTAGCAATCGTTTGTATGGTGATATTTCAGCCCCCTCTTCACTTGGAAATCTAATTCAATCCGCAACAGAAATTGTATCTACGGTATTGGATGCAGATTCGGATTATATCCCCTACGGAGAAACGCATGTACCTATGTCCACCAATCCCCGGAAAACGGTTCGGGCAGAATCCGAATCTTGGATATCTTTAACGAGCCCTTTGAAGCATCTATTGACGACACGATCTGGAGTCCATTCTCTAGACAAGAGTCTTGAAAATGGTACGGTGAATCAACTCCGTTGGAACGGGGAGCACTGGTATTGTGCAGGTACAGATGGGCGGGGTTTGGTTGCAGTTGCTCGACATTTCGGGTTTGACTTTGAAGTTCAAGATGATGAAGCCCCACTTCTCTGTATGAATGGGGGAGGTGGGGCTGCCCGTTCCTCCGCAGTCGCATGGTCGCAAGCAGGAGGCAGAATTTGGTCGATGGGAGGGCGTCGTTCATTAGGCAATAGAGGCCCATGGCATGGCCATTTGATCGAAGGAGATACGGTGGTAGATCATATTGGGATGAGGTTGCTTATTGATTTCGATTTGGAACCCGGTAGTTCCTTTTCCATCCCTTCGGCCACAGCTGATTTACACGTGAATTCTTCTTACAATGTCCAAGGCAGTAATTTGTTGGAATCTACTGAATCGGGTACAAGTTTAGATGGTCGCTGGTTGCTAGCATCGCAACACCTATGCGCTTGGGCAGATTTATTCGAGCCCGAGGCCCATCATTTACTCCCCGGTTTGGGGTTAACCATGACTTGGTTGAGTCGTTTAGAATCCGCCCTTAGGGCGGATTGAACTTCCTTGCGTCGACTTCAAGTGTGATTGTCCATACACAAGATGCATGGCGGGTGCTCGAAAGGCACTGATTCTTTGTGTGATGTTGCTCATTGCAACCCATTCTAGCAGCGCATCGGACTCAAACTACAGTGAAGTGTTTGAAGAAGACACCTTCTTTTCTAGTTCACAGAGTATGATTTGGTCAGATGATACCAATGATACACATATCGGACAAATCTACTATCCTGCAACTGAGGAAGGTTCCGGCAAACCCATCGACAACACATCGGGCCCGTATCCAGTGCTAATTTGGATTGGAGATGATGGGGAAGCCAATGATCAGTATGACTGGTTAGGTCAGCATCTGGCGACGTCAGGATATATCACAATCGTGCTCCCGCCCGATTGGAATTCAGCCGAAACTCAAAGCCAATGTGTCTCAATTATCATGCTTTGGTATCGGCTAGAATACAATCACCTCAATGGTAGTTTTGAGGGTGATCCGCCAAATATGCGTGATGCATTTGACTTAGAGCATTGGGGTATTGGGGGGCACGGACTAGGGGCAAAACAGGCTGCTCAATGTCAACTTATCATGGCAGGGGCATGGAGAGAATATGTGACTATCCCATTGCCAACAGCTCTAGTGGCATTGGGTCTAGAAAATGCCAACACAGATATTCCGGATTCATCTTTCGGCCCGTCACCTGAACCAGGAATGGGACTATACCTTACTGGCACTTTAGACAATATTGCAAAAGCCAATACCAATGTAGAGCAATGGCTAGATGACCAACAAATTCCTTGGCACTACATGTCGGTGATTGGAGCGAATCATGTACAGTATAAGGATGAGAACACCGGATGGGATTGGTTCAATGACGGCTCGTCGGATATGAATCGTACATATCAGCAGGAACACGCTTCGAATCACATCCGCCCTTACCTTGATTTGATGCTGAAGGGTGAACATGAACAATGGCTACAAGCGACCAATCGCGAATCAAATTGGCAATCACCATCTGACTCTGACGCTTACATCTATGAGGATTTGACAGGCGCTCGGTTTATGCCGATGGATGCAAACATATCGGACATCTCAGAATCTGATGGGAGCATGGGTCGTTTTGTGTCAGTATCCACCACTCTCACTCATCGAAATGGAGGCCTACCAATTGGAACAACGGTACTTTGTACAATTGAAGAAGGTGGAGATTGGTGGGATCCAGCAGATTATGCTGATTTTGAGATCAACTCTACCGGTGTTTTCACTTCCTCGATAGAAAATGGGACCAAATCATCGACGTATTGCGAGGTCTCAACCGAGGGAGTCCCGCCAGGAAATCGCTCCATTCGAATCGATGTAGATTGGTATGGCATGCCCTCTTACTTGGAAATCGATTTCTATCGAGAAAATCGTGTACCTGTGCAAGTATCGCCTCTACCATCGATTCTCGTGCCACAACATGGCATGTCTAGCCTCCCCTTCTCTGATTTTATTGTGGACCCAGATGGCATAACCCCCATTGTCGATATGCTTCCACACCTACCCAATACCAATCAGATGCATTGCTATCTTGAATCGCCACACATAACGTGTGAACACACAGGTTTGCCTGAATGGAGTGGTACCGAAACCCTCAATTTAACCATCAGAGATCGATATGATTCCACGTTTGTAACCCAGTTGAATCTCAGCGCAGTAGTTGTTCCTGTTGATGATTCTGTGATTCAAATTAGCGACCTCCCGTCGGTACAAATTGCGGAAGATGGTGATGAATTTGTTTACAATTTCACATCTTACTTTGAAGATCCCGAAGGTGCAAACGTAACGATAGTCAATGCATCGTCTCCAGCAGGTATCGATGTCTCATGGACTGTAAACAATGTTGCTTTGAACCCAATCCTAAACTGGCATGGGAATACCACCGTCGAGGTCTTTGTCTCTGATGGGACCAGCACACCAATTTCTAGCATCATTGATGTCGAAATTACCCCAGTGCCAGATGCCCCAAGAATCAACTTGACTCGAGTCTCAGTTGTTGAAGATACACCCTTAGAAATTCCACTTACGGAACTTGGGTGGGACGAAGATGGGGACGCACTTGAATTTGAAATCAGTGGATCACACCCGCACATCTCTGTTACAGTATTGACCTCAGTACTTCGAATCGTCCCCTCATCCGATTGGTCTGGTCTATCCACTGGTTGGAACTTGACTGTTACAAGCCATGATGGTAGTTTAACGGCTCCAATTGAAATTGATGTTTCTGAAGTCAACGACCCCGTTCAGCTGACATGGGGTCCACTTGAAGTCCCCCTTGATGTAGAATTCATCGTTGCCATCCACGACCCCGATGACTCTTCACCTTGGATGATGCAAATTCGCTGGGATGGTTTGGTTTGGTCAGAGTTTGAGGCGGATTGTCCGGCAAGCGACCCGAGCGCGTTAAATCCCAAAGATTGGGAATGCAAGGTTGTCGTTGGAATAAGTGAACTCCAACCGGGGGCCCATCGACTTGAAGCAAGAGTACTTGAAAATGGAAACTGGACTGAACCCAAGACGTATTATCACACCATTCCAATTCCTACAACCGATTCTGAGGGCGAAGAAATCATCCCGATTGTTGATGTCAATTCGGGAGACGGACTCGCATCGCCATGGGTCGTTTTCGCGATAGTTGTGGGGGCCGTTGTAGCCCTAATCGGGTTGTACATGATAATCACATTATCAAAAGATGACATGGAGAAAATGCTAGATTCATCCAATTCAAGAACCAACGAAGTCGATGAAGATGAGTTCGCCGACTTGGAAAGTGAACTAGTCGAATTCGATTAGAGTGGAATGTTGCCGTGTTTCCTTGGTGGCTGCCAAACTCGTTTTGTGAGTAGGCTATTCAGGGCGCGAATCAATCGCAACCTAGTTTCATTGGGTTCAATGACATCATCAAGCCAACCATTTCTTGCAGCGACGTAAGGATCACCAAATTTGGTCTTGTAATCTTGAGTCAATTCGGCATGCTTTTCCTGAGGATTTTCTGCTGCCTTTAGTTCACGCCGATGAATGATATTCACTGCACCCTCAGCGCCCATTACTGCCAATTCCCCAGTCGGCCAAGCAACATTGTAATCCGCCTCCAAATGCTTGCATGCCATGGCAAGATAAGCACCGCCGTAGGCCTTTCTTGTAACTACTGTCATCATCGGAACAGTTGCTTCAGCATAGGCGTAGAGCATTTTCGCCCCATGCCGAATTATGCCCCCCCACTCTTGAACCGTACCGGGCAAGAAGCCGGGTACATCAACCAAGGATAGCAACGGGATATTGAATGCATCACAGGTTCGAATAAACCTCGCCGCTTTGATACTTGCATCAATGTCCAAACAACCTGCCAAAACCTTGGGCTGGTTTGCAATTATACCAATGGGGTGTCCACCCAATCGCGCCAATCCAATTACGATGTTTTCCGCATAAATGGGAAACAATTCAACAAAATGCCCATCATCGACAATTTCTTGGATGACTTTGACCATATCATAGGGTCGGTTACTGTCATCGGGTACGATGCTGCAAAGTTCCGGACAATCGCGGTCGAGTGGGTCTCCAGAATCGAGATGAGGTGGGCTTGCCCCACAGTAGTCTGGGAAAAATGACAGGATTTCGATTGCTATCTCCATAGCATCACCTTCATCGGATGCCGTCAAGCAACAAATACCTGAACGAGAGGAATGCATTTGCGCTCCTCCAACTTCTTCCGTAGTCATTTCCCCGCTGATAGTTTCCTCAGTTTCCAAAGGACTGGAAAGGAATAACTGACCCTTTTCTTCACCCAAAATAACGAAATCCGCCAAGCCTGCTGCTAGTGCTGAGACTCCAACTACGGGTCCCAGTACAACACTGATGATGGGCACACGACCCGAACAAGCAACGAAATAATCCAACATGATTCCCGTGGCAGCTAGTGAGTGTACGCCGTCATGTGCTCTCTGGCCTCCACCGTCCCAGATACAAACAATTGGAACACGGGCGCGTTCGGCCATCTCCAGGACTTTGGAAATTTTATTCGCATGCATTTCTCCCATAGATCCACCAAATACTGTGAAATCCTGACTGAAACAGAATACCCGTCGCCCATCAATTGTTCCGTGTCCTGCGACAACCCCATCTCCGAATTGAGGGTGCATGTGCATATTCCCCTCGCGATTTCGATGCGAAACTAGTGCATCGATTTCGACGAAACTATCCAAGTCTAGTAGCGCATCAATCCTCTCTCGAGCAGTTCCTCGGCCATCGGAACGTAAGGCATCCATTCGCTGGGCGCCACCACCGGCAATCGATTGCTGCCGGCGCCAAGCCAAATCCTCAGCTCTGTCACCCATGTCGCTCTCCATAGGAGAGCGGTCTTTGATTAGAGCGGTGTAAAGAAATCTGAATAAACCAATTGAAAAATTGATTTTCTAATTGGAAATTGAGGAATTATTCTCACCACATAAATTGGCATCCCACCCACTCTGAATATCGTGTCCAGTAGACAAAAGGAAATGCAGCTTAACCAAGGCCGCATCCGGTCCAATTGTTGCGTGATTGCCTAACACGCCCAGTTCTTGTTGTTCTCTACCCTTGCTGTATACGTCCATGTGAATTGGACCGTGAATACATTGTGTGGTCATCACGGCAATACCACCATTTGCACAATAGTTGGATAACGCATCTCGCATGGCTACATTTTCGGGACAATCTTCGTTGGGGTCTTCGATTGGAAGATGACCTAAACCCGTACCATGGAATAAGACCGCATCATATTTTGTCGCAAACTCGATTTGATCTGCGTACATATGTGCCCCAGCCATAAGTTGCAAGATTCGAACTTTTTCGTCAAAATCGATTGGTTCTGAGGTTATTTGTCTCATTGGCATGTGTTTTTCTAAATTTATTTGGCATTCTCCACCTCTTTCGATAGAAATGGTGGCCAATGGTTGCGCATTGATTCCCTGAAACGCATCTCGGCGGCTTGAGTGAAATTTGCGCGTAGCACAACCTGGCATCACTGCACAAGTTCCATCATCACCTCCGGCGTGCATGATGATTACGCTTGCATCGCCATTTTCACCTGTAGGTTCCGGACCATGAGCGGCCCAATGAACCGCTGCAAGGAGATTTTCCGCCCCATCTGTTGAACCTCGATCACTGCTCCGTTGCGATCCCGTAAACACGATTCTACCCGGTGGTCGTCCTCCACCTCCTGCCCAAGCAAATGCTGCTGCTGCGGCTGAATAATGCATGGTGTCGGTGCCGTGTGTGATGACAACTCCAACCGCCCCTGCATCAAACGCCTGCTTCGTGGCAGCCGACATTGCATTCCAATGACGTGCGCGGATATCATCTGACCACATATTGCCCAGTTTCACAGTTTTAATCCGTGCATGATTGGCTAATTCCGGAATCGCATCTAGTAGTTCCTCTGGTTCAAAACGGGCTGCAACAGCGCCAGTGACATAATCCACTTTTGAGGCAATAGTTCCACCTGTGTGAATAATCCATATCTCTGGTAAATCGGGATTTTCAACAACGGATGCAATCTCGCCACTTTGTGACGGTGTCGATGTACCAATGGTAGAGATATCAGAGATTTCAGTTTCGGCGAAAGTCACGTTGTACCCATTGTCCAATTTGACGGTCATGTGTCCCTCAGTTGCGGGAGATAGTAGTATCCCTTCATGTGTGACAGAACCCTCTGGAGTGGCAGCAGTAATCCTCACTCGGTCACCAATAATTGGGCCACCCATAGCCTGCGGAGATGCTAGACACCCCTTCAACCGAACGGTCGGCTTGAATGGATATACTCATATTCCTTGGTTTAGTCGAAGCGTCCGTTGCCGGGGTGGCGTAGTTGGTGGCGCGTCGGACTCATAGGACACCTGCAAAGGAATGAAATGAGCGCGATAAACCTCGAAATGTCTGAGACATCCGAAGGTCACGGGTTCGAGCCCCGTTCCCGGCACCACTATCTCATCGCTTGAATCACTGCGTATATCCAGCATTCACTTCCGAACCCATCATAGGCCGTTCGCACCCCGAAGGGGTGAGGAAGATGGTCGACTTATCCACTGCAATGGCTGCGGCAGCAGCCGGTGACCGCCGCAGAGGTGGTCGAGACGGAGAGAAAAAGCGTCCCGGTGGAAAGGTTGGTACAGAACCATTCGATCCTGCTGACCACGTCATCAAAGAGAAAGCTGATGCCGCATCTATGTGGCTCGTCATCATTTATGCTGTGTTGATTGCCACATTGATGCGATACCTGATAATGCCTGCCTTGGATGAACCAGCAAGCGTGTTGTGGTCACTGCCATTGTTGCTTATCTTCACAATCCCTCCACTGCACAAACTCATTTTGAGCCGTTACGCTGAACGGTACACGTTTGGAAATTGGTTTCGGGCATCGTTTCTGTATACATTTACCTGGCTTGCAGTTTGTTTCATACTCGTGAACCCACCCCTTGCCGACATATCACCACCGGAGGTGGCAGAGCAAGTCAAATTCGTCGATTTGGATGACCCAGATTGGAATCAGAAGTTGGGTGATTTTTCCGCTGCCGACAATTTGAGTAGCCGCAATCTTGCACTTGCATTCGCAGTACGCGACAATATCGATGCTGGAAGCGTCAATGTTGTGGTGGAGATTACATGGACTGGCTCTGGACAAACGGGATGGAATCAAACAGGAACTGCCAGTTCAATGCAAGTTGATTGGAGTAATTATTCAGAGAACGTATCGTCAGTTGCAACCAAACCGACCGACGTCGCCATTTTGCTTGAACTCGATGGAGTCTCATTTGACACAGGCAATTCATACACGATAAAAATCGAATTGTCACAAGAGGGAGATCCTTGGGACTTGATGGAAACTGAGACCCATCGATTTGTGATTACAACATGATCACTTTCGCATGCATTCGGTGTACTGCTACACTTTCATTTTCATTCAGTTAGCACTCTTATGCAAATGAAGGTGGTTCGGATGCCCGGCCTGTAAATTACAGAGAGGGATGCAAAATGCTGAACGAACACACACTGGAAAGACTGACAGAAATGATGGAAAATATGGCCAACCGAGTCATGCGAGGGAATATGGGAGTTGCTGCCGATATGCTTTGCTGGACTCCACTCGCCCCTTGGATTCGGGCCTCAAGGAGGGCGCGAATTGAGTCACAAACCCATGAAGCACGCCTGAGAGAAAAGGCGAGTTCCCTGTGTCAAGATGCGACACGCGAACATGCAGATTTGTTGGTCTCATCTTGGGCGTAATCAACCCAATTTAGAACAAATTGAAGCGGTCATGGAATCAAGTTGGAGAGCTTCACCGCCTCCTTCTACCAAACGGAAATCAACTTCAGCCATCATTTCAGTCATCTCGAGTTTTTGACTTTCACTCAGGAACTCTGCGTCGTAAAGTGCTCGATGCAATTGGTTAACCAAATCAGTTCCCGCCAATCCAAATTGATCTAGAATACCTCGCAAACGTCTGCGTGCTGGGTGAAACCCATCCTCCTTGCACGCTAGCAAATAACCATGCAATTCTTCGGGAGGCGCGGTTGCAGTTGTCTCATAGATCAGTGCACGGGTTACGTGCGAATCTAAACTCGCACTCACTTGTAGGGCGGTTATCGCTCTGCGTAAATCGCCTAAACTCACATGAACGATGGCTTCACAAGCGTCATCGTCCAATTTGATGCCTTCCGATTTCGCTACTGACTGGATTTGCATCCTCACTTGATCATCCGCCAACGGTCGAAAGCGAAAGACTGCACAACGTGATTGAATTGGTTCAATGATTTTTGAAGAATAATTACAGGACAAAATGAAGCGGCATGTTTCTGCATATTGCTCCATAATTCGCCTCAGTGCACCTTGTGCATCTGCAGTTAACGCATCTGCTTCGTCCAAAAAAATCACTTTGAAATCAGCACCCAAGGGACTGGTTCGAGCAAATTGCTTGACTTTGGTTCTGATGCTCTCGAGTTTTCGTTCATCGCTGGCATTCATTTCGAGAAGATTGTCACGAGATTTTTCACCGAATACATCCGAACAAAGTGCTAGAGCAGCAGTTGTTTTTCCAGTCCCAGGTGGCCCCGCAAATAACAGGTGGGGGAACGTCCCTGATTCCCCATATGCAGCCAATCTCTCGACGGTTGCAGCCTGCCCTCGGATATCGCGAACGGTCTTGGGCCGATGCTTCTCAACCCACATCTTCGACATCCGAATCGGGCCGTGTTTTGGGCGGGCGTCAATGAACCTATCCACTCGTGATTTCCTCACTTTTTTTGTCTGCATTGACCATACGTAGTATGGTCGATGCACCGCAACTCCTTAACAGTAGTTCGTGCCGTGCGCAAACGAGGCCCATGACGAGCGGAGAGAGAAACTGGAGTTCAACGACAGGTGCAATCCTGATGGTGAGTTTGATGATATTCAGCACATGGATGCAGGCAATCGACAATGAAACGGCTTTGGAGGAGGCCCCAGTTGTCCGTTTATTATCAGCGGGTGATACTTTGGCATATGATGCACAAACCAATTCAAGCCAACCATCTCTGAACTATGGAAATGCGGAAAATATACTGATTAGCGACTATACTGATTACACAGTTTCTCGAATGTTGATGAATTTCAATTTGACACTTGGTAATGGAGGTGTCTTACCCACAACCGCTGTTGTTAGCGAAGCAATTCTCGAACTACGTTGTCAACAAATGGGCTCGTGGCCCGGTGAGTTTGACACTGACACGATTCTTTACCCGGCACGACTGCTGACTGATTTTGATGAATCGAATGCGACGTACAACCAAAGTGATTCTGGAACCAATTGGAGTGTTGCTGGAGCGGATGGTCTTGGTATGGATCGAGGACACTGGGAACCAGGGGATTTCATTGCCGTGACCAATAGCCAATACCGAGTATTCAGTCTCAACATCACCGCCTTGGTTCAGGATGCACTCAGAGCCGGGAATTCCAACATGAGCATCGTGGTTTCTGGCACCGGTATGCCAATCGTTTGTGCCTCTAGTGAACACCCCTCCAGTGCTAGACACCCCGCGATTGATTTTGAGTACACACTGTCCTCTACTCCTGCTCAGGGAAGCGTTCTCATCGCTGGACCTGAAGACGGGGAAATCGTTGCTGACCCA
>DAVT01000112.1 GCA_002505685.1 Euryarchaeota archaeon UBA501 | reverse complement strand
ATTTTGGTTTGTGATTACAATCATGTGTTTCTGGAAAGTGTGCGAAAGGCATCTCTACCTTCAATGGGGATTGAACTTGAGAACTGCATTATCGTTGTTGATGAGGCGCACAATTTGCCCGACCGAATCCGTCGAAGTATGAATCTCAACCTCAATTTCAAAATGATTCGAGATGCAATCTACAATTTACAAGAATATTGTGAAACAAATGAGAAGAGACAGGGTGAGAATACCATGTTTTCAGAAAGTATCGCCCGTTCAAGATACTGCGAAAAGGCGCTTGAAAGGTTCAAGGGGAGGTTTTCAACTTGGACTCAATCCTTGCGTGATTCTAATAAAAAATCAGGAGATATCGGGGAGGCAATCGAAGAAAAAGTCGATGCGGGGAAAATTCTGTCGATGTTGAGACAGGAATTGAGTAAGGAGGACCTTGACGTACAGATAGCCATTGGTATACTCCGATCGGTTGAAATCGATGCCGATGATGAGGAAGAAGATGAACTGGATGCGCATCGATTGGCGAACTTTTTCGATGTACTGGAGCGTTACGAGCAATCTTCTGCTCTTTGCGTTGTGTTCAACTCCCAAGGTAACGAACATCGAGTCACAACACACTTGCTCGATCCAGGAATCGTTAGCCAATCCGTGTTGGACACAGTCCAAGGAGGGATTCTGATGTCCGGGACACTCACACCTCCAGAGATGTACGCCGAAACACTCGGCGTACCCCCTGAACGTCCAGTGGTTGCGCAGTCGTACCCTTCACCATTTATGGCCGACCGAAGGCCCGTGATGATTGCATCAGATGTGACTTCAAAATACACTGCGAGAGGTGAAGCCAATACGAGGAAAATTCGCGAACATATACAGGCTATTCTTCAGCAGACTCCTGGACACGTTGCCATATTTTGCCAATCTTATCGAATGTTGGAAGAAATTGTTGTGGATGGATATTGGCCGGGGAGGAAGATTGCCATCGAAGAAAAAAACTGGTCGAAGCGAATTGTTGACAAAAATATCAGCAACCTGTACAATGCGCGGGACGGAGGTACGAAAGTTATCCTCGCAGGGGTATTTGGGGGTCGATTGGCAGAAGGTGTGGATTATTCAGGAAATATCCTAGATGCAGTCATTTGTGTGGGGATCCCTGTTGCACCGCAAACAGTACCTCAAACCGCATTGCGCGAGTACATCGACAACAAACATGGCCGTGGAAAGGGTTGGAAATATGGTGTACTTCAACCCGCAGTGAATAGCGTATTGCAAGGGATTGGACGGGCGATTAGAAAGGCGGAAGATCGTGCCTTCATTCTGCTCCTAGACAACCGCTTATTGTCGGGTCAATATCGTGCCTGTTTACCGCCAACTATGCAGACGTTTACCGCTGACGATTCAAAGCGTACAACACGTATGGTGAAGCGATTCTTTGAGCGCCATCCTGAACCTGCAAGAGGGGATTAGGGACATGGATGGGTTCAAGGACGCCCAATGATGCCGAGCGTTTGAGGGAGACTCGTGGATTGGACAACTGTCGAACTTGTGAGCATCTCCAATGATGGGGAACAAGTTGAACCTGAACCCATTCTCGCAGGTCTTTCTGCAAGCCCTTCAGATCTCCATGACGCGTTTCTGACCGACATACCCCATTTGCAGGAAACACAACTCGCACACGCTACATTGCTAGAGACTGTGGGTGACGATGTCGAAACGCACTTTTCTGCACTTTCAAATTTGCAAACGGCTGATGCTGCAATTGCAACCCTCGGCGGATTCCGAGAAGGGGATGCACTTGTACTCCCACTGCAGGGTGCGATTCAGGACCGTGTTCAATTGGAAATCGGGGCGAATGGCGATACGACTGTTCTCAGGTTACACGCGGAAGGCGAGGAAGGAGTGAACTTTTCGCGAACCTTTGCTCTGCCCACAGGATGTCAACTTGCACAAGCCGGGTGGCGTGGCAATAACCTGATCTTGGACATCAACCGTGATTGATTAGGCAGGTGGTGCTGCATTGGCAGGCATCTGCGTTGCATTTTGTATTTCAGCAACCGCTCTTTGTAGTGCCACTGTTGCTTGGTTTCGATGTTCATCACCAAGTTCCTGACGGCTATATCGAGCAATCTCGAACATGTTGTCAAGTGCAGTCAATGATTCGTCACTGATGGTAGGCATGGCCTTTCGAATCGCCATCTCGAACTCACGTACAGTTTCGAAGTCTCGGCGAAGGTGACCGTGCGCCATTAAGACACCACAAAGCTCCTCGTAGCAATGGAAAATCGCCTCTCGTATCGCGTCTCCAGCAGCCAGCAATTCGGCAGTGTACGAGAAAATCTCTGCCAATTCATCGATGGCTTCACGACGTCGTGCATACAAAATCCATGCTCCTGCTCCGGCTGCAATGACCATTGCCAGTACCAAACCATACACCCAATAGGATACACTGTCAGCCTGTTCACTCTGAGATTCATAATCGAGTACGTACAAGTCGCGAGCAAGATTGTCACGACTGTCCTGAGAGAGTTCTGCCGATGAACTGTTGAATTGCAGGTACAATGTGCCCCAGTTATCTTGATCCGAAAGCGGGGGTAAGCTTTCGGGTACCGAGAACTCAAAGGCCCAAACGCCATTATCATCGGTATATCCTGCCAAGAACATCTCAAACGGATCAATCTCAGATTGATTCTGTAGATGTGCCTCAATGGCAATTCCAGGAATGACTTGACTGGTGAAGAAGTCGCGCACAGTCACAGTCCCATTGATTGAGTGTGAGCCCCAACCTACGGTAATGGTTTGCGGGTTGATCTCAAATGTCGCGCGCACGCGTAGGAATAGTTCAGCGCTCGTGTTCGCAGTGTTGAGATATCGGACGTTGTCTTCCTCACTGGTCAGTACAAGCGTCATATCGCCTGGGCTCATGAAGCGGTCGGCGGTAAACTCAATCACGAAACCACCAGTTTGGTTGTCCCAAACCAGATTGGAGGTCGGTAGAGTGGTGTTACCAGTCATCAAGGTCAATGAAAGGTTGGTGAGCGTGTTTCCATTTCCACCCACCTCATCAATGCGGCCTTCGATTCGAACGGGGTGTGTTTGATCTCCTCGAATTGCATTGTCAGATACAAAGGTAATCTGCACATTGACATCGGCCCAAGTCGTAACGGTCACTTCGTTTTCGCTACCCAACCAAGAAGAGTCGCCCAAATATAGTACAGTGACGATATGGTCTCCACGAGTACTGGACATATCTACGGGTATAGTTACACTGAAATTACCGTTTTCACCGGTGGTCAATGTTGCAACAGATGCCCCATCTAAAGCCACTTGGATCTCAGCATTTTCAATACCTGGGAGGCCCAATACATCACTATCATACAATCTGCCTGTGATGAGCCAATCAAAGCCTCGTGTTGCGTCGCCACCATTCGCTGACAACGAGATGTCGGAATGGTGTGCAATCCAAAGGGTCTCATTGGCAACTCCACTACGGTACCAACCTTGCTCAGGTGCAAACACCTCAATCAAATGGCTACCCAATTCCATGTTGGAGGGAATTGTCCAATTCAGCATCCACACTCCATTTTCATCGGTTGAGGCATTGCCAACCAGCATGCCACCGATACGGACATCCACATTGTGACCCGAAATCCATCCGGCTGGCAAATTATCACGGACAGTGCCTGTAATCGATATGACATCTCCAACAGCGGCTGCATCAGGCGGAGAAATGTCGATATTCACCGAACTGAATACCTGCCAATCCACACTTGAACTTGAAGGCAAATAGAAGGCGGCGCCTTCATAATCGACATCCATTGTGACTGGCCCTAATGTCATGTCTGATGGGACTGGATAGAATACGTCGAAGGTTCCATTCTCATCTGTTGTGACGTTTGTCAAGAACACATTGTCTAGATAGATACTGATGGTCATATTTCCAACGGGCCGATCAACTGAATCTAGCAATATACCACTCACAGAGATGAGTTGTTCGCGATCAATTTCGCCTCCACCTGCGAGTATTTCGATATTGGTTGGCTGTGTTGCGTTGAACTGAGCGTTTGCAGTAGACCCGAGATAATACTCTGGGTTCACGGAATCACCCGAACCCACGGGATCAACCCATAGATAACCACCAAGGAAGCTGACCTCAAGTACGTGTCCACCTGCTTCGATGTTCTGAGGTAATGTGTACACTAGAGAGAATTCTCCAGTTGAACCATCGGAAAGGGTCGACCAAGTTCCGCCCACACCGTTTCCATCAATCGCAAGGTGGATTACGCCACCTGTTGCATTTCCATCGGTGTCGAGTAAAGGCTGACCCCATTCATCGAGTAAAGTTCCGTTGACGATTAGCGATTGTCCGGCGATAAGTTCTCCTTCGATACTGTCTATCGTCAAAACCGTCGGTGCTAGGATGACAATTCTTGTTGAGGTAGAATCGCCAACCATTCCAGTGGTGCCACTGATTCCGGGGAAATCGGCAAGTATCGTGTGAGGGCCGGTTGTTGTATTATTCAGCACAGAAATCTCGACTGTGCCAAAACCACTGGAATCTGTCGTAACGAATACGGGTTGGTTCATGCCCACGGGGTCGATTGAAACCGTCCCTTCAATCGGATTTCCTGCATTATCGATTAGCGATATATTCAGAGTGAAATTTTCACCCCGTATAGTTCGACTATCCAAACTCAAATCTAACGGAGCAGTGATTGTCAAAACTGAATAGCCACGGCTATCAAATGTATTGTTCCCTGAACTGAATTCATAGAAGTTGACTGTTGGAGTATATTCAGCAGTGAGGGTGTGAGTACCATTGGGGAATGCAGCATCCAACGTAATCCAAGCCCACCAAGAGCCATCGGCTTGAGCGGTACCATTCGTCGGAGTGAATGTGTTGGTAAACCCATCAATATCGAAAGTCAGCTGAGGTAACATCGGAGAGCCGTCACGCAAGATAATCGCAGAACCATTGTCTGAAACCAACGACCCTGTGACGTTGAAACCTCCACCCGCAACCGGATTGTCGGTAATGGTGTCAACAATTAGGACCGTATAGGACCGAACGGTCACGGTATTGATTGGACTTGCATCGGAAAGAAGGTTCCAAGAGCCATTGAAATGCAATGTGATTGTGATTGGTCCCAAAGGCTGCGATGTTGGAATAAGGTAGGTAAATTCAACACTGCCATTCACATCAGTCGTAGTTTCTGGAAGCCATGTATCATCGAATTGTGCTGATACCGTTGTGAAATTTAGTTGGCGTGGAGCGCCATTACATGTGTCGCAACCGAAGTCGGTGGTTTCAACCAATTTACCACTGAAAGTAATCGAATTGTTTCGATTCACAACAATGCCCGAAATCGGTGTGGTTTGGTCAAAGTCTGTGACACCCATAACCAAGATTTCTTGCGACCCAGTAGCAGTTAGGTAGAATGGACTTGAACCTTCAATCACGGATACAACAAGTGTGTGATTACCACTGTTTATTCCATCGAGTTCAGGGTCCGAGTTGACACTCAGATTGAATGTGCCATTGACAGCAGTGGTAAAACCAGATGCGAGCAATTCATCAGGCTCGTCAAGCCAGAAAACATCAATTCGAACGGGTCCAGAGAATGGTCGAGATGCATTTACAGAATCCTGAATTTCACCGGAAAGTTGGAAATTGGTTCCAGCGACAACTGAGGCTGGGACAGATGGGTCAAAGACAACTGAACTGACGACTTGAACGGTGACATTGGCCATCGTGTCATTGCCAGTGTACCTCGCACCATTGTTGGTGGACAATGTATCGGTTTGATCATCATACATGACAATCCAAACATCGTAGAATCCAGGTTCCTGTTGCAATGGCACGGTCCATGTTAACGTAGCCCTTCCATCAGAACCTGTTGCTATTGTACCCAATGAAGTGTTGGCTCCGTTGGCATCCCAGAATACCTCAACTCCTGCCAATGTGATATTTTGCATATCTTCCAAACCGGGTGCTGGCTCAGAGTAGAATGCCGCTACATCCTTGACATCTATTTCCAGCTCCAAGTCATTGTTTACCTCGACAAGAACATTTGAATTGTTGACCAAGAGTGTAGCCTCAGATTCGCAACCGATTTGGAAAGAATGAGGTTCTTCCAAATTGTAGTATGCTCCACCTGGTGGTGCACCGGCAGCGAAATCTGCAGAGATAATGACATCCCAAATCCCACCGGGAAGGTTGGTTGGCATTACGAATGACATATTGTACTGTCCATTGGTTGTATTCACTGGAGTAGAACCAATTGGAATTAGGGTTGGGGGTGGAGGGTTGCCCATTGGATCGTTTGGTCCAACTCCAGGTATCTCAAACTCAAATATGAGTGTAGTCTGATTTCCAGTGATAGGATTGTTGGTAAAGTCATCCTGAATGTCTCCAGTGATATAGGTCGTCGTTCCAATGTGAACCCAGTCAGTCAATAGAGTCGAACTGATGATGATGAGACCTGTAATTCGAACATCACCTTGGTTGTTGGCATCTTTGTACCACTGAGTGCTTGTAGTATAATTGGTATACCACACATAATCCCCAACAGGAGTTGACGGGTCAGGCACCCAATCGATAATCAGTGAGCCTGACTCAGCATCGACTGAATTGTTGGTGGCAATGGTCAACCCGTTGAATTCAGACACATAGGTACCATTGGCAGGTAAGACGTAATTGCCTCGATGATCAGTCAAACCGATACTTGAGGTTGCATCTTGGCCACGTTGTAGTGCTCCAATATTGAATTCAATATTGAGGATGGTTTGCAAACCATAACTGAGATTCGCAGCGAGTGCTGCATCTTGTAAACCGGCTGTATCACTGGCCCCGAGGACATCGGGAATGAATAGCAGTTCCACGTCGAGGAATCCAGGGTCAAGCATTTGCGCATCTGCAACTGTGAAGTTCCATACAAAGCTGAAATTACCCGGGCTTGTCGACCATGACGAAGAATTCAGAGTCCACGAAGTGATGTTCTCCATCGGTCCTGATGAGCCGTTCATTCGCATCTGTAGCCAAAGTGTACCTTCCATTGGGACCACGGATTGGCCCCGTGATAGAATGGTCCCATTGATGTACAAATTCTCATCGACAGAGAGCAACGAATCGTTCAAACCTGGACCTTCCAATGTCGCAGTGAGGTTCGGAGCGGCACTGATGTTGAAATTCAAATTGTATGTACTTGGTAACGCATGGTATGTCGGAGGGGATAGCAAATGCAAACCATCCTCATGCCAACCAGGGAATTCGATGACGGCCGGTAGAAGACCAATACCCTCATTTTCATCCAAGGTGACATTGAATTCGTAATACCCATCTTCACCTACAGTGGTTTGCATAGATACTGCGCCATCCACTGTGCTGGTATAATTCATGAACAGGATGAGGGGGCCCACATCACTGGGGTCAAGTAAGGGTACGTTCTCCCATTGAACATTTCCGGAAACCAACGTTGTTGTGCCAGCACCCACAATCGGTTCACCCGGTATAGAGGGTGTGTCTTGAGTGATATTCAGAGTATCTGTAACATTGATTGTCCAAGAGAATGTCTTGTACGACTGCTCAACATATCCTCTTTGAACCACTTCAACAACCAATGAGCCGTAACCGGGGTCGATGATTTCGGCAGGGATGCCGCGCAGACTGAAGTTCCCTAGTGTGCCAGTCATCGTAGTCCCCAATTGACGTGGACCAGTCGCCCCTAGGCTTGGATTCTGAGATGCGACTGACGGGGGCATCAGATAAAGCCGAACTGTGTGATTGTCAATCGCTGTATTATTCTCAGTAAACTCTAGTGTACCATTGAGCCAAATATAGCCAGTAGAGTGATTTCGATGAACGGTAAGTGGCTCCCAAGTTTCGTTGACGATTTGAGTTGGAGCCGCGGCAGGACATGGGTCGAATGGGACCCATCCCATGTCCAAAGAGTTACCAGCAGGGCTGGTTTGAAGATGCACTTCAGCCCAATGATCGGAGTGTACACCCGCTACTGTGTATCCTTGGCCATTCCAATATCCTCCATGGTATCCGCTGACCTTTCGAGCAGGAAGGCCCGCAAGGCGAAGCATGGTTGTGAATGCAGTCGCAAATTCGGTACATCGACCTTCTTTGGATGCAGCAATCAAATGGAATGTCAAATCTTCTCCTATCGGTAATGCACTGCCATCATAGTTGCGTAGATACTCATGCGTTGCATTTCCGTTCAATAGGAACTGCTGGAGAGCTAGTGCTTTGTCGTAAGCACTGACTGCTCCAGCCGCAGCAATGACATCTTCTGTGATGTTGAGAACTTCCGAGTAGGGATGAGTCGGGTCGGTGAATTCGTTGGGCACCTCGGTCGCGTACGTGCCCGCGCCCGCGTAAGGAATGGACAAATCCAGTTCACTGGTATCGTACCAAATTTCGGGCGCATCAACAAACATACCGACAACACCGGCATCTTGGACTTTGATGTCATGTGAGATATTGCCGTGGCTCAGATTCGCCAGCGTATCCGCCCAGCCCATGACACCAGTCGTGGCATAAGGGTGGGGGAGATTTGCGTTCTGAATTGGATCGATGAATTCAATGGACCAACTCTCTGTTGAATTGTGGAATGAATTGTTTGCAATCCATTGTTCATTGGTGAATCCTTGAGGCATTGGGTTGTACAAATTTTGGGTTGTAGCGTTCTTACCGTAAGCTGCACCAGTATAGGCGTCGAAAGTATGCACCCGCCAAAACCTGTCTAGATTTTGATCTACGCCAAAGGTCGAGTTGTTGGCATAGAAAACGACCTCATTTTGGACGATATCATCGGACGGATCGAGTGGATTGAAATTCCCTCCTTGACAAAGCATCACCCAAAGAGGAGGTGGACATTCGTCACCATCAATCATTCCGCCACCATCTGTATCAGGATCTCGCCAGTCTGTTCCCGTGATGTTCTCTACACTGTCAGGGATACCATCTCCATCTGTATCTACCGGATTTTGGTCATCTGCGGCATTGCCAACTGTTGGATTGGTACCATCAATGTACTCTTGGCCATCCCAAACTCCACCAGCATCGGTATCTGCAGTATCCCAACCTGTAACGTATGTATCCACACTCCCATTTCCAATAATTCCAGGAATGAATGTAACAGGACAACCGGTAGTATTTTCGAAATAATTGTTCAATAAATCTCCATCCGAATCGAGATTATTGTGACAGGCCTCCATCGGATCGGTACCTGCCATGACTTCATCGTAGTCATTGACACCATCTCCATCAGAATCGACATCAGTGGGTAAAGAGGTGAAACCAAATGTCCCCATGAGTTCTTGCCAATCAGCAAGGCCGTCTCCATCTGAATCTTCGTAGTCATCATCACAATGCCTCTGAGTTGAACCGATGGTTCCAGTATTGACTGCATCATAATGGCACCATGACCCATTCTTACTGACCGCATCGGTGGTTTGAGCAGGTGGAGAAAGTGCAACACCTAGGAGAATATTTGATTGAATCCCGGAATACGCAAAAGACGTATGTTGGCCATTAGAATCGTTGTAATACCCCGTTCCACCATTGGGATTGAATCCGGATGAATTGGCCAATGTCAGTCGTTGTAAACTTTGATCATAGGATATAATGAGGGATGAGAAATCGATGAATGAATCACAGGGGTCCGTCCCGTGTGACCAATTTCTTTCATCACCATCTCCAACACCACCAAAGTCTGAATCGTATACATCCCAAAGAGTACAGGATAGGTTTTCTTCCCAATTTTCTATTCCATCATTATCGAAATCACCCGCATCTTCCCGTCGGGTGGGGTCAGTTTCGTTGGCGTCAATCAGTCCGTTGCCGTTCTTGTCCTCATCACCATCATCGAGTAAATCACCATCAGTGTTGTTATTTCGGGGGTCACTCGCCTGAGGTGGGTTTCCATACAAACCATTGACTTCCACACCATCATCGATACCATCACTATCGGTATCAGGGTCAGTCGGATCAGTTAACAAAATGAGGGCTTCGTGTGAGTCGTTCAAGCCGTCGCCATCAGTATCCGCAAGCAATGGATTGGTGTTAAACACAGTATCGACTTCGGCCGTCAATGTTGCACAACCACCCGGGCCAATTGCAAGAACGGGGTTGCAAGGAGAAATGGTCTCTGTGCGTTGTGTATTGGGTGGCCCTGGTTGGAAATAATAGACACCATTGTTGCTTGTATCCCAAGTTGGGTTCATGTATTCGTAAATGTTGACCAAACCATCTCCATCGGGGTCACCAAACATGCCATCATCGTTTGATGCACTGGTTGCATTCAATCCATTGGCAACTTCCCATCCATCAGACATTCCATCGTTGTCGGTATCCCAACCATCTCGGTCTTCGTCGATGTCACCATCTCCATCGTCATCATTGCTACCACAATTGGCATCACCATCGAAGTCACTATCCTGAGAATCGACCAAACCATCGAAGTCATTGTCGATGTTGTCATTGCAAATGTCTCCCAATGGGTCTTCATCCGC
>DAVT01000137.1 GCA_002505685.1 Euryarchaeota archaeon UBA501 | reverse complement strand
CCATGAGCACTCTGGTTATGCCCCATCTTGCCCCCCTCACGATGATTTTGATTCCCCCAACCGTCTTCATTTGCATAGTCGAACGCATTGGCCCGGCCAGAAAGTTCAGGAACACTTCCCTCTGGCATTAGGAAGGGTACGAGAAACATGGAAACACAGTAGAATGCAGCAATTCCAAAGACCCATCTGCCTACTTTCTTTTCTCGACTCCGATCCTCCAAGCCATTGCGAAAAGGAGGTTCCATGTCGCTGCGAGTTGAATACCCTGTAATGTGTTTACTATCGACTTCTGTGCCACCTCTTTCATAGCCAATGTCTTCTAGGGGCCAACATGACCGAACTGCGCGTCAGGGATTTGTTTTCTTTGTCAGCAGTGCTGGGGTTAATGATTGGAACCATGTCTTTCTTCATGTACATCTTTGCCAATGGTATGGATGTATCCAACCTTAATCGTGCTCTTGAAGTGGGTGGCATCGCGGGGGGTGTCACTGCGATTGTATTGCTCTGCTACACTTCTGTAAGATATGTTGAGCGCAATCGTAAATTGGCGGAAGCTGCAGTAGAAATCGACCCACTGGATCGCCTCCAAGCACGTTTACAATCGGTTGAAGAATCCTCATCCTCGTTGCCCTGGGCTGAAGAACGACCTTGGCTAATTTCAACCCACGTTAGGCGAGATAGAGGTGTAATGACTGTAGATTTGCATGATTTAGATGTAAAGCAATCTCGCTATGTTGTTGACCAAATCATAGCATCAAGGGAATGGGTGGGTCGTGTTCGGATTATCACAGGGCGAGGTTTGAAATCGAAAACAGTTCCAAAAATTAGACCCATGGTAATTGATAGATTGCGAGGCGTGACACGCGAACTCAATTGGGAATTGCTAATGAAAAAGGGTTCCGTGACTCTACGCCCGATTGGTGAAGCACCTACATTTCGTAAGTGGTTGGTGCGTTTTGTTTTCCTTGGAGGTCCCATTACGGTTGCATTCGCCTTCTCCTTTCGCGATCTTGCAGGCGAGGGTGCTTACGATCAGGGTTTACGCGTAGGAATCGTCCTTGGCATGTTGTTGAGTGGGCTTTTGGCATCATATCGCGAGCGCCAGTAATTATTCCCAAACGGGCGCACCTTCACAACATGCTTCGACAACATGGCCACAACGTGGACATTCCATATGTTGTCGACGAGGGACCGCTTTGCCGCGGAACCCACAATGGCAGACAATGTCCTCACAATAATCTGCCATACATCGCGCAGAACTAGGAGGTCGAAAAGTGCTCGTGCCGGAATTCGAATCCGGGTCAGCGGGATGAAAACCCACCATGATGGGCCTGGCTACACCACACGAGCAACAAGCCTCGGCAGTCATTCGTGTTGATGAGGCGTTCGGTCATTCTTCCTCATCCAATAGCCCTTCCCACCAACGAATTGCTGGGACAAAAACCAGCAATGCAATCACAGTCAAAGCCACCCAAATGATTGGATTTTCCAAAGAACTCAACAATTCGTCCCCCCACAGTCCAATCCCGATGGCTTGGACGCCAAACCGCAAACCTCTGCCCCATAAACCAGCAATGATGAACTGACGTCGATCCATTTCACCCATTCCAGCAATCCAAGCGAGAACCTTGTACGGAATGGGGGAAACTGCAGCGATGAACATCCCTGTAGTCCCATATCGATCAATGAGATTGTCCAACCTGACGATATGTTTTCTGTTGATGAAACGCTCAGCCACACTTCTGCCAAACACCTTGCCGAACCACCAGCCAAGCATAGCGCCGGCAACACTGGTGAGTGTGACAACTGCCCAGATCAGGAAAATTGCAAACGGATCACCCTGTGCGTCAATGAACATTGGCAAAGTCAACGCTTCTGGCGGAATGGGCTGTATCACGGCTTCAGTGAATGACAGAATCCCTAGGCCAGGCAAACCAAGGTCGAGAGACCACTGTACGTAGGTGTCCCACGCTTCCCAGAAACCACTTGGCAGCAGGCCCATGTGGGCTAGGCGACTGATTCTAGGCATGACCCTTTCCCATTATCGTCGGGTCGGAAGGCTGATGTCACGCCCATGCTGCCTCACCACCATGGAGGTCCTCGACACCGCGGCATTGCTGACATGGCCTCTTGAAATGCTGGTTGGTGGAGTTTGTGCATCTAGCCAACTGTCTGAAGTCGAGCGGCTTTCTCCAGCAAGGCACCTTCTAATTGAGGCGCAGGGGCCGGAATTCGTGACACCATCCCCCTCTGCTATCGAGTTGGCTAAGGAAATTAGTCAACGAACAGGTGACTACAGTGGTCTTTCCAATGTTGACCTTGAGGTACTTGCTTTGGCACTTTCAAGGTCCCTTCCCTTGGTTACCGACGATTATCGTATGCAGAATGTCTGTGAATCGATCAACCATCCATGGCGGGGTGTGATACAAGATGGTGTCAAGGAAGTGCGAACACATGTTCTGGTGTGTACGGGTTGTGGTTTGATTCACACGCAAGGTGAAGTTTGCCCCGATTGTGGTTCAGCGCTCAAATTGAAATCGGAAAAAACCAATTGAAAATTTAATTTTCCAATTGGTTATTCGGACATTTCTTCTTCGACTTCTTCGGGTGTTTTCCCTTCGATTTCAACATCTGAATCTCCAGCTTTTTCAGCCAATTCAGCGGTTTCAGTACGACCACCTCGATCCAAATCCTCTCCGGTTAAATCGCCGGCCTTCTTGATATCGGCCAATCCTTCGTGGAATTCTCCTTTGGCTTGACCCATCGCTCGAGCGAGTTTTGGCAACCGCTCTGCACCAAACAAAACGAAGAAGGCGACGAGTACGATTACGAGTTCCTGTGTGCCGAATGCCATGCGCTTACCGAACCCCCCTGAGAGAATGCCCCCATTCAAGATTGCGCTTGATTAGCCGCCTGAAACAGGTGGAAGCAGAGCAATTTCCGAATCCATGGGCAATTTTGTTGAAACGGGCACGATTGCCCCATTAACGGCAACTTTGACGAGATTCGAATCGATATCCAAATGCACCAATAGGTGCCCCACGTCGCAATTTTCAGGCATCTCGATCACCATCTCGGACACTCCGAATTCGTCGCGCAGTGGCCCGAAAAACAGCAGTGTATGCTGATTCATTAGCGGTCCGCTATAGACGGAGTGTTATATCCTTGCTCTACCCAGAGTGTAGTATGACGACAGTACTCGAAGCGCGAGAGTTGTGGAAGGTATACGATACTGGTACGAATCGCGTTGAAGCTTTACGAAAGGTAAGCGTGACACTGAAGCCTGGCGAAATGGTTGCAGTTATGGGACCCAGTGGATGTGGGAAAACAACTCTACTGAACTGTTTATCTGGATTGGACGAAATCTCAGCAGGAGAAGTGCTAATCCAAGGGAACCCATTGTCGCAGTTGTCCGATTATGACCTTACTGCCCTGAGGGGTTCACAACTGGGTTTTATTTTCCAATCGTTCAATTTGCTCCCAGTCTTGACCGCGGTAGAAAACGTCGAACTGCCCTTGCTTATGGCTGGTACATCACCCGGTGAGGCGAGATCACGGGCTCTTGAGGCCCTTGAAGCAGTTGGTTTACAAGATCGAGGTGGCCATTTACCAGCCGAATTATCTGGTGGGCAACAACAGAGAGTTACGATTGCCCGCTCTTTCGTACACAATCCAGCAGTCATTTTCGCTGATGAGGCCACCGGCAACCTCGACTCGAAAACCAGTGACGAAATCATCGACTTGCTTTTGCGTCTAAATTCGGAGCGCAATGTCACGATGATGCTGGTAACACATGACCCTGAAATCGCAGCACGATGCTCACGAATTTTGGTGATGCAAGACGGCCGAATCATCGAAGACAATCGCTCCGAAGAAGAATAGGGTGGGATTTCATGTCACTGGCAGGTCAATGGACACTCGAGAAACGGGTGATTTCATCGATTTTGGCCATTTTGACGACGGCATTGGTCGCAACCTTACAGTGGTCCGGCTATGATGGTAGTTTGCGAGAAACTTTCACACTATTTGGTCTATCAACGATATCAGGACTATTGGTGTGGTCTACCCTCCAGTGGACCCTCTCTAGCCGCCATCGAATTTTGTCGGTCATGGCTCGCAATAACCTTGTTCGAAGGAAACGCAATACGGCGCTCGTCGTTCTTGGATTGCTCGTAGGTTCAGCGATTGTGACCTCTTCTCTTGTGATTGGAGATAGCCTTGATGCGACGATGGAGGAGCAGTTTTTGGCCCCACTTGGGGATACTGACTATTTCATCAAAGGCAATGACAAATCGACAGGTTTGCCCACTGAGTGGAACGAAACAAGAGCTCATGAAATCGCTGAAGAACTCCTTAGTTGGAACGAGATTCAAGGTGCGCGAACCGGTTTACAAATGAGTGCATCTGTACAATTTGCGGGCCTCGGTGAGCCGATTGCCACTTGGTACGCTTTCGACCCAGACTTGTCCAATCGGGGTGGTTTTGACCCGATTGGAGGGGTAGATGGAATCCGATACGCAGAGATTACGGAAGGCAATGTCGTCATCAATGAAGAACTCGCAGATAGCATCGAAGCAACGGTAGGTTCCTCCATTGAAATCCATTGGATCGATATCGATTTGGAAGAAGGACTTGTCCGCAGTGACACAAATCTAACCGTACAAGCAATCGTTTCAGATATCAATACTGGTCACCGCAATAGCCGCCAACCTTTGCTATTTACGAATCTCTCTCAAGCACAAGAAATCACGGGGAATCAGCAGATTGTGACACATTTGGGCATCGCAGTGGAAGGTGATGGTAACGATGAACTGCGTTCAGATATCAAGAATTTAGTCAATGAGAAGTTAATCGCAGAAGATGCAGGATTTACCATTGAAAGTGACTCTGAATCTGGAGTAATTGCTGTGGCAAGAACCACCGGAATCGGGCAACTGCAGTCAAATGAAGTGGCAAATTTGACCACACTTGTCAATGAATCAAATTTTTCCTTAGAATCTGTAGAATTGCTCCAGGTCCCGTTGTACAACATAGCCCAACAATGGCTGAATGTATCCGGGTTGGCATCTTCTTCCATATTCTCAATCGAGCAAACAGATGATTGGGATTGGTATGCCACTGCGTCGGGTCTATCGCTTCAGGAGGCAGATGGGCAGTGGTGGGTTTGGACGCCAGATGATGTGGATGATGAATCGATTCGCGACATTCTATTGTTGGGCAACCAGTCTGCCCTAATCGCTCATTCAGATGGCTTAAGGCACATCGATTTGGCCCCCGATGCGCCAGATGAAAATCACTTGCAAGGTCATTCGGTTGAGGCTTTAGCACAATTTTGTCTCGGCAATTGTGAAACTCTAGGCACTGAAAACAGGATTTCACTCGCATTGGAAGAAGAGGAGGGCAATGTTTGGTTGCATTCTTCGGAATCGTTGGAAAATTGGTCGAGCCATCAGTTGGTTGACGACGGTTCCGCAATGACCGTTGCCCTCGCAATCGACGATGATGAAATCGTGATCACAATCGGTGATATTCTGGGTAGCCAGACCTGTACTGGAATTACTCCCGAATCGATGAACTGCGTGGATGATGCTTCAGAGCGTAGGGACTTGTTCGAGCATATGGGAGCAACATGGGTTATACAAGGGCAATCTCTGTATCACCTAAATTCCGGCACAACAACGCCTTCTTGGCAACTGGGTCTTCCAAATGGCACAGTGGTGGCTCACAGCCAAGATGCGATTTGGGTTGAAGATTCGGGCCTTTGGGCATGGGATGGAGTGCAGTTCAACGCTTTAGGAATAGACTTGCCACCTGCTGCTAACACGGATAATGCAGCACTCAGTATCGATGCGAATCGACTCATCGTCACCACGGGAAATGGTGTTGCGATTCTCGAGGAAGGTAACTTGTCCGGACGGCTTCCATCCCGCATCAAAGTCGATACAATCAATCGTGTACCACTCACTGTTGTTGGATGCGAAGGCTGCAACACCATGGGGTTCCCGGATGTCGATAGTGGCTACATTCATGTTTCTGATTGGGCCGGAGAAACTCTAGCATTGAGCGAGGGGGATTCCGTGCGACTGCGCGGCTATCTACCTGCGATTCGTGGCCAATGGGAAGGGGAGCGTTTACTCGTGGACGATGCAACCCTGAGCCTCCCGTCTCCCCCTGGGCAGCCATCGTTTGCTGACATGACATTTGGATTGGTATCAATCTCAGATGCCGAGACCCTTGCAGGAGGTAGCAACGGTTCGAGAAGCATGGTCATTATCGTGGGACCGGGGCTCATTAATCCAGCCGTATTCGATATCGCCCTAGCAGATATTGAGGAATGGGCTGACTTCCAAGCAGATCTAGATTCAACTCAATTGAACGTCGCCCCGATTAAGCTACGGCTAATTGAGGCCACTGAAGATGCTGGAGAAAATTTCTCTATGCTTTTCCTGATTTTCGGCTCTTTCGTCATATTTTCGGGGATTTTGCTGGTCATGAACATCTTCGTCATGCTTGCAGATGAGCGAAAATCCGAGATGGGTATGGCTCGAGCGATAGGAATGCAGCGCAATGATCTACGAGTTTTGTTTGTACAAGAAGGGGCTCTACTGGGGATGATATCGAGCGCGGCCGGCTCTTTTGTGGGCGTTGGTGTCGCCTGGGTGTTAATGCAATTCATGTCCGCATCGTTCCAAGATACACTGTCTTGGAATGTTGTGTTTGATTGGTCGTTCCAAAGTTTGCTGGCAGGCTTTGTCGCGGGCTTCCTTGTGACTTGGTCAACGTTGTGGACTACATCTCTTTGGATTAGTCGAATGAACGTCGTCGCGGCCATTCGTAGTATTCCCACACGGTATCGCGGAAGTTTGCCTTGGTGGTCAATTCTCATCACTTTGTTCCTCGGATTCACATCACTGGGCAGTTTCGCTCTAGCATTCATGATTGGCGATCCCATTGAAGGAACTCGTCACGCATGGTGGTTGTTCGGTGGATTCACGTTGATGCTGGGCTTGGTCCCTCCTGCCTTCTGGATTCTAGGCGCCATATTGCCAGAAGATGTGACCATTGGAAGCATGCGTTTCCATCGCCCAGTTGTACTCCCTCGCCTGATTTTATCCACGCTTAGTTTGTCCATGATCGCTTGGGGTTGGAAGGGCGACCCCATCAGTTCCGATTGGGAGCAAGGTCCATTTTCATTCATCATCATGGGCATTTTCCTGGTTGCTGCTGGTGTGCTACTGCTTACCAGTCTAGCGCCTTTGGTCACCCGATTCTTCTCGCGCCTCATCGCTCCACTTTCCGGTCGGATTGCTGCAGTTTTGCCCACAAGTCTGGCTTACCCGATGGCGACACCGTTCCGAACTGCCATGACCATGGGCATGTTTTCTTTGGTCATTTTCGCCGTTGTAATTTTATCCGGATACAGTGCACTGTTTGGCAATTATCTCGATGATATCAGTGAAGAATCTGGCGGGGAATATGAGATTCTGGCATTCAGTAGCAGTGAACTTGATCCCGATGTTTCGAATTGGGATTTG
>DAVT01000110.1:4154-4704 GCA_002505685.1 Euryarchaeota archaeon UBA501 | reverse complement strand
ATTCTGAATCAAACCGCTGTCGAAGAACTGACCGGTGATGATGGCATGGGTGGCGGTGGAGATGACGGTGGCCTGCTACCCGGCTTCACCGCAATGGTGGGTATCGGCGGATTGGCTGCTGCTGCTCTACTTCGTGAAAACGAAGACGAAGAGTGAATCAATCTCGCAAACTAGCGAGTGCCTCAGCAATTGCGCCAGCACTAAGTTTGCATTGGGCTTCTTGGCCGTCTGACATTCGCTTGACTGTGGCTTCTCCTGCCTCCAAGTCCCGCGGACCCACAATCAGGGCAAACGCCGCTCCTGCACTGTCCGCCCAGCCCATCGAGCGACCCAAGTTGCGTTGACGCAGTTCAAGCAGGACACGTTCGCCTGATTCACGAAGTTCTGCCACCAATCCTAGCACATTGCTGGCTTCTACCTTGAACGGTATGACGGCCAAACTGCCTGGTCCAGCGGATTCTCCGGGAACCACTTCGTTGCGACCCAAGCGTTCCGCTTGCTTTTCCAGAGCGATGAGAATTCGGTCAAATCCAAGTCCAAATCCACAACA
>DAVT01000110.1:0-3804 GCA_002505685.1 Euryarchaeota archaeon UBA501 | reverse complement strand
TGCATCAAGCGGTAAGAGCCTCCTCCGAGAACTTGGGATTCTCCTCCAAGTTCAGCGACTTCGAATTCAAACACCATACCTGTGTAGTAATCCAGACCACGAGCCACAGTGAGGTCGATACTGGTTGCAGGCATGTTGGGTACCAGTCCTTCCAAACTGCCCATCATTTCGCCAAGAGAATCCAAACTCTCGGTTGCCACGCCCATTTCCTCCAGCATGACCCGGGCTGCTGGGATGACATCACTGCCACCTGAAAGGGATGCAAATGCCTCCAACTTGGCGGCTGCATCTGCAGAAACTCCCTTGCCGGTCAAACCTGTAAATTCGCCTTTGTCGAGCAGACGCATTACATCTCTTCGATTGTCTTCGGCTACATCCAGCCCAGCAAGAAGATCATTGAGAATGCCCACATGTCCAATCTTCATCGTCCAATCAGCGACATTGGCGGCGCGCATCAAAGAGATGGCGAAAGCCACGACTTCGGCCTCGACGAGTGGGCCAGAGGCGCCCACGATTTCACAACCGTATTGCCAGAATTCACGATATCGAGCCGTCTTGAATTCCTCATAGCGGAAGCAGGAGCCATGGTATGCCAATCGCATCGGCTTGGGCACCGAGCGCATCTCATTGGCGACCATGCGCATCACAGGAGCGGTCAATTCGGGGCGTAGCGTCAGGGGTCGACCGCCTTTGTCCTCAAAGGCATACAACTCTCCAACCACCGCATCCCCCGACTTTGCCGTAAACAAATCTAGACTCTCAAATGTAGGTGTGGCCACTCGCAAGAATCCATGTCGTGCGGCCTGTTCATCGCACAGTCTCTCAAGGGTTGTGCGGCGTGCCATCTCGGCCGGACCGAAGTCGCGGGTACCGCGTGGACGCTGGAACATACCGCCTCGCGCGCGCAGAAGCCTCTTCAATCTGAGGGACGTTCATTGGCCTCAGAATCGACTTCTGGAGGGAATGCCAATAGCCGAAGACCTGCAAAATACACCAAACCAAACAGAATGTTGTTGATGACCCAAGCCAACTGATATTGTACCTCGAATGTTCGAATCAATCCGGAAATGGTGAGAGTCGACAAAATTCCGATGATGGTATAGACGAAGAACATCCAATACAAGCTCTCACCGTATGTTGCCTTGGATTTGAAGGTCACACGCCGGTGGACATAGTGGGCTTCAATGGTGCCAATGACGAATGAAAAGAACCATGCAAACTCAGCAGTGTATGTGTTCAGAGGGTCCCACCAGTACAGTAACTGGTAGACTGCGAACATGAAAACTGAATTCAAACACGCCACGACAAAATAGCGACTGAAGTCTTTGGAAAGATCAGCCTTGCTGTAGAATGAGGCCTTGAGATTGAAGATTGCATTGGAAATTCGCGCAATTGGATTTCCCAGCATAACGCCCATCCCCGCACGCGCGCGCGTGCGAGCCCTCTTCAAACAAGGGGGTGCCACTATTCGCTAGAATCCATTTCAGGTGGAAAGGCCAACAAGCGGAGCCCCAGGAACATCATGAAACCAAATGCGCACATGTTGAGAGCCCATGCGAGACGATGGTGAACATCGAACACGTACACCAATAGGTGCTCAGAAATGGTCGACAGGACTCCAATGCTACCATACACCACAAATGCCCAATAGAGGCTTTCTTTGTAATCCGCCTTTGATTTGAAGGTGAACCTACGATGCAAGTAATGCGCCTCAAAAGAACCGATGATGTAAGCGATGGCCCAAGCCACTGTTGCCGGATAGATATTCAATGGATCTAGCCAATAGATCATCTCGTAAAAGGTCCAGAAAAAGATGGCATTGAAAACCGCAATCCCGAGATAGCGAACGTATTCCCGCATCATCCGCTTGATGTCATAATTTGCTGATTTGAGGCCATCTCTAGCCCTCAGTGCACGATCTTTTGGGTTCTCTATCATCACCAATCCACCCCTGACCATTCATCCTCTTCCGTTGTTTGCCATGAACCTTCATCTGTATTTGTTTCTTGATGGATTTGAACCGCAACGGGGGCCGCCTCTGGAATGACATCTTCTGCGATGTCCTCGATGTCGAGACTGTCAACCAAATCATCCACGTTCTCCACGGGAACCACAATGTTCTCGGTGCTTTGTTGTGGACTATTTTCTAGAACTTCTGTTCCCGTTGAATCGACGGTGCCCAAGTTACCAAATGCAGAGACGAGTGTGGTTTTTTCCATCGGTTGGGGTGCCTGAGCCTTACGTAGAGACAACTCTCTTTCAGCTTCGAGTCTCTGTTGTTCACGATGTTTTGCGTCCTCGCGAATAAAGGCCTCCCGAGTGTCACGCTCCCGAATACGTCGTAGCATTTCAGTGACTGCAGCCTTTGATGGGCGATCCCAACGTCGCCAAAAACGCCAGCAAATTGGAATCAACACAAAGGCGATTAAAGCCGCGATTGCAATCCATTCTTTGATGGTCGGCACAAACCGACCAACCGCTTCTCGTTCTCAAGCATCACGGTCAACCGCTTGCCCTGTCCACTTGGCCAAGGTTCGAGCAATGTGGGTTGGAACATCACTTGCAGATAACCCCGGCCCAAACTCATGTGCAGCAGATTCGCCAGCAGTTCGGAGTAGGGCACAACCCAACCGTGTGGCGGCCCAGGGACTCATTCCCTGAGCGATCAATCCCGCTATGCAACCACTCAACAAGTCTCCAGTACCGCCAACTGACATACGTGCGTGACCACCTGCAGCAAAGCAGTGGCGATTTCCGGGTGCCCACAATTCATCCTCTGCACCTGTACGAACGATGACACATGACTCATCTTCTACAACACGGGATATACCATCACGGCGAGCACGGATGTTGAGAATTTCAACGGGATCTGATGCACCCAACCAATGGGCCATCTCTTGACTGTGTGGTGTCACCACGCCAACCATCCCCGCGGGCCATTCATGTGATGGTAGAGCGCGGATGGCATCCGCATCGATGACCATGGGGACATTGGACTCAATCAATCGTTCAATCAATTCGCGAACGGCTTCAATCGACTCACCCTCACGCCCCAATCCGGGTCCGATTAGAACCGCTTGACAACCTCGACCATTTAGCACTCGATTCAAGATAGCAGCAACCGAAAGAGGAGTGATATGCGTGGTGTCTGGGATCTCTTCTGGAATCAATGATAGGGGCCACTCAGCACGCTCAACCGCTTCGGAAGGCATCGCCAAGTGAACCAGATCACAACCACTGCGCTCGGCAGCCAAACCTGACAAAATCGGCGCGCCGTGATAGGGACCTCCGCCGACGATTAGCAAGCGCCCTCGGTCTCCTTTGCGAGCATCCACTTTGATTGGAGGATGTCTTCGAACATCACCAGGGCCACAATCTTCGACGCGGGCTGACCAAGGTAGGTTCGCAGTATGTATTTCACCCACATCGGGTTGGATGCTACCATCGACATTTCTCAATGACCACTTTTCGGCATGATATGTCACCGTGGCATTTGCCGGGATGACATCCGGCCCCCCGAGACCTGTTGGCATGTCACAAGCGAGAACTGGGGACTGCTTGCCTCGACTTTCTGACAACCAATTTCGAACATGGGCAACGTCACCCCTCAACTTCACACCCGAACGACCCGGTCCGGCTCCAACCAAACAATCGACAATCAGAGCAGGAGTGCCTGTTCCGATAGTGGATTGGACCTCAGGCCAGATCGACAAAGGAATTCGAGCCGTACTGCAAAGTTCTCTGAATTTTTGTGCAGATTCACCCCGTTGAATCAGATGGGTGGCGAGCAGTCGCACATCTACA
>DAVT01000154.1 GCA_002505685.1 Euryarchaeota archaeon UBA501 | reverse complement strand
ACGCCTTGGCATCGAATACACCCTGGCGGTGAACTTTCGGATGTTCCTGAGGCTGAGGGTGCCGTGATTGAATTGCGCTCACTCGATGGCTCGACCGAGCCCGCAGGCGTCACCTTGGAGGTTGCGACCGAAGAAGATCTAGAACGACTTTGCCTTAACGGCAAAAAGGATGTGAGTACCCAATTCATTCAAGCAATGTCTGCAGGGAATGCCGTAGTACTAAGAGTCGCTAGAAAGGCAAAACCCAGCCAACCTGTACTGCTGGACATCGAATGCAACGGCGAAATTTGTGCTCTGCACTTACTGGTCGATGTCGGTGAACTTGCAGAATTGGAAATGGTGACTCGAATCTCAGGCAATGCTGCTTGGACAGGATTCCTGCGCCAAGGTATCTTTGGGGATGCTTGCCATATCAACGACGTAGTCATCAACCATATTGGCGAAGGGCGATTGCTGCGAACCGATGGGATTCATCTTGGCCGAGATGCACAGGTCCGAGGTGGCACGGTGGGTTCTGGTGCATCGAGATGCAAGGCAGATTTACGCTACACGATGGATCATGTTGGAGCATCACTCAAGGTCAACGGTAGCATTCTCTCCTTGGACGGTATGCACAATGACCATCACGTCGAAATTCTGCACCTAGCCCCTCAAACTTACAGCCGATTGGATTGGCACAGTGCCTGTGCAGGAAAATCACGGACCATTGGAACGGGAATGCTGCGAATTGAAGCCGGTGCCAAGGGTGCCGATGCTGGACAATTGTTCCACAATTTGCTGCTGAGTAAAGATGCTGAAGCAGATAGCATTCCAGAGCTTGAAGTGAGTGAGAATGACGTGGTCGGATGTGGCCACGGTACGGCGAATGGACCCGTAGATGATGACCAGATGTTTTACCTTAGTACACGTGGGTTTGACGACGATGAAGCAAGGGATGTTTTGGTGGCCGCGTTCCTCAATGCAACCCTCACGGAAATGGGTAGCGAAGTGGTGCACGAGCACCTGCTGAAAACACTCACTCGAGATTTGGCAGTCGAACTGTAATCAGAACATGCCTTCATATCCGACTGTCCAGTCCGAAGGACTGGGGAAGTCACATGTCATTGGACATTGAATCGATTCGAGCGGACTTCCCGATTCTATCTCGCAAGGTCGCTGGTGGCAAGGATTTGGTCTATCTTGACAACGCTGCTACCACTCAAAAACCACAGGTTGTCATCGACGCAATGACTCGATACTACGAACAATCGAATGCCAACGTTCACCGCGCAGTTCACACATTGGCTGCGGAAGCCACCGAGCAATATGAGGCCGCTAGAGATACCTTGGCCAGTTGGTTTGGAACGACACGAGACAACCTGATTTTCACTAGTGGTACGACCGAGGCCATCAATCTGGTCGCTTGGGGTTGGGCTCGTTCCAATCTCGGTGCAGGAGATGCGGTTGTCATCACAGAAATGGAGCACCACGCCGATATTGTTCCTTGGCAATTGCTTGCAGAGGAGAAGGGCATCGAAATTCGTGTGGTGCCAATCGATACCGATCAAGATACACTCGACATGGAGATTTTCTCCGCTTCTTTGTCAGGAGCAAAATTGGTTTGTGTGGTCCACACCTCTAACGTTCTCGGCGTGGCCAATCCTGTGGCGGATATCATTTCACAATCACATGCAGCCGGTGCCAAGGTATTGATCGATGCCGCTCAGGCAGCCCCTCACGAGAGAATTGACTTTGAGGGGATGGGGGCTGATTTCGTTGCAATCAGTGGACACAAGATGTGTGGACCCACTGGAATTGGTTGCCTATTGGCTACCACTGGATGCATCGAAGAGATGGAGCCATTCATGTCCGGAGGCGACATGATTGAGACGGTGACCATGGAGAAATCGACCTTTGCCAGTGGGCCTCAAAAATTTGAGGCTGGTACGCCGAAAATTGCCGAAGCAATCGGTTTTGCAGCTGCGGCAGATTACCTTTCAAAACTCGATATGGAGGCCGTTCACAGGCACATTCGGGGTCTGGCAACATATACTGCGAATGAACTCAAATCAGTCCATGGTATCACGGTCTATGGAGACCACAGTGTAGCGGATGGAAGTGGTGTTGTCTCGTTCCTTCACGATACCATCCACGCTGAAGATTTGGCCCGATTTATGGATGCAGGAGGATTCGCCATGCGAACTGGACACCACTGTGCACAACCTCTGCTCGATGCTTATGGGGTCACAAGCACCAATCGAGTCTCGTTCTATCTTTACAATACTCAACAAGAAGCATCGGCATTTGTAGAACATTTGCGATATATTGTCGACAAGTTTGGAGGGTAAACCCATGACCTGGCCTGATGCCCTCCAAGAAGCGATAGACACCTTCGCGGATGTCTTTGATCCGATGGAGCGCTACGAGATGTTGTTTGAATGGGCGGCAGATGTCAATGAATTGCCCGATGCAGAATGGAACGATTCGAACATGATACATGGTTGCCAGTCGCAAGCACACGTGATGTGCCATCTGGAAGACGGGTTGTTCTACATGCGAGGGGGTGCAGATGCCCAAATTGTGCAGGGCCTGATGGCGATTACCTGCTTGGCCGTGAATGGCCGACCCCCACAGGAAGTAGTGGAACTTCAACCAACCTTCGTCGATGAGATGGGACTCAAGGCATCTTTGACCCCAAGTCGTTCCAATGGATTCCTCAATATGTTCAAACGTGTCCAAGACGAGGCACGTTCACTGATGGAGGGTGCATGATGAGTGACAAGCAGACCGTGTTGGACGCACTACAGATTGTAGAAGACCCTGAA
>DAVT01000136.1:4389-25266 GCA_002505685.1 Euryarchaeota archaeon UBA501 | reverse complement strand
CGATTGTTGCCGCTTGAACTCCCTCGTCCAGCGTTATTTGAAAATCCAACCCAGTCGGCTGTGAAATCCACCCAATTCTTGCCGTTTGAATATCGGCCTTGCCAATAAGGTGGGCTTTCAGGGGTACCGAATGCACCATATGTATTTCCAGAATCCGATAAACTATCGCCAAAAACGAAGAAATCTGAGTATTGTGGGGCGATTGAACTCCTGAAAACGGAAAAAGGCTCGATTGCTGAAACATTGGTCCATCCTGCCGATGAATTTAGGCCAATTTCCAAGAAATACATCATCGATTCATTGGCAACATGGTATTCACTCAGCTCCAGTTGCAATGCACTTTGATTGGCAAAAAACGGCATAATGCCTGAACTGACCATTGTAGATGGTCCGATATCTGCAGAAATATTGGTTGCATGAACAGTCCAGTGCAAATCATAGTATCGACCCATGGACAATCCCCACAAACCGATGGTTGCTTCTAGGGGTTCGCTCGAGGAGAAAATTTTCTTTTCGAACAGAATCGATCCGCCTTCATTACCTCGTGAATCTGATGCATGGGCTGGAATCGTTGCAGACCAAGAAAGGGCGAGAAGCGTGGCGACGACAATCAGCACCACACGTCGTCCCATAGGAGTCTGACTTTCGTGCTTTGAATTGAACCTTGCGACAACGCCGTAGGCGTTGTACCATTCTGTTTATTCCAATACGGCATCCATGGTCCGCTCTTGAGCAACCAAAACATCGACGTCTAAGTCCTGATATGAACCGCGCCCAGTGATTGAGTATAGCATGGTGTGCCAACCCACCAATAATGCTGGGAGTAGGATGGCACTGGTTAGCAGTGCGAACGTAATCAAGAGCATCATAAGCATGAAGAAATTCCTCAAGCCCGGAATATCTACCAAGAGTCCTGCGCCCAATCCAGCACAAGTTGTTGCAGTAGTTTCGAAGATTGTTTGACCGGTCCTTGAGACCGTTTTGACAATTCCTCCGGGTGTTTCTTTTTCTTCACGAATCCGATCGATGATGTGTATCGAATCGTCCACCCCTATCCCAAAGACGATTGTCGAAACCATCGCTGTGAATACATTGACATTGACATTCCCTCCAAACATCAGAAGCGGTTGCCATAGAACGACCACTCCAACTGCCGTCATTGTGAAGAAGGCCAGTCGGAATGAGCGGAACAAGAATGTCATCACAATGAGGAGAACTAGCATGGTCATCAGGGTGGCATCCGTTTGTGCATCGTGCACACCCTTGTTGATATCAAGTGAGAGCGGTAAACCACCAGTCAATTCACTCACCTCGACATCCGGTAATGCAGGGAATCCCGCGGCTAGGTAGGTGTCAATTTGATTCCGCAACTCCCCCGCATCTCGTAGGTTGATGTAGGGTTGATTGACATAGACAAGTGTTTGAGTTTCACCGCCAATAATTTCGTTTTCTTCATTCATCAGCATCGATCGAATTTCAACCGAGAGTGTGTTGAATGCTACATCCACCATTTGTGGTTGGCTTGAGCCGTAATAGGGCAGGCATTGGGGGTTCAGCAAATCACTGAAATCAGGGTCTTCAGTGATGTTCCAACATTCATCGTGCAGGATTTCCCACAAACTTTGACTTTCCACACCAGGGATGCCTAAATCGACATGAACTGATTTTAGAATTGTGACCAAACTGACAGTTGTTGTTTCGGGCACATCGTTGATGTTTTCTTCCATGGCATCAATCGCATCCAGAACATCTAGGTCTCGAATTGGGGCTTCGTTTTGACCGGTGTGTTCGGTGGCATCGACGATGAACATGTTTGTCTGCCCTCCCTCAAACACTCGACTGTATTCTGCTAGAGTTTCGTAGGTGGCCAAGCCGGGAGGAACTTCGTCTGAGGAACCAGTAATGTCTTTGCCCATTTCATCTGCCATCATTAGCGCCCCAGCACTGCTAACGAGAATGGCGACGATAATCACTGCCCACCAACCGACAACGGGTATCTTGCCAATTTGTTTCCATGCCTTATCTGCGGTTTCCAACCCTCGCTTCCGATATCTTAGGATCCAACCCAAAGCGGGTACCATCACCATAGAGAAAAAGAAGGTGCAGGCAATTCCAAGAACCAATGTTAGTCCAACAGTCCGCATCGGTTTGATGGGTACAAGGAACGGCCAAGCTAGAACACTAAATCCGACAATAGTGGTCAGTGCTGAGAGGAAAATAGCATTCCCAGTTGTCATTGCGGCATCTACTGTCGCCCCAAGATAAATCTCTGGATCCCATGGATCCACTTCTTCGGATTGCAATCCTTCCCGCTGTTCCCTCCAAGCCGCTTCTGCTGCTTGTTCTAGGCGTTCATTTCTATTCTCCTCAATTCGATTGATTAGATGCAATGCATAATCGACACCGAGTCCAATTAAGATGGGTCCAGCAGCAATAATCATAGGTGTCAATTCGATATTTGCCATTACTGTGATTCCGAAGGTTACGGCCAAACTCATGATGATGGGTGTACCACAAATGATCAACACCTTTGGGTTGCGGTGAAGAATAATCATCGTTGCAGCCACAAATGCCAACGACCATGGCAACATCCACTCAAGCTGCTCATAAACTGCGTCAGAGACATCGTGTAGTACAGGAGTTAGCCCCGTAATCGTAATCGCACACCGACTGTATTCAGCATCTGTATCCTCATCGGCAGGATTGCAATGTGATTCAGGCGTTCTCCACCCTTTTTCTCCAGTATCCTCGTATTCATACCACATTGAAGACAATTTTTCAGTGAACTGTTTTTCACATAGCGGGCAGTTATCGTAGTGTTCTTCCGCCCCGGGACGATAGTTCAAACTCTCACCATCATTGGGTTCAGGGTGAATCAATCTGCTTGCATACTCGATGAAGGCTTTGTGATCCTTGAGGTTAGGTGGCTGCCCGGGTTCTCCCTTCGGATCATATCTTGGATCAATTTGAGTATCCGACATATCGAATCGAATGCCCATGACCACTACGGCCGTGTCCCAGATATCGTCTCCATTTGTGTCACGAACAAATGAATCCATCAGGCTGCCGGCATTTTCAACCATCTCGTTGACTGTGTCCTGTTCCGAGGGAATGCTATACCCTTCGCTAGGATTAACTGTGTTTGGAATCACACAATCGTCATCACTGATACCAAATAGCCCATGTTCGGCAGCAGCACAGGTAAATCGGGCTCTGCTGCTATTTGCTTCTTTGATGATTTGAGCAGGCGAAAGGACCCAAACTACTCCGTCATCTTTTCCTCGGTCCTCTTTGTTCCAATCGAGGCCTCGCTCATAATTTCCTGGCTCGCTATTGTCATCGCCTTCCAGATAAGACAGTTGTTTGAGCACATCGACGTGTGTAATGTTGTGCTCGCAATCATCGATGGTTTCACACGTCCCGCGTCCTGCTCCATCAATCGCATTATCGGTGTGAATGTAGAGCATCACGATATCCGTTGACCAACCTTCGCGAACTTCCAATAGCAGATCTTTCGATTCAGCACCATCGGGCAGGTACACTTCGACATCACCGTTAATCTGGTGTTGGAAATCGACTGAGTACTGACCAACGTACAGTGTGCCCAGCAATAGAATGACGATGACTGCACCGGGTGATTTATGCAGAGCTCGATAAAAACCGCGTACGGGTTTCTCAACCATGTCGTGGACAAATTCACCGGTATTTTCCATTCTGTCGGATGCACCTGCCCAAACATCTCTAAACTTGGAGAACATAGAATCGGATTCGACGTGACTAGAAACGGATATCGAATCCGTTCCCAAGGCATTCTCTTCCTCGCCCATCGACACTTCCAGTCACCAACCGATATTGAAAGCAGCGGTCCAAGAGGTCCCTAAAGGACCTCTTGTCGTTTTTCAGTCCAATCCGAATTCTTCGATGAGTAACCTTCGCATCAACCGTCTAGCACCATGCAAGACCAAAGAGGCAAAGCAGAGCGACATGCCCAGCATACCCAGCCATGCGGCAGTCAATCCGGGACCCACGGAAAGGGATACCGAACCATCGGTAATCGTCTCTAATTCATTGAGAGCCCGGAGCCCAATAGCTGCTCCTGTTGCAAGCAAAGAAATCCCGGGAATTCCAAAAAACAACAATGGCTTCTTTTGCGATAATGAAATCAATGCAAAACTGAACACAGTAAACCCATGTGAAAGCGCGGTATATCTGCTGCCCTTTGGAACATCATAACGGATCTTTGTTGGCACTTCGGTGACGCGCAATTGAAGATCATCACAAGCATTGAGAATCTCCAGACAAGATTCCATCCCATCATGGTCAAAATTGAGTCGCTGCAATGCCCTTGGTCCAAATGCACGAAATCCACTTTGAGTGTCCTTGATATTCAAGTCACTGGAGAGGTTAGATGCTGCAGTAATGACCTTGATCCCCAAGGCACGATAGGCGGGCATACTTTCCGCACCTCCACCCTCGACAAATCTTGAACCGATGACTACGTCAGCTTCACCAGCAAGAATCGGAGCCAATAGTTTTGGAATATCACTCGCTTCGTGCTGACCATCGCTATCCAATATCACCAAGGCTCGAGATTGGCGTTCTACAGCCGTATTGAAAATTGTCTTGAGAGCACCTCCATATCCTCGATTGGCCCTGTGGTGGTAAACTTCTGCACCCAATTTGCGGGCAATTCTAGAAGAAGAATCAGATGATCCATCGTCGACACAAAATACTGTATCAACCTGTGGTTTGCAAGACAAAATGACACTACCAATCGTCTCCTCCTCATTGAAGACTGGCATGGCCGCAATGGTCGGTCCATCCCATTCGGATGTCGCAGCACTGGCTGCTACCTCGCTTTCCATTATCCTCTGAACTCACAGAATGGCATTTCAACACTTCCCCTAGAACATCGCCCTACGGGCGAAAAGGGGTAGGTCGCCGGGAGGCCAACTCCCGACGACCATTTTGCTTCATTCTAGAATCAATTGACACACAGTCGTAACCACGCGATCGCCATCGATTACTTTTCGTATTGCACTCATGCTAATGACCAAAGGGACATATGTTTGGCCATCGGATGTAGTATAGGTGCTGCAATCGCCGAAGGCATTGGTATTGATTGACAATTTGATTGCCTTACCTGCCTCACTTCGTCGAGCATAACCGACGAGTAGATTCGCAATATCTGTCTGATAATTTTCACTTACTTGCACATTTTCATTTTCTATGTTATTTTCCATATTTTCAACTCCATTTCTGGGATATTGGTTTGGAAATCGGAGGTCCACATTTGTTTCTTAGGGAGTAAATTTTGCTACAATAATTCACTCCGCTTGCGGAGAGAAAGTGAATGAAAATGAAATTATTGTGAAACGCTGGTTTGAAGAACAACTCCTGTCTCGCGCGAGCCATGAAGGTACTCGTCACAGGCGGTGCTGGCTTCATTGGCTCGCATTTGGTTGATCTCCTAGTACAGCGTGGAGATCACGTAACAATCTTTGACAATATGAGCAGTGGTCGCGCTGATTTCATAGCCCATCACGGAGATTCAGTACAGTTTATCGAGGGTGATTTACTCGACCTCGACTCAGTAAAATCTGCCATGGAAGGTATAGAGTTGGTATTCCATTTGGCTGCAAATCCAGACATCAGGTTGGGAACTCGGGTTACTGATACCGATTTGAAGCAAGGTACAATCGCCACTTACAACGTCCTTGAAGCCATGCGCTGCGCCGATGTTAAAAACATAGCATTCTCGAGCAGTAGTGTGGTCTATGGAGAAGCATCGGAGATGCCTACGCCTGAATCTTACGGCCCTCTATTCCCAATCAGTCTGTATGGTGCTAGCAAATTGGGTTCTGAAGCACTCATCACAAGTTGGGTTGGTACATTTGGTCTAAAGGCGTGGTTGTTCCGATTTGCGAATATCGTGGGCGCACGCGGGACGCATGGCGTGATTTACGATTTCATCCACAAGTTGAAGGCGGATTCGAGCCGCTTGGAAGTATTGGGCAATGGGCGACAGGAAAAATCGTACATGGAAGTCGTGGATTGCGCGCGTGCGATGATTCACCTCACGGAAACCACACACGAGCAGGTCAACTGTTTCAACTTGGGTACGCACGACACATGTAGCGTACGCCGAATCGCCGAAATTGTTGTCGAAGAAACCGGTTTTGAAAACGTCAGCATCGAGTATACTGGCGGAGATCGTGGTTGGGCGGGTGATGTTCCCAAGACTATGCTTGATCCAACTGCACTTTACAACCAAGGGTTCACACCAAACTATGACTCCGAAGAAGCTGTACGCCATACTGCTTCAACCCTCATACAGGAGATTGGATTGCCATGAAAACTGAATCGCACAATTATCGAATGCTAAACAATGACGAAGATGCAGATGCTAGGATTATGTCGTTTTTCGGCATTTCAGGAGTCCTTTCTGTGGTTATGGTATCTGTTTTTCTTCTTTCTCCACCTGCAGACATAGGAGTCGCTGAAGGTCAACTTGCGCCCAATTTCGCTTCACAGGCATATGAATCGACTTGGTCGGATTTTGAGTTGTACGATTACATCGACCAGACTTGGACTGAAGGGGCTGAAGGCGAGTGGGTCTTCCTACTGTTTATCGATACAGATTGTCCATATTGCTTTGATTCGGGTGATGATCATACCAATTGGCACAACCAATGGGGGGCATCAGTTCAATTTTTGACCGTTGCAACCGAGTTGCAGATAACAGGTCACTCGAGTAGCCTGAAAGAGATTGAAGATTACAAGATGAAGAGGGACAATTCAGGTTGCCGCTCAGACAAGGCGAACTGCGACCAAAGGCCGGGAGGAGAACACCTTTGGCCCTACATTGACGATTTAGATCGTTCAATCGCCAAGGATTACAATTTGCCAGGGACACCATTCTATCTGCTTTTGTCGCCCGATGGCATTGTTCAATGGAATAGCGGTCAACATTCCAATGATCAGTTGTCCGACCCTGCAGCCGCCCTCCAATATCACATAGGGGTGCCCGCATGAGTTCAGTAATGATGGAGCATGGTCCACTAATTGCGTTCCTATCTATCATGGCCGTGGGCCTTGCAGTTGGTATGGAGCGTTTGTCTCTTCCAAAAACTGAATCATTTAGTTCGATGAGAAAGAAAGTTTTGGGATTGTTCATTGTAGAAATGGGCGGTTTGCTAGCCAGTGCATGGACCCTGATGATCCACTACCAACTCCAAACAGGACCATCTAACCTTTGTGCGGCAGAAGGCCTTGTTCAGTGCGGCTCGGTTATAGGAGATCCAAATTATTCCACAGACCCATTCATCGGACTCCCATGGGGTCTGATTGGAATGCTGGCATTCGCATTGCTCGGTTGGTTCACATTGACTATTCTCATCGACATGAAAGCAGATTGGGCACAGAAGTACGTTGACTATGCGTGGTGGGCCAGCCTGCCCAGTGCCCCCGGTATCGTTTGGTTGGTATTCGTGGAATTGGTACTGGTTGAAGGCGCTCCTCACATCTGTCCCTATTGCACCAGTGTGCATATCGCATTGATTGCGACCATGTTCTTGTTGTATACCATCCGGCAAGAGCGCGATCAAGGAAACTGGGATACAGATGGGCCGAAACGGTCGAAGGCAGAATTACTTGCAGAAGCTCGTAAGAACAAGAAGAAGTAATCAGGGCTGGTAGACACCACCGATTTCGAACAACCCGACATCGGTACGCATGTCGACAGGCTCCATACGGATTACAGTCACATCAAGTCTAGCTTCAGCCGCATATTGTGCACGAAGGACATCATACAATCGTCCTTGGACTTCAGACATCTCTGCTCCACGGATGACAGTAATCATCCGAACTGCATTTTGTTCTGGTAATTCGACCACATATTCAACCAGCCATTCTCGAACCGCTTGAGCACCCCCAAGGCGCTCTTCTTCTCTTTCTTCAGGGACGTACGCCATCATAGTATAGTTAGTGCTGAGGGACTATGAATGCTTCGCAGCAACTCGATTGCACAAGAAAAACAGAGAATAATATAGGTGTAAGTTACTGCTTGCCTCCTCGCGCCAAAAGTATGCTAGACATCGCTAGCGCAACAATCAGCCAAAACAACCCTAAATTCTCATATATTTCCGGATTTCGGGGATTTTCACCATCATGAATTCCGACAACACTCCGAACTTGACCATTATCTTCGATTACCGTCACAAATCCATCTACTTCACCCTGTGTGCTAAATTTGTATTCAGTAACACCTCCTTGATGATGCGGGTTGTCACTGGAAATTGTCCAACCATAATCTCCATCGAAAATATGAGATACAATCCCATCTCGATCAAAAGTTATCATCTGCGTGGCGACATCGTGGTGAACATCGATACCGTTGTTTGCAATTTCACTGGTCATTTCTAGTGATTGAATTCGAAATACTGTAATCGTGACGTTCGCAGATAACTCTTCATTCACGTGTATGGAGAGTTGATGTGCTTTTTCCTGTGAGTCGTTTACCCACGTATCCCACCACACACTCATTCCAATCCAGTCAGCTCGGTTCGCTTCGGCAGAACGCAACTCATTCTCCAAGAGGCTTTGAGAAACAGCACCTTGTAATTCCCCTTGCCCGTCAAACCAGAATGTTGGTAATTGGAGTTGATGTTCAACTTGCTTTTGGGCGATTCTCTTAGTTGTCAACGGGTTTCCAAATGGATCGTGGTCATTTGGGTGCAATGCAACACGCTCAACACGAGATGAATGTGAATCCGCAAAATCGGTCACCCATGGGTCAATTGTTGCGCAACTGTCACACCATGTCGCAGTGTATTGTTCAAGCAAAATAGCGTGCCCTCCATGTGCTTCGCGAGTTTCAGTCGGAGTGGTCGTGTCAGCCAAAGCAAATGGCTGCAACAAGAGAACGAACAGCACGAGTAACATCCTCATCTGCATGTTATGGGCGCTGATAACGGGTCTCATTTACATATCCCGAGCATGGCCCGAAGATGAGGATGTTCAATGAGTAAGCGCTGGTTTCAAGCTCATCAGCGCGATACTTGGCGTCGTCAAGCCCGTTCGAAGGGTTACCGGGCTAGGTCAGCCTTCAAACTCAAGCAGATTCAGGAAAAGTTCCACCTAATACGCGAAGGTGATCTTGTTTTTGATGTAGGGTGTCACCCAGGTGGCTGGACCCAAGTTGCAGTAGAGGAAACAGGGCCGAACGGCTTGGTTATCGGCATCGATTTGCTTGCTAGCGCACCAGTTGAAGGCGCCCAAATGGTGACTGGAGACGTTACAGACTCAACTTCACAGCAACAAATTCTGGAACTCCTTCAAGAAGGGATGAAAGTGGATGGTACATTGCTACCACAAGGTGAACAAGAACAACGATTGTTCAACACGATCGTATCTGACATTTCTCCACGCCTGACAGGCCAGTACGATAGAGACCAAGCCATTTCCCTTGAACTTGTAGCGATGGTTTTTGACTTCACTCTCCCACTCTTGGCACCGGGGGGAGCATTCGTGACAAAAATTTTCCAAGGTACTGGAATTGAAGGAATCGTCAAAGCTGCCAAGCAACGTTTTTCAAGAGTCCAGCGCTTTTCCCCCGATGCATCTCGCAATTCATCGTCAGAAGTATTCTTGGTTTGCAAAAATAAATTGCCTCTACCCAAGAAAGGATCACGTGACAAATCTGTAGCCCAAGAACTTGATTTGCACTTGGAATCAGAGGGCATCATCCAGCCCAAAAAGGACGAGTTATCCGGTGAAATCAAAAGTGGATTTAGGCGGATTCCTAAGAAGGAATAACACATTCACTTTCACTTACCCCTCATCGAAATGACTGATGACCATTGGCAATCATCTCAGTCGCTCCAAGGAGTTGAAACAATGTCTGTCAGTATGATTGCAAACAATAGCCCGCTAGAACATCGACAACGCTCAAGCCGCCGAAGTATCCTTCGAGAAATGGGTCGGCAGAAAGCAAGGGTCTCGCCCAAAATCACCCCTAGAACCCGCGTGGAAGATTTGATTCCAAACCGACCAGTAGGGCGAATCGAATTGCTAATTTTGCGAAGATATCCACGTCGAACGGTCATGTCGAAGGGCTGGAAAGGTTCGGTTGCGGCTGCATGTGGGCGCGATGAATCGGGCCTAATCGGGTTGGTTCTTTGGGGTGACCAAGTGGATCTCGTGCGGACGGGAGATATCATTTCAATTCAAGGTGGTTGGTGTCGATATACCCATGGCCAAAAAGTCGTTTCCACAGGGCGCACGGGTAGGTTGAGTGTACTTGAGGCCTGAAATTGATTTAGCAGACCTTCGGTCAACCATATTAAGGAGGAGTCGGTCGCCGGCTCGCTGAGGGACCAATATGCAGAAGCGCGCAACAAAATGTTCCGCCTCGGGTGTACCGTTGACGGAAGTCAAGAGCACATCGTTCCCTTGTCCTATTTGTGGCGAACCTATCGGACGCTCTGAGCGTTGCCGCAATCAGGCCGTAACCTACTACTGCCCTGCTGAAGGTTGCGATTTCCAGGGTCCCTGAAGGAGGATTTCTCATGGGAGAAGTTGCTGTAAAATACAAGATTATGTGCGACCCTGACGTAGATGACGTCAACGCCGAGACAATCGCCAGTGCTATGCAAGAAATGAATAGTGAGGTTGGTGTGGTCCAAATGGTTGAAACTAAGCCACTTGCTTTCGGTCTTAAATTCGTTGAAGCGCATTGTGTGATCCAAGAGGGTGACGGTACAGTGGATGAGTTTGAGGACTCGATTCGAAGTATTCTTGGGGTCGGCGAAGTAGAAGTTCTAGAAATCGGACGTCTTTGATTCAGTATTGAGTCAAAGGTGCTCGCATAAACTCCCGCATCAGTACTGTGGCATATGTGCCACTGGGTAAGGAAAATCGCAATCTAAGCGCGCATCCATTGGGATTCCAAATTTCCCCTTCGAGTGGACCTTGGGAAAACCGAGTACTCAGGTGTGATGATTCAACATCGCTTGCTTCTTCCACACTGAAATCTGAGAATCCAACGGTTAACGGCCGCCGGCTTCCCTTTGAAGTCAATCTCGGGATTCCACTCACCTGCCAGTCTTCATCAATCAATCCCATCTCGGCGACAACATTTCTCTCGATATTGCCGGGACTTGAATCCGTGAACACGCTTTCAGATCCAGGTAGAGCTGCGGTTACCGCCAGTCTACCCTTTTTGCAATTTCTACTAATTCGGGTTTGAATTTCTGGCTCCACCTCGACCAATTTTGACATATCGATTTTCCCATTATCTTGAATCATGCCCACAACATCTCCGGCAATGGGTTCAGTCAGGGTCAATCCTGCCTCCAATCTTGCAGCAATAATTCGGTTGAATGCCTCCGATTGGAGACTATGCACCATCATCAGTTGCAAGTTGTTGGGTAATTTTCGAAACGCTCCGACCCAATCCTCAGGTTTTCGTTTCAGGTGTTGTAACATATCACGCTCAAAGCCGAGATGTTTTGGGATAATTTCGAGACATTTCTCCACATCCCCTGTTTCCCTCCAAAGCGTTCTAAATTCTACAACATCTTCCTGTTGGTGTATGCCTGGCATTCCAAGATATGTACTGACGGCCTGTTCCCAATCATCCGAGATAACTGCCCGGCCAACAACTGGCGTCACTGGCCTTGTCGCCCCAAATCTTTGTGGCCCAATCCAATTGGGGAACTTACCAGGCCCCAATCTCTCCTCCATCTTTTCAAAAATACTGTTTACTCTTGCAATCGCTTCTTTCGCCTCTAGTGGGTGACCCTTGGAATCAGCACATCCTCGAACTGTAATTGTGAATCTATTCGCTGAATGGTCGCCGAAGCCAAGTTTCTGATGGCTACGTCCTAGAACTTCAATGTCAACATCACTCATTTCGATTTCTGAAACCTTCTTTTGTGGTGCGTCGATAACAAGTAATTGTGTTGTAATTGCACGCTTATCTTTGGTCCCACTAAACCAGATTCTATTTTTTGAAATCCCCAGAATCCGCGCCAATTTACCTACAAATCGATTTGTTTCCCAATTCGTTAGGGTGACTCGAGCCACGGTGAATCGGCCACGTGGTTCAATCGCAGGAATGCGACCCACTTCTTCGACGCGAAAATCCTCGAACCTAGACTTGAGGATACCGCCAATACCTTCTCCCTCACAGGAATATCCTGACAACCCACAGGCCGCCGCGATTTCCGCGGGTTCCATCTGCACCACTTCAAGGTAGAGTTAGGCCATCAAATTCGCTGGCAATATTTTTGCAAAGTCCCTTCAGTATCTTGGCAGGGTCTTTTCCCTTCTTACATCGAACATAGAACTCCGGTTCATCGAGTTCTGGATGTCCGACGAAATAGTTTGCATATTCTACATCCTTGTTCTCATTCAACCTTGAGCGGAACATTTGGAGTGCTGTGTGACTTTCGCCTGTAATACGGATCCTCAACTCCGGACCCTCGTTCAATAGTACCTTAATCGCCATCTTGACCAGCCCGCCGACTCTGACCTCCCTTTTGAGTCTTCTTTATTCATCACCCACTTCGTGGGTGCGTTTTTGATGCAGTTTTCTGTCGATTGTGAAATCTAGCCCCCCCTCCACTTATCAAGCCAATTCGGCTCGCCACCCCATGGGTGGCGGTGGGGCGTCCAAGGATACGCTCGTCGACCCGGCTATTTTTGAGAGGTCAGCAACCACAATTCTGTTTGTATCTCTCGCACTGACAATTGCGCTTGGAGCACAGTTATTCCCTGATTTGCCAGATTTTGATACAGACTTATCTTCATTCGCTCCCGAAACCGATGCGGAGAAGGCAGAAGCCCGGATGTCTGAACACTTCCCTCCCGAAAGCCGGCCAATGTTCATCCACATTACCGACGATTCAAATGGCAACGTTCTGAGTATGGATAGCCTGCACCTTCAACAAAGTGCTCTTCAATCGATTATGAATCATTCAGCATCTTCTCAACACTACATCGAGTCTGTGATTGCAGCTCCAGATATCATACAGTACTCCATCGATGAATCTGATGCGAACGACACAAAACTGAGTGATTACTCAAGTTGGGCTGATCTACTCGATGCTGTTCTCGATGAAGGTACTGAGTGTACTGATGCATTGGGGGACGATCGAGCCTTGGCTGCTGGTGCATTCATCCAAGACAGTTTGTTGAATGGGGACTTGAATTACGATGCAACATGTGATTATTTGTCAGATCCAGCCAATGCATCAGGTAATGCTGATCCGGTCGCATCAAGCACCCTCTGGGTCATCATGATTGATCCAACTTTAGAGGATACGGAGCGTCAAATCCGCCAAGCATTACTGAGGGAACAGTTAGATGAGATTTCTCAGAACACTACCCTAGATTACCATTCGACAAGTTTGGATTTGGTCAGCCATGACATCAACAAGAGTACCGTTGGAGAACTCGTGATGTTGATGACAGGTGCAGTCATCATCGTAGTTCTTCTTCTCTCCCTTGCATTCCGTTCGGTTCGGGGTGTTGCGTTCCCGTTGGTGGGACTTTCAGCGGCCCTAGTGTGGACTTATGGTGGAATGGCTCTAGCAGGCATTCAATTTTCGATACTAGAAGTCGCAGTCGCCCCGGTGGTTCTTGGTTTGGGAATTGATTACAGCATTCACTTACAACGACGCTACAACACATTCAGAGCTGAAGGTGATGAGGCAAGTGTGGCGTGGTTGAAAGGTTTTGACACATTGAAAGTGGCATTGGGACTGGCCGTAATCACGACAATGGCAGCCTTCATTGCGAACATTGTGTCCCCTCTACCCCCCCTCAGAAATTTCGGTTTTGCTTTGGCTTTCGGCGTATTTTGCGCTTTCGCGTCTTCCACGTTGCTTGTCGGTGCCTTGCATGTTGTGATGGAGCGAGAATCAGCGGCTTATGCCAAGCACATTGAGTGGATGCGCTTCGGAAATTTTGGTAGTTACATGGTCGGATTCCAAAAACTGCATCAGGCCAAGGTCATCGGTGTCGTTGCTTTGTTGACCATCGGTTCGGTCATCATGGCAGCAGCGAAGTTGGAAACTGAGTTCGATTTAACCGATTTCCTCGATGAAGATATGGATGTAATGGAGGGGCGAGATGCATTGTATGATTCCTATGATGCGGCTGGATGGAAACCAATTTACATCCTTTTGGAGCCTTCAGAAGGTGGCGATTCAATTCTAGATGATGCTTCGTTTTTAGTTGCCAACCAACTACTTGACAATTGGTTGGAATCAACCAATGGTGTTGTTTCTCCACATTCTACAGCTGGGAATATACATCCTGTTTATGATGGCCCTTACCCCATATTGTTCGATGCCGTGCAAGGGGATTCGGACTTTGGATTAACATACAACCTTGTCATAGATCGAGAGTTGGAAACGACCCCAGAATATAGTGCGGGTGAGATTGCTGCAGCACTTTACTCACTCAGCCAAAATGACTCGGTCGCAGATCCGTTGACGGGAGAAACATGGGCCGAGCGCGTCGACAAATCGATTGCCTTCAGCGAGGATAATCAAATTCAGTTTATACGAATGGAGGTACTCATTGAGGTGAAAACTAGCAGTGATAGTTCTGCAGTACTCGCGGCTTTCCGAGCCACCGTTGATAATTTCGCGAGCACAGGTTTGATTGATGCGGATGTGCACGTATCTGGAGACACCGTCAGTTTGGAAGCGGTACTGGATGGTTTGACAGAATCGCAAATCCAGTCGACATTGATCAGTTTGGCAGTTTGTTTCACTGTACTGCTGGCCCTGACACGCAGAATTGGTCCAGCACTAATCATCGTACTTCCAGTTGGAATTGCAGCAACATGGGTCGTGGGTGCAATGGCAGTTTTGAATCTAAATTGGAACGTCATGACCGTCATGGTGACTGCCTTGACGATTGGTCTTGGAATCGATTATTCGATCCACGTTTGGCGTCGTTTTGAAGCCATGAAGGCCAAAGAGGGTGATGTTTGGGTTGGACTGCGTGAAATGTACGCTTCAACAGGCGTCGCCTTGGTTCTTTCAGCAGGTACAACTGTTTGTGGATTTAGCGTACTTTTGATGTCACAAATGCCCGTAGTACAAGAGTTCGGCATGGTCACTGCAATCACGGTTTTCTTCTCCCTGATTTTGGCCCTCATCTTGTTGCCTGTTTTCTTGGTACTAGATAGCCAAGCGAAGAATGGTTCTTCAACGAATTAAGCAGCGATTGTGCGGATGAACTTCGCCATGGAGAGATGTTGTTCCCTCGCGACAAGTAACAACGCCATCCACAATGTAACTGGTCCCAGTGCCCTACGTTTTCGCTGGGCCCTGCGCATGACTTCTTTTCGCTCCAATCCAGATTCTTCCGCAATTTGGTCCAATAGAGTGGTAATATGAGCCGTTGCAGGATCGATTGCAGCAGTCTCAGTTTGCTCAACCGCTTGTATTTTTGACGTTTTCACCGTCCCCTCGGACTTACTAGATTGCTTTGGTGCCACGGGTGGGTTGTCCAGAAATCTCATGGTAGGCAACCAACCGAATGGGATGTCAACTCCATCTATGTCCACACCAGGTTTCATCCCATCAGGCGTGACATCCAGCCAATTTTTTTCGACTAAATTTTCGCGCACTCGAATTGCCGTTTCCATGTTGAACCAGTCTAAGTCAAAGGCCCAGATTCGACAAATTGTATCAGGTTTGATTTTCTCTTCTGGAGAAGATTGCCACGTTAGAGCCAGTAATATCTGCAAATCCGAGAATTCACCAGCAACCTCAACCATGGTAACAACAATTCCAAGTGGATACGGTTCTTCATCATCTCGGGCCAAAGGTCATGCACTGGTGATTCCTGCGTGCCCCCGAGCGATGGCTTTGAAGAGGTCGGAAGTGCGGTAGGTGATATGATGCGAGAGTATATTGCACGCGATCCAAAGACTGGCAAACCTCTGAGCACAGGCCGCAAGAGGTCCCACGGTTTGGAATTGGCTTATCGACCTGGTGAAGGGGCATGGGACGCGATTCCATTGGATCGAATTTTGCCTTTGGCAAATGGCGAGATCGAGGTGGAATCTGTAATCTGGAAAGATAAGGAGCGTCTTCTCAGAAGGACTGACGCAATACGTGCCCTACCGAGGGTACGCGGGAAAAATCAGCAAGAAGCACATAGGGCACTCGAATCTGCGTTGGGGCATTTGGATACTCGATTGAGAATCGCCGGTTTGGAAAGCCTCCCTTACTGTGCTCTTCAGCACTCCGAATCCCTCTTTGAACATCTGCATGAATTGCTGGAAGACATCGACCCTGAAGTTCAAAAAATTGCTCAGAAATGTCTTGTAATCGTTGCTCCAGTATTCCCCTCCGCAACCGAGGAAACGCTGCGTAGAGAATTACGTTCTCAAGAAAAACACCGTCAACGCTCAGCATTCGAGGCACTCAAGCAAGTCGCCGATAGTTGGCCCGAAGTGGCAGAACTACACATTGATGAATTGATTCGCGAAGAAGAAGGTACTCTGAGAGGTTTGGCAGCCGCACTTCTACCTCGCTTGGCCAAGCACAAATCAGCCACATTGTGGGACTTGGTCGGTTGGTGTTTGCAAGATGAAGCGGTAGTCGTTCGCAGGCATGCCGCTCGTTCCCTCCTACCACTCGCTGATCACGCGCCTAAGGTGACCCAAATCGCTCTTGAAATCGCCTTCTTCGATGAGGATGAACAAGTTCGCAAATCCGCATTAAAGGCTTCTAGAAAGTTAGATCCAAATTCATTTAGAATGCAGCGTTTGATTACAGATGGAACAAGACATTCCGACAGAAACATACGACTTTCTTGCATCAAGATGCTACCCATAATCATGGTTGATGCAGAAGTTCGAATCATGGCATCAGAACTGCTGCATCAAGAAACTGATTCAGAAATTAAATCCCTCCTTCAGGAATTGATGATTGATGAATCACTAGAGGGTACCGAGGCTGAGAAGAACGCCTTCTTAGCACCCGCGGAAAAGGTTGAGCGCGACGAGGGTTCGCTGGCTTTACCTCCCTTGAAAGAGAAGGAAATTTCCGCCCAAAAGGAAGTCGAAAAACCCGTGAAAAGTACTGACTCAGTTCGGCGTCCGACCCAGGATGAAATCTTCTACGGTGATGATTTTGACGAAGGTCGCGATGAGTTTGTTTGAGAAAATCCTCCCCGTAGGGGAGTCGGCACGGTTAAAGAGGGGCGCAAGGTCGCCGACGCCGAGGAATCCGCATGAGTGACGAGGAGTTCGACACAAAGCGAGAACAGTTCAGCAATTTATGGGACGGAATTACACCAAAAGGTGTCAACCGTACCAAGGCGCTAAAGTTCCGCCAATACATCCGGGAGCATGTACGCCAGAAGAAGGTCGCTTTGACCCGGGAAAACTGTGAGAAGTATTGGATGGGCGAATTGCAGAAGGAAATGCACGAAGCGGAGACCTTCTGAACGAGCTGACACAGATGTCTGCTTCTAACGCACATTCAAACGTCCGGTTCTCGGATTGGGACTTGTCCCCGAGTATCGCAAAGGCGATTTCCGAGAAAGGCTGGGAGTTCGCCACCCCAATTCAAGCGGAGTCCGTCCCTCTTGCTAGAAATGGGAACGATATTGTGGGTCAAGCCCGAACAGGTTCGGGTAAAACAGTTGCATTCGGCATCCCCATCATCGAAAACTGTCAGCCCACCGGTCAAACACAGGGTTTGGTCCTCTGTCCTACTCGAGAACTTGCTACACAAGTCAGTGAAGAGATGCAATGGCTTCAGGGAGATAAGGGCCTGAAAATGGTCACAGTATACGGTGGTACGGATATTGAAAAACAGGCCAAGGTTTTGGATTCTGGTTGCGATATCATCGTCGGTACACCTGGGCGTGTAATCGATATGACAAAGAGAGGTCACATCAATTTGGATGGAATCACTCACTTTGCCCTTGACGAAGCAGATCGCATGCTTGACATGGGTTTCTTCCCAGACATCCGATGGTGCTTGGAGCGCTTGAACAATCGCCAGCAAACTCTGTTATTCTCAGCAACCTTCCCACAGGAGGTTCTCGAAGCCGCCAATGAATTCATTTCCGATGCTGAACACGTGATGAGCGATGATTTGGACGTCGAAGTCCCCGAAATCGACCAATTCATGGTCCGAATCGGTCGGGCGAACAAATTGTGGGTACTAGGTCGTCTTATGGTGAATCTATCAAAAGAAGACCAAGTCATCATTTTCTCAAACACGAAGCGAATGGTCGACCTCTTGGTTGAACGCCTAGACCGCCACCGATTTTCAGCAACAGGTTTGCACGGAGATATGGCCCAAAATAAGCGTGAAAGAATCATCAATGATTTCCGCGATGGAAAAACAAAGGTCATCATAGCAACAGATGTTGCTGCAAGAGGACTGGATGTAGATGGTGTAACGATGGTGATTAACTACGACATACCCGATGATTCAGAATCATACGTACATCGAATTGGTCGCACCGGCCGTATGGGCCGTAAGGGAACAGCTTGGTCCTTCGTATCTGGTGAGGACGCACCCAATATGACGAAAATCATCTCGACATGGAATATGGTTGTCGAAGAGGTTGAGGCTCCCGAATTACCAGAGGGTGTCGATCGAGATCCTGTGCGAAAACAGATGGATTGGGGAGAAAGCGCAGATGTTTTCGGCATGGTTCCGATCCAAATCACAACCACTGAAACATCCAATTTGTCAATTCATGATTTCGTGCGGGAGCAGGCGCGTTTGCCCGATTTGGCGATTGGGAAAATTTCGGCCGATGGCTCAAATGCAGTTGTTGAAATCCATAGGGAGAAGGCCCAACATACTCTCGATGCATTGAAGGGGAAATCAATTGGTGGAACACAAGTCAATGCAAAGATTGCAAACTGACTATTCCTCCTCACATAAGTCGGATTCTTCCGGTTTAATTTTCACAATTGCGAGTAAACCAATCGTCGCGGCAATAATCCATCCTCTCACTGAACGGTCCCAAACATTTGGCCATACTTTCGCATCGTTATTTTCACAATCTCCTCCCTCACATTCTTCTGTGATGGCCTTGAATTGCAAGTTATCTTCATTCAATGCCACTTCATGCGTGGACCAAATTGCGAGCAATACACAAAATGTGAGTGCAACCAAGGAGGCCTTTGGCAAAGATCCCCTCAACTCGATTTGCGTGTAAGACTTCAAATCTGAGAGCGCGGGTTTGGCCGATTTATCGCGTAGACCCTTTCGCTCCAGCATCAAGAACCAGATAAACCAGAAAACAACCAGCAATATCAGAAAACCCTGCCGGAAAATGAATTCATGCATTTCATGCATCTGCCCTTCACCATATTGCATCCCAATGGGGTACAAAGCTAACAAACGAAGGAAGTTCAAAAACTGAACAATCAAAGCCATCCCTATCAATGATCGCTTTCGAATCTGCCATTCCACACCAGGGGTCAGTAGCATTAGTGTACCTAGAAACATGACCTCATGGACGCCAGCACATTCAGCATCGATGTACAATGCGACTTCTCCACCGATGAATCCTGAACCGATGAGATCTACGCCAGTCCAAGTTTGCGACGGTCCGTGGAACACCAGCTCTGCAGAACCTGGCCATATCAGGTTTGAACAACCGGCCCAAAGCCACGCCAAGAACACTTGTAGTGGTTCCAAACTAGCCGCTGGTTCTGTTGCCCACCAATAGATTACTTCAACCAAAATTAGTGCCACTGGAATCCGAAGGTATCCATAGGCCATTTCACCAACTTCAGCCCATGAAAGGTCATCCTTCGCCTTAGCACGCCGGTTCTCTCGCACAGTTGCCGTACTACCCCTTCAGGCTTCAAACCCACCCCTCAAACTCCCGTCGCATTGAAGATAGGGAGACGACCGCATCGTACCATGGAGGGTGTTCAAGTGTCCATCACGCTTGACGTACTCAGTTTTCATTGCCCTGTTCCAGTCCATGAAACGAAGCGAACATTGGCTACGATGTCTCAGGGTGAAGTCCTATTGGTGATGACGGATGATCCTGAAACCAAAATCGACATTCCAGCACTATTGAATAGAAGTGGCGACTCACTTCTGGGTGTGCAAGAAGAAGCAGGGGAATATCACTACTACATACGAAAGGAGGAATAACAGTGACATCGATAATTGAGAAAAAAGACGTGCCTGCTGACGCTAGGTTGCCAACACTACACGGTGAATTTCGCATTCGTGTGTTCCATGATGAACAAACAGGATTCGATCATGTTGCTCTAACACTTGGTGAAATGTGTGGTCCCGATCCCGTTTTGGTCAGACTCCATTCCGAGTGTCTCACGGGGGATGCATTCTCCTCATCCCGTTGTGATTGTGGGCCACAATTGGATGCCGCACTTGAAACGATACAGAATCATGGCTGGGGTTGCTTGCTTTATCTGCGCCAAGAAGGCAGAGGTATCGGATTGCATGCGAAAATACAAGCTTACAATCTTCAGGACAAGGGGGCAGACACGTTGGATGCAAATTTGATGCTTGGCCATCCTGCAGATGCACGTGATTACTCCATAGCCGCAGAGATGCTTAGGGGAGTTGGTATCGAGGACGTTTGCTTACTGACAAATAATCCAGATAAGGTACAATCTTTGCAAGAACTGGGTATTACTGTTTCTCAGAGAATGCCGTTGGTCGTGGGTGTCAGTGAGGAAAACCGCGCGTATCTAGAAACCAAGGTAAATCGAATGGGACATCAAATCGAGCAAAGTGACCTTGGAATCGATTAATGGGGCCGCGACCGGGAGTTGAACCCGGGGTGGCAGAGCCACAATCTACCGTCCTAACCACTAGACCACCGCAGCCACGATGT
>DAVT01000136.1:0-4072 GCA_002505685.1 Euryarchaeota archaeon UBA501 | reverse complement strand
GCAGCCACGATGTAAAACGGCGACCTGCGCTCGGTATTTCAAGCAAGCGCAGGCGATTGTTACCGATTATTCTAATGCACGCGCATGCGAGGGATTGAAGGACGTGCTCGGTAGCGCAAGTGTATGGACACTCGCAGTATCTCGGTTCTGTTGGTACTCATGCTGACGTTCTCAGTGCTACCAACCACGGCGAGTGGGGACACAGTCATTCGCTCAGAGGCAGTGGATTTGTTTCCCGCAGGGTCCTTCGAAGATGCAAGTGAGTGGACCGCGTGGAGCAACAAGGCGTATAGCACCGAACCTGGAGAATTCACAACCTCGATGATTGCAGATGATCGCTTGTCGATGACGCACAATCGACCTGCAAATTTCAATGAGATTTCAGCATGGGCGACTTATTCACCAACTGGCGACAATCTTTCTACTGGACAACCGGATTGTTTCAGACCTGCAACAGATCCGGTTTGTGATAACGATTTGGACGGAGATTCAGATGGTGGCTATTCATGGACGAAAGGCCCCGTGATTGAACTTTCAGGTTTCGACCTTAGTGCAGGGTCCGATTATGAAATTGCCAATGTTTCAATGGCAGTTGCGTTCAGAGTACCAGATTCGTTGCAACAAGATAGCATACAGTTTATCATCGAATCCAATGGCACCCAGAGTCTCATCAAGACATACGCCCATACGATGGGTGAATTGAATCACATGAACTACAACACGCGGGTGTTCTCACTCGATGGTGTGAAATCTTGGACATGGGATGAATTGTCTAATCTGAAGATCATTCTCGATTATGTTTCCGTGGGTGAATTTGACGATAGCGAATTGCAGATTGATGCTGCAGGTCTAATCGTTAAGCATCTTCAACCATGGGGTTCGTTTGAACTCGCAAAGGCCTCTCATTCAATGGATTTTGATGATTTCCCAGTGCTTGAGGTTGATTTGCAGGGGGGTCAACAGAGTAATCTCGCACTCACTCCATGTGGCCTACAGAGCAATGGCGATAACGGCCAATGGACAACTGAACCACTGCAACTACCCCATGGGCAAGAATGGGGCCGATTCCACCCAAACTTCGATTTGACGAATTCAACAGAGAGTAATGTAACTTGGAAGATTTCACGCTCAGATGATGGGACATCGTGGTCAGAACCAGTAGATATTGACATGGGGGGTCTGATTGCAGGAGCCGATGAATTCATTCGATTCCACGCCACTGTAGAGTACGGTTGTATACAAGGAATCAAAGTAGATATCAACGACCCCACACTGACGCTACAGGGGCAAGTCATTGGCGAAATCCACTCTATGGTTGCTGAATTCTCTAAGTTGCGAATCGCCATGAATGGCGAAGAGATTGGTTCAGTCAACATTTCTTCCAGTGGTCCATTCAATCTCAGCGTACCTGTCGGACACCTGCTTTCTGTTGGAGGGGGCGAGATTGAAGTGGGAATTTCCACCCGCTTCCATTGGTCGAGTAGTGGTGAATCTGAAACACTGGTCGTTCAAGTTGACGAGATTGATATCGAGGGCGGTTTCCTGATTGAATGGGATCGAGATCCACAGTGTGAGGGACAATCGGATCAATTCTTTGTTGAAGATGGAGGGGGTCGCCTCATTGATTTCCTTTACACTTGCTCAGATGATATTACTGACAACCCTGAACTTTCCGTGACAGCAATCAGTGCGGATTCCTCATTACTGCAAGCCAATTTTGTAGACGAACAAATCCGCCTTCAGCCCTTGCCAGATGCCTCGGGTGAAACGACGGTTGCAGTAACAGTAACTGATGAGAGGGGCAATACATGGAATGACGAATTCAACGTCCAAATATCTGCTATTGATGACCCACCAGAAATGGATACATTGCCTGTTGACCTCACCATGGAATTGAATCAGCCCCTTGCAATTGAATTTTCTTACTGGGACAGAGATACACCTTCATCTGAAGTGGATATCGAAATTACACCAAGCTGGGCCACATTTTCTGGCGGTCAAATCATCTTTGATCCAACCCAGTACGGAACACAAGTCGTCACCGTGAAGGTCAGTGACGGCGTCAGTGAAATTGAGCAAAGCACGAACTTGATTGTTACTCAGCGTGCTGATTTGTGGGTACAAAGTATCGACATTTTGAATCAAAATACTGGTGATTCCACCATCACTGTAGGGAATGATATCGCGATTTACGTCTATGTCCGCAATAGTGGGAATAGCATAGCTCAACCAGTGACCATTCGATGCTCTGTAAATGGTCAGACCTTTGGAACACCGCAAATTGCGATGATGGGCCCCGGTGATTTAGATTCAGCAATCTGTGATCAATGGAATGTTTTGGATATTCAATCTGGTGAAGTCACACTCGAGGTTGAGGTCGACTGGGTCGGCGATATTGATGAAACAAATGAGGTGAACAATTTGTGGTCGGGCACGATTGTTGTCAATCCTGTTCAATCGAATGTCGATAATACCGCGAGCACAGAAAGTACTCTCTCTGACTACAGTTCGTACCTCTGGGTAGGGGTCATCCTCCTCGGTTTACTAGGAATTTTAGTCTTCATGTATGGGCCGAACCAGATTCAGAAAATCGAGTGATGATTTTTACAATCAATAATGTCGGTATGGGCTGATAATGCGAAATTCCGCCTGAACGGTTATACGGGGTCGTCTCATCTAAGGCACGTTCCCGCAATGATTGGTGCTCCAATCGGGGGGTGGGAATGGGGTGGTGTAACACATGGCGAAATTGAAGATTAGACTTGAGTCGGAGACTTGGGTTTTTGAGGAATACGAACAAGCATGAGTGATTTTCATTCATCTTGGGCTTTCTTCCAAGCTCTAGGATAGGTTTCAGGCGGCAGGAATACCAACTCTGGCCTTGCAACCTCTCCGCTTTCCATTTCTTGAACCATTTCTGTACGTGTTAACATAGCACCCATTGACACCAGTTCTCCTTTGAGTGTCATCATTCGAACTGTATCGCCCCGCTCTAGATTTTCTTCTATCGAAATAATTCCTGGGCGCATCAGTGGCGCACCGTGTGCGATTGCCCCAGCAGCTCCATCCTTGACAACAACTGCTGGTAAATCCACGACAAGTGATTCGATAGGTGCAACAATTTTCCGTATGGCCTGCTCTTCTCCCTTTTCCTTCCACAACCATACTGCATCCTTCAAATCCTGTAATGTGACACAATGTGATTCTGAATATCTGCCGGACTTTGTTCGCCTCAACTCCTTCAACTCGATGGGGTGGCCAAGTAACAATCCGAGGTCCCTAGCCAATGTGCGAATGTATGTCCCCGCTTCACAAGTGACCTGAATAGCCGCGTCTCGTCCATCTACATCGATCAGTGTGGTCTCCATATTCCGACTTCGGACTTGGATTTTTACTGCTGAAACTTCTGGAGGCACGTTGTATACTTGACCCGAAAGTTGCGCGATTGCTCGCTCCAAAGCCTCTTGGTTGAAGTTGCTAGGAGCCCGAAGAACCCCAACGTAGGTTTTGTCGTGTGCAAGTACCTTCTTTGTCAATCTCATTGCACGGCCCGATAGCAATACCAAAACACCCGTTGCAAACGGGTCCAATGTTCCTCCGTGGCCCAATTTTTCCATACCCAAAATATCTCGGGCCCAAGCAGAAACCTGATGGCTATTGGGTCCCGGCGGTTTATCGATTACAATCATCCCCGCTTCCAACAATTCCTCAACACTTCTTTCATTGGGTGAGCAGCCATGTGCAGCAGAGGTCTTCGCATCGCTTTCAATCGTAATCAAGAATATTCCTCCAAATGCTCGATTGCAATGTTCAGTACTTCCTCTGCACCCAATTCATCGGATTGAATGACACAGGTGTAGGGTGCTTTAGAGTCAATCTCAATTCCATAGAGTAGTTTGTATCTAGAACCATCATATTCCATCCTTTCACGGATTAATGCCAACTGCTCGGAGTGAGAACGACCTTCTCGATTTACGACGCGTTCTGCACGAACCTCTTCGCTCACTTCAATCCAGATTCTAGGGCAATCCAGATCGTGATTAAACGCCCACCATCCCGCGAGCCGACTTTC
>DAVT01000116.1 GCA_002505685.1 Euryarchaeota archaeon UBA501 | reverse complement strand
CCTGTTGAGGATACACTGTTCGATGCAAGCCGCCTAATCGTGGACGCCATCGAAAGAGTGGGTCAGGGTCGTGATGAGCCAATGATTCAACCATGGTTGAAGCAAGCTTTGATTTGGGCGGTTGGCGGATTGGGTTACACCGCTGAAGATGCCGTATCCACACTAACGAGCGAGTGAGGGCATCCCCATGTCTGCGGCGGTGCGAATCGCCATTGCTGTTGGATACTTGGGACACGGATATTCGGGTTCCCAGGTCCAACCAGATGTGCCTACAGTACAGGGCGAGATTGAGGCCGCACTCTTCCGATTGAATTGGTCTCAGCGAGGAACTCATCCAGTCACACTCTCTAGTCGAACAGACGGAGGCGTCGATGCGAGGATGAACATCGCCAGTTTTGACATTTCAAGTGAAATCTGGGAAAGCGGAGGGGACAGAGCAATCATCACTGCATTGAACGATTTGTTGCCGACGGACATTCGGGTCTGGGCTGCACAACTCGCACCTCCAGATTTCCAAACACGCAATGCCTCCTCTCGAACATATCTGTACAGATTGCAAGCATTGGAGGGCTGGCCCGATGCTTCTGTTGATGATTTGAACTCATGGTGTGAAATTTTCGTTGGTGAACACAATTTCCTGAATTTTTGTCGCCCGCAAGAAGGCCGCTCCACCATCAAGCGTGTGTTAGATTGCAAACCTTGGTTGGATAGCGCGGGCAACATCCTTGGTTTCTCAATCGAGGCGGAAGGTTTTGTGTGGAACCAAGTCCGCAGAATCGCCTCTTCTCTACTCGGATTGGCACGAGGAAAGTGGACATTGCAAGAGGTAAGATCCGCATTGGAAAATCCCGAAATCCCCGCGGATTTCGGCCGTTCAGGCCCCGAGTGGTTGACATTGTGGCGCATCGACCACCCTCATTCCTCCCATCTGACTTCGATAGCAGATCAAGAATGTGAATTGCCTCTATTGGCAGAACCACCTGCAACTGGTAGAGCATTTCGATTGTGGGCTAGCAAGGCTAGAGGTGAGCAGGATCAGATGCATCAATCGATGTGGCTATCCCATCTCAGCGTGCCTTGAGTGATACTACGTCTCCGTCGACTAGATTTAGAGACTCTCGCAAGTAATCCACGGAAATAATTTCGACAACATCCACATGTCGAGTCAAATCTGGAATTAAAATAGCACAATCCACATCCTCCGAATCCGATTTTTTCATCGTCGCTAGGAAAGCCGTCGCACCCCCAAATGAGCGCCCCTCTCTCAAGAATCCTCGAATCCGGTGTGCTTGGATACCTGAAACATCAATCTGTTCAGATTGAAGTTTAATCTCTTCATCAATGTCCAACGTGTCAATTCCTGAAGATTCCCGTAGGGCGACATATTTTGCAAAGTCCTCTCCACTCAATTGTACGTTCAGAGTCCCCGGCCAAACCTCTTGGCCCAATATTTTCTTGAATTGGGATTGGTAGTGTTCCTGTGCCATGAATACTTGAGCGCGCCCGAGTCCACTACTGACGGTACCGCTCAACTCCATGAGCAGAGCGCACACACTTCACCCTATAACCGTTCAAGCGTAAAGGAATCCCCTTCGTTGGCAACAGACCACCCTGAAGAATGGACATCCTCACATTGCTTAGATTTTGGATTACAGAGTGGGTTTGTGTGATTAAGATGCAAAAACAGGATTTCTGGATCCCCCTGTCTCTTTGGACCCAGTCGCTCTAGAGTTTCAGTAACCGGTGGGTGAGGGATTTCATTCATGTCTCTGTGAGGGAGTTCGTCGGCACTCCAAAATGTCCCATCCAGCAGAACAATGTCAACGTTCAATCTTGACAACCAATCTCGAATACTCTGTCGATTCAATGTTTCTGACCATGAATCGTGGTCTGGCATAAAGAGTAGATTTACTCCATCTCCTTCGATGACAAGCGCATGACAATCACTGAATTCCGATCGGTGTGGTATTTCGATTGGACGAACTGAAAAGCCACACTCGGAACTCGGTGAATATGCATCTCCCTCATTCCAAATGCTAAGCGAAATAACCCCTTGTTCGACCAATGCAGCGTATGCAGGTGTCCGATTGATGAATTGGGAAACTGATTCGCTACAATGTACATTCACTCCACTGGCGCCCATGACTTCCTTACCCAGTAAACCCAATCCATCGACATGTCCGAGATGGGCGTGAGTGAGGCTGATTGAATTCGGTACAGGCGGGTAGTGTCCGAGATGTTGTTCCCAAACCTGGAATTGTTGTGGCATCATTCTGCTTGCTTCGACTAGGTGGTAACTCCCATCCTTTCCAGTGATGCCCAAGGAAACAGGGAAGCGCTGATGGGTTTTGGCCAATTCACCTGTACAACAATTCTTCTGACATCCAAGTTGTGGAAAACCACCATCTTGGGCGGTCCCGAGGATGGTCACACTAACTTCGCCCACGAGATGTCGTGCTATCTTGTGGTCATAATCTCTTGGCGTAAGCATCAACGTCTATTTCGGGCGTGGGATGGCCATGGCCCGTCAACATCAGTGGATGGCAGAGCGTTACGAAGAGTTGGTTGCAGGGGGGCTAAATTGGGATCCACCCACTCTAGAGAGTGCCAGTGAACCAGAATGCACCGTCGATGGACAACAGATGATTATGCTGTCTGCCAACAATTACCTCAATCTAACAACGCATCCAAAGGTCATTGCAGCCATGATTGAGGCGACGAAGAAGTATGGTGCTGGAAGCGGTTCTGTACG
>DAVT01000089.1:6692-7673 GCA_002505685.1 Euryarchaeota archaeon UBA501 | reverse complement strand
TCTGGTGCAGGAGAAATAAACCAAGTATCATCGGTCTCATACAGTCGGACCTCGCCTTCCGCACAAGATTCCGGAGCATATGATTCAGGGAAATGTATCGCCACGAGAACTTCGTCTTCAGCCATTTCACTCTGCAGTTGGGGAATCACACTGATGATTCTGAGGCGATCGCTGGAATCCTCAACGGGGTCATCGACTATTTTCGAACTGTAAACTGAGGCGGCCATCACCAATCCAAGAATCACAAAGAATAGAGCGCCGATTTGAATTTGGCGTTGCACGTCTTTTTCGGGTGAAAAATAGGAAAATATCGCTAGTAAAGCAGCACCGATGAAAGGTAGGAAAATGATGCCAGACGAACCCCCCGTTGTGGATGATTGCTGAGAGGATTGTTCGTCACTGTCGGGCTCGTTTTCATCCAGGTCAATCGGTTCGGATTCGATACCTAATGTGCTATCGGCCATCACACGAAGTGTGCTCAAATCGAGGGGGTCAAACCTAACTTCAAGCCAAGAGGCGTCGTTTGCAACGGCCAGAACATAATCATCAGAGCCACATCCTGCCGTTACCCAACCCATGCGTTGTGGAATCCAAGTTGTGTGACCTGAGTCGGTCGCGATATACCAAGAGCCTTCGGCTGTATTTTGTGGGAAGCAATGGCCATTCTGTGTTCCAATTTGGACCGGTCGAATTTCTCCAGTGACATCGGAGGCACTCCACCGAACCAATGGGTCCATGGTGCCATTTTCATTCATCTCAAACTCAACCACTCCATCAGTACTTGCAATCGGACTTGGACCCGTAATTCCTGCTGGAGGTGTTGCTGAACTGGGACCAAGTGTGTGAGATTCGATGAACACGGGTGTGTTATTTTCATCCCAACCAATGCGGACAAAACGTGATTCCCCCTCGCCCTGAATGTGAGTTAGTAGACCAATCACAGGATTATCTGTAACAGGGTATTGATACATCACCGGAGTT
>DAVT01000089.1:3027-6304 GCA_002505685.1 Euryarchaeota archaeon UBA501 | reverse complement strand
GTCTCAATAAGGCTCAAATTGAGATCATATCGTAAGATGTCCCCTGTCTCTGTTCCTTGTAGGTAGCCGGTATTCATTGTCGATTCATTCCAAGAAAACCATTTCCCAATGTTGGCTCGATACGTCCGGATGCTACTATTTTCAAATTGATTCTGCATTGTTCCATTGACTGCACAAATATCCACAACACCTGTCTCAGTAGGCCAAACAATTCTGCCGTTATCGCTCAGCCCTTGCGCGGTGATACCCCATGATGGGGCAGGAGTGGATACATTCCACAATTCGGTGCCAGTGACCAAATCATGCGCGGTTAACTCCCCGGAGGTCCAGCCGGTCACAACCATGTCTTGAGCAGGGGAGCAGGGGGAGGTTCCTGCGGGAATATACTCGAGTGGAGACATTTCGAAATTGTAGGTACTAATTGGATGTGTAGCGCGCCAAACCTCAGAACCATTGTCGGCACGATAGGCAACAATGGTTGGATCGACACCTCGATTTGAGTCACCACCTCCCTTCACAATGACCAATCCTTGAGTAACCAGTGGAGCTGTCGAGATGTATCCTATGTCCACATCCTTACTCCATTGTAAATCGGGCAAGAGAAGTGATGCTTCACTATCCTCAGCCTGAACGGGTTGATTCGCAAAGAGAAACAAGAACAACACGAATACGGTGATGCGGCGCATCAGAGTAGCCTCTGTATTTGCTCTTTCAATGCGGCTGAAACCGCCTTTCCGTCTGCCGCTCCACCCAGTTTACCCATTACGACACCCATGAGGGGGCCAAGAGCTGCCATACCCCGCTCCTTGACGAAATCCGTACGTTCGGCAAGAACTTCTGCAACCGCAGCATCCACGGCTCCGGTATCTGCGGGTTCATATCCTCGATTGGCTGCTTCTGAAGTCATCCAATCGAGAAGTGTGGAGGAGTCTTCGGTCTCTGCATCGTTGACCAATGGTTCAACTCCTTCACGGGTGATTACTCCTGTTTCACGAAGGTGAATGGCAACTGCAAGTGCGTTGAGTTTGGATATACCATAATCCAGAAGTGCGCTTGCCCATGCTTTCTGTGGCAATTCCAATTCCCCTGAAATACCGTCCATGAAGTAATCATCCAACTCACCTGAGACCAAGGCATTGACCTGATTGTCAGAGAGTTCTGTCGATGATAGTCGATTTAGTCGCTCTTCTCGACTTGGAGGTAGGTTGGAGCGAATTGCCTTCCAAAGTGCTGGATCGATAGGAGTGGTTGGAATATCGGTTTCTGGATACATCCTAGCGCCACCGGGTAGTGGCCTCATCGCAGTGGTAGTGCCATCTTCAGGCGCGCCCTTACGAATGACGACGTTGCGCACCTCTTGTGGGATACGGTGGTACGCAAGTTTGGCTCGCGAATGCACACCTTCAAGGGCCAGTTTTGCCTGCCATTCAGGAGCCACACAGAGGACAAAGCAATCCCCTAGGGCCTCTTTGCAAGCATCGGTTTCTTTCTGGGTGATACCATATGCTGGAAGTTCACCAGAGTGGAAAATCCCCTTGACACCCGCGAGTTTTGCTGCGCTGGCCAACTCACGACCCAAACGAGGTAGTTGGGCGCCTTCACTATCCATTTGCTTAGAACCAAGTTTCCCGGCCAATCCAGGCAATGATAAGCCCAACACAGTCGCTCCGGAAGCGATGGAATCCTTGACCATCTTCGACTCACAGTCGCTGAATGCTGTAGTGACATTGTGCAATTCAAACGGCATCATCTTGCTGACATTTTCTGCCACCTCTGCTTCGACTTCGGGTTCGTCCTGATTGCGGTGCTCAGGTAGAGGGGGGAGATTGTGGGCCACGCGTAATTCATTCGCGAGGCGGTAGAAATGCAACTGTCTAGCCATCTCGATGCGGATGATTCGTGGAATCCAATCTAGATCTTGGCAACCCTTGATTTCGACACGGTCTCCTGCTCCGATACTGACGTTTAGGTCCTGACGAATGGAGCCCAATCCACGGCGTACGCGACGTGTATCTCGAAGCAGTGTGCCCAGTGCGAGGGCGGTTTCTTTCGCATGTTCAGGGGTTTGTATATCGGGTGCTGTGGCGACTTCAACCAAAGGCACCCCCAACCGATCAAGGGTGTATACAACCTGTTCACCGTCGGGTGTTGAACGTGTATCCAACTTGCGTGCACTATCCTCCTCCAAGCAGATAACATCGACACCAACCGAGCCAGAAGGTGTTTGAATTGAGCCGTGTGTTCCAACCAAGGTTGTGCGCTGGAAACCACTGGTGTTGGAGCCGTCGACCACCGTTTTGCGCATCGCTTGCAGGGCTCCGACGGGTTTGGCATCCATCATTGCAGCCATTGTCAAAGCAACTTCCACCGCATCGTCATCGTGTCCGAGAGGTGGAGCTTCATCCAGTTCGATGAGGCCGGCATTGGGAGATTGATAGTAAACGAATGAGCGATTCCGACGTTGTTCGAATCGAGCCGCGATGTCGATTTTACCACCTTCTCCCCTTGCTGCTCGCAAACGTCGATGAGCGCGTGGCCAACTTCCTTCGATGTCCTCGATTCCATCTTCGTACAGTGTGCTGGGTTGGCGAGAGTGTAACTTCCCAGTGGCCAACTGCTGGTGGACTTCCAGCCCACACATGAAGCCGAGCGACTCGGGGTCCAAGGCACTCGCATTCGCGACGTCGCCGGGAACACCCTCGGTCATGGATGTCGTCGAGTCGCTGCCCCCCTAAAGGGGCAGCGGTGTGAAATCATCTCAATTGTTCAATTTCCAAAGACCGATTCTTGGAGAGTACAAATCTCCACGATTTCGCATGTTGTTGAGAACCCTGTCAACGGTATCTTCATCGAAGCCTTGCTCCAATGCAGCGTTGTATACTTGATGAGTTTCACACTCACCATCCAATTCTCGACAGAGATTTCTCACTATGGACATGATGGTTTTCTCAGCGCTTTGAGCTCGTCGGGGAACGCCAGTATGATCTGATGCATTGATATTGGAATCATTGGCGAGGTGTCGCCAAATACCATCCATGGCAATGGCTTGTTTCGCATCCTCTTCTGTGACGTAGTTTCTCAAGAACAAGCGTGCTCGTGCTTCGGCCATTCGCAATGTTGCTTCGATTGTTCTAGCGGTGAGAGAGACCGAATTGATGTCGTCATCCATTTTCTGACGCTTGTCGGTATAATGACCTACTAGAATTTCCATTACTTTGTCATCGCTTTCCGGATGATAGGTCCGCTTCGAATGAGCAACGTATTTTTGCAAGAAATC
>DAVT01000089.1:0-2622 GCA_002505685.1 Euryarchaeota archaeon UBA501 | reverse complement strand
TCAACTGAATGTCCACTCTCGATCAGGTGTTCTGGAACGCCTGTTCGCTTGACTTTGATGATGTGCTCACCAATTCTTCGATCGCGGTTTGTATCAACTGAATCTTGTATCATCCAAACCATGTCGAATCTTGAAATCAATGGGGGAGGGAGGTCGATTTGCTTGTGAAGATAAGTCGAAGGGTCCCCCCAATCAACATCCTTGAATCGGCCATCTTTGGGATTGGCTGCAGCCAACACTGCACAACGTGTGGGCATTGTAGCACTGACTCCACCCTTGTTGATATTGATCCTCTGTTGTTCCATCGCTTCGTGCATTGCACCTCGGTCATCAGCGGTCATTTTGTCAAATTCATCAACGGCGCATAGGCCCAAATCGGCTAGAACCAATGCACCAGCTTCCAATGAAAAACGACCATCGTTGAATGCGTCCCTAACTGCTGCAGCGGTCAATCCTGCTGCACTCGTGCCTCCACCTGTCGTGAATCTACCGCGGGGTGAAATTCGTCCCATGAATGACAAAATTTGTGATTTAGCAACGCCGGGGTCACCAAGTAGCAAAATGTGGATGTCACCACGGGTGCGCGTACCATCTCCATACTTTCTGGCCACACCACCCAGCAGTTGGAACACGAGGGATTTCTTGATCCAGTTCATTTTTTCTTCACCGACAATAATTGAGGGTGCAATGGAGCGGATGAATAATTCAACCAAATCATCCCGTTGTGAAATCTTTTCAATCTCAGCGATTTCAGTTGGTGAAATTTCGATTTCCTCTAGCGGGATATTCTTTCTCTCACTCGAGTGCATCGAAATGTAAACATCGAACATCGGTGTTTTTGCTCCTCCCCGTTTTAGTGTTCGAACATATGGTATCCCATTGAGGCGAATTCGCTCACCTGGGACATGCTTACCAGCCAATTCTGCCTCAGCAAGTACACTTAGCCGAACCGGTTGAGAACCCGGTTTGACGTTCTCAGGAAGTTCCTGAACCTCAATCCATTGATTGTCAATCATTGTAGAATCTTCCCACCTCAAGTCAAATCTTGTGCTTCCTCGGCCACTGGTGGAACGACCACATCCACTCTCCTCTGGACATTCTGTTGGCTCAACCAACTCCAACTCATTGGGCTGGGCGATTTCAACTGTATTTCCACAGGTCTCACAGGTGAAAATCGCATGGTAGATTCTGGGTTTCAATTCACTCACTTTGGTCACAATGACCTCTGAAGTGGTGAAAGTCTCGACTTCATCACTACTGATTTCACGTAATTTGTGAGTCGCATCCGGTGGAAGGCCGATGATTCGAAGGCGCGGATTTGCTTCGTAACCAGATTCTCTGCACATGGTTGCCAAAATACCGTCAGCATTTCGAATCGTAGTTCGAGGGTGGTTCAAAATTAATTCAGCAAAAGGTACATCCCATGCTTGAATCGCAGGGTAATCGATCATGAAGGAAATCTGCTTAGGCCAAGATGCTGCAAGCGCTGAAATCTCATTTGCACAGGTTTCCTCAAAGAAGGAGCGCCATCTGGCAGCTGAATCTTGAACCTGAAGCATCGTACATCCTCCACGCAGGGCATCCGCATCGGTAATCCGCATCCCATTAACTTAGTGGAAGAAAGGGGCAAGACCCCTTGATTTCCAGTGGAAAAATGTGCTTACGATAGACTCATTTTGGGGCACCCGGATTTCCAATGGAAGGTTTCCCAATTGGATTTCCTACCATTTTGTAGGGAAGGGCTTTGAACGGCCTGAATGAAGCCGGAGACATGGAACACACGCGATCGGGTAGTGACATTTTGGTCAGAATTGACCCCGGTGAAGAAATTCATGCAGCGCTTCAGGAACTCGCCGATCATCTCGGATTTGATGCAGCAGCCATCACCAGTGGTATTGGAAGAACTCGGAATAATCAATATGGATACATGAATGAGGAGGGTGTTTACAAAAAACGGCTTTTGGCGAATCCTTCTGAATTGGTGAGTTTGTCGGGTAATATCGCACGCACAGAGAGTGGAGATCCGTTCACACATATCCACTGTTGCTGGTCGGATGATGACAACAATGTGCATGCAGGTCATATGTTCCAAGCAACGGTTCATGTTGTGGCGGAAATTCACATCCGGGTTATGGAGCAGGCATCTATGATGCGTTGCCCCCTTGATGGCTTAGAGCTATTGGGCCTCGAATTTGACTAGAGCATTAATGCGGGATGGATGGCGATGAGAGTTCTGTTTGCTCATGGGTTTGAGGGTGCTCCAGATGGCGGGAAACCCACCTATATGCGCGAAGAACTCGGATGGGAGATTGTCGCACCCGTGATGTCTGCAAACGGTTGGAATATCGAGCAGGAAACCAGTGTATTACTGGAACACATCGATGCTGGATATTTCGACCTCATCGTGGGTTCGTCCATGGGAGGGTTGGCCGCAGCCAATGCCAGTCGATTGCGACCCGATGCGAAGTTTGGATTGCTCCTGATTGCCCCAGCCTTCGGTTTGGCCAAGATGTGGCACCATCGGCTATCTGCTCATGAGATGAAGAACTGGCAAGAAACCGATGCATATCTCTATCAGGGATTTGAACTCGAGATGACATTGGGTTGGGATTTTATGGAAAC
>DAVT01000139.1:12532-12953 GCA_002505685.1 Euryarchaeota archaeon UBA501 | reverse complement strand
AGAAGAACACGGTTACCGTAACGCCCAGACAACCGTTATTGCACCTACTGGTACGATTGGACTTGTCATGGCTGCCGACACAACTGGTGTTGAGCCGCAATTCAGCTTGGTGCAGTACAAGACATTGGCTGGGGGGGGTTCACTCCGAATTATCAACAAAGGTGTGCCCTCTGCTTTGAAGCGCCTTGGATACAGTGATGCTGAAGCCAAGGAGATTGTAGAGCACGTTATGGGTACAGCGTCTCTTGAGAGATGTGAAAGTGTCTCACTAGAACGTCTGCGCAATGCTGGATTCTCCGAAGGTGAGTTTGCAAAGATTCATGCCAATATCGATTCGGTATGGGATGCACGCTCGATGTTTGCCCCTCATATTCTTGGTGAAGAATTCTGTACAGGGGTTCTTGGAATTTCGAGTGAGGAT
>DAVT01000139.1:0-12400 GCA_002505685.1 Euryarchaeota archaeon UBA501 | reverse complement strand
AGCCAAGGAGATTGTAGAGCACGTCATGGGTACAGCATCTCTGGAGAGATGTGAAAGCGTCTCACTAGAACGTCTACGCAATGCTGGATTCTCCGAAGGTGAGTTTGCAAAGATTCATGCCAATATCGATTCAGTATGGGATGCGCGCTCGATGTTTGCCCCCCATATTCTTGGTGAAGAATTCTGTACAGGTGTTCTTGGAATTTCGAGTGAGGATTGTGACAATCCGTTCTTCGACACGTTGGGCCACATTGGATTCTCAGCCGCTGAGATTGAAGATGCGAATGCTCACATTTTCGGTCACCTATCGATCGAAAATGCGCCACACCTCAAAGCAGAGCACTTGGCTGTGTTTGACTGTGCGACACCTGGCGGTAAGAATGGAACCCGATGTATCGATTGGGATGCGCACGTATTGATGATGGCTGCAGCACAACCATTCATTTCTGGAGCCATTTCGAAGACCATCAATATGCCCAGCAGTGCAACGATTGAGGATGTACGGGCTGCATATGACTTGTCACACTCAACCATGAACAAGGCATGCGCTGTGTACCGAGATGGAAGTAAACTATCCCAGCCTCTGATGAACTCCTTGGTCGATATGTCATCGGTTGAGGAAGAAGAGGAAGAAGAAATTGTGACGGTGAAGAAGGCTGTCAAGCAAGTGGCTGAAATTCTACCATTGCCTGAAGAAAAAGCGGCACCGGTCGCAGAAGCGTTCGTCCACAACTACATCGCATCACGCCAACCACTTCCGGCAGTTCGGGATTCTCGAACCATGAAGGCTAGCGTCGGTGGCCACACTGTTTACCTAACCTCAAGCAAGTACGATGATGGTCGCCTCGGTGAAATCATGATCACCACTTCAAAGGAAGGTGCAGCATGGCGTAGTCTGCTAAACCAGTTCGCGATTGCAGTCTCCATTGGCCTGCAGTATGGTGTTCCATTGGACGCGTTCGTCAAGAGCTTCACGTTCCAGAAGTTCGAACCCAGTGGAATGGTCACCGGCGGTTCTAACCGAGTCAAGATGGCAACAAGTTTGGTTGACTACATCTTCCGTGAACTGGCCATCGATTATCTCGGTCGCAACGATTTGGCTCACGTGAGTGAGGAAGATTTGGAAGTCACCTCAATCAGCCGCCCAGAAATTACAGAAGATGGAGTTGCACGGAATCAGGGCGAGAGTCGTAACGTACAGATGACATTGGACGTGGATCCCGAGTCAACCATGCGACAACAGGCACGAGAGGCTGGATTTACCGGTGACATTTGCGCCGAATGTGGCGGTAGTCAAATGGTTCGCAATGGTACTTGTCTCAAGTGCAACAGTTGTGGTGCAACGACAGGTTGCTCCTAATTTTCAGGGACCATGTAACTATTCGCGGAATGTCCTATACGATATCGGCTCCTCATCGGTCCAATACCTCAAAGGTCCATTAGAGGACAGTTTTCGGCCAACTGGATTTGTTTCCGGGTCGCTCCCAATCGAACGGACAAGATGGTCGTGGCCCAATACAAGTGCCTCCTGAAGTGCACCCGAGAATCCAGCAAGGGTGCGACGGTCTGTATCTGACCAGTATGCGCTCCATGGATGGGTGTGCACCCAAAGGCGAAGGGGGAGTTCGGAGCCGATCGGCGGAGAAACATGAACCATGCCAATGGTCCCTATATCCACCCATATCCAACCTTGTGCATCAAACAATATGCTCACTTCTCGCTTTAGTGCATCAGCGAGATGCCAAACGCGAGACCAATGTCCTTCTACTGCAAAATATGCGAAGCTCTGCAATAGTGCATCTGAGCGTAAGTCCCCTGACTGAACTGCATCTTTGATTTGCTGAGTAGGATGGAGGCGTGGCAGCACGGGTTCTTGGGGAACTAGTTTGTTCGATTGGAGGTTTTGTTTCTCAAAATAACTCATTCAATCACCTCTACAGAAGAGTCAGGGTAGAGAAATTCACCCATATGGATTGAATACAATTTCCCAGCAGGGGTATTACTTCCCCGTAGCCATTGTACAACCCATTGAGCACCATGAGCGGCGGCCAAGGCAAAACCAAACTGGATGTTGCCTAATTCGATCGCCTCCTCTAATTGACAACTGGCTGATGTACCCGCGGGTAATTTGGGAAGATTGTCAAGAACCTGAATTTCATCGTGGTGACTCCACATCACAAATCCATCTCCCCGTGCACGTAAATCCAACCACTGTTCCGCATTTGCATGCACCATCTTACGAGGCTCTTCACGGTCCACTGCAATGATGACCAAATCATAGGGTTGTAATTGAGAAGGTTGAGTGAAATTTGAGGCGATTGTCTTTATCTCTACACCTTGTTTTTTCAAATTCCCTACGCCCTGAATATGATGAACGAGTGCTTCGACCTTGTGGATACCAATATCTGAATGAGAGAATCGCTGATGTGGCAAATTTCTTTGTTCTACGATATCGCCATCCATGATTGTTAGGCGAATTTTGGGTGAGTCACTGAAGGCGATTGAACGGCAAATAAAATCGAACAAAAGTCCGCCGATACCTCCGGCTCCTATAATCAATATCGATTTGCTGTCCATCAAATGTTCCTCCTAGTTCATAGGGCGGTGTCACCCGCCCAGCGGACGGGTGACACCTGTTATCGTGTGCCAAAAATGGCTGGGTTTGTGTTGTTCAGTAACCACCAACTAAACCTGGCAGAATTCGTACGCTCGAAACTGTGGTGAGGTTTTCCTCATCCACCATGCTTGGTTGAACCAATTTGTTATCAGCGTAAATCCATGCACTCGAGTTTTGCTGAATAGCCTCAACCGTTTCGGCTGGGCTCAACATCAACTGAGTGTGCCCGGTCTTGTCAGCAATCTGAACAGAAATCTTGTGTTCCATCAAAATACCTCCATTTGACACTCGTCTACGAGCCGAGTCCGGTAATACCGGCAGTGTAGGGAAGGTGTGATTGTCATTCTTCACCCTCCTCATCAGACCAATCTGCGAGATTGGTTTGGAATCGATCAATTACGTCTCGCCATTGCTGGAATACTGCGTTTGGGTCCATTTCCTGATTGGGCATGTTACCCAATGCCCGTCTCCAAAGTTGCTGAACATCTGTGATTCGTCTGCGTGTTGGTCCACCGAACACATGACGAGCAAGTGTGTCGATATGGCGGGCTGATGTTTGGTCATCATATAGCGATAGAACGAGTGTCACAAGGATGTCGCCAAATACTACGCTTCGAGCGCGAAGTGGGTCGATGCAGATGTGTTGATACTGCTCATCCTTTTGGTGCGCGACGTGGAAATAGGGTGCGCTTGCTTTTGGTTGGATACGGTAGGTATTTCCCGAGCTGCCGATGACTTCAAGAGAACCGTTTGCGAAATAGGCTCGATCCCCTAGGTCTTGCATCACTTCGAAGAGTAATTGGAACGATTTGGCCCATGCTTCTGGATCTCGCCCCAGATAATCCTCTTCAGAAACCAACCACAGGAAAATCACGGTCACAAACAAGCGGCTATTCTCGGGGCCAAAAGTCCCCTGTAGAATATGAGCGATGTGTTCGCGAATGTTTGGGTTTTGAGGCGTGTAAGCGATTCCTGCCCTTTTCAGGTCGGCCATCTTCCTGTCCACTGTTTGTGGGTTGATGTCGGGCAGTGGTATCGGATAGTTAGACTCGGCTAGTTCTAAACTTGACAACATTACACTCCAATCTCGATCGTTCAAGGGGCCTGAATACTGTAACCGGAGTTGGCGGTGAAGCATCCTATGATGGCGAGTTCTTCTGGCATATTTCTCCCGTAGTTTACTTATGTCATCTTGGCTAAATTTCGAATCGGGCCTCACCCAATTTGGGACGTTGCGAGTTCTAGCAATTGAGGAGCGAGCCCAATGATAGCAGTGGCGACAAACAGGGACATTGATTCCCAATTTGATTAACCTAGTATCAGGCTGAAGTAGATGGCAAGAATCACACTTAACCCGATTTGAATTCATATTTATCTCTCCCAGATGGTCGGCGTTTAGCCCCAATTTTCAAACTTGTAAGTGCGGCCAGCGAAATGCGACATCGGGGGTATTTGAAGCCACGGGCTCAGGCATCAATTTTGCAGGGTTGTGAGTCGGAATTAGGATTCACAGACTTTTCAAATGCGAATACATCAGAGAGGGTGTGGCGAGTCTGGAACTTGTAGTCGGCCTCCCAAATTGCGATCTATCCGATGCCTACTACGAATGTAGGTATTCATGCTTGAGAGAGCCTTTGGGTTTCCCCGTTGGAGCAGAGAGATTGCAGGATGATAGTGAGGCCATCCATGCTTGGTGGGAAACCAGCGAAGGAGAGGTTGTCGCTGTTGGACGTATCCACAGAATTCCTGACAGCTCAGATGGTGCACAATCTGATCATGCAGGGCCTGATGCTGCGGTTTGTCCAGCGTTTACTCCACTTGCAAATGGAGATGATGATTTGCGGCCAGCCGTACAAATCCGGCAAATGGGGACGCGTGAAGGATGGCGGCGTCAAGGCCTTGCGAGTGGTTTAGTCATCGCTCTAGAGGCGGCAGCAATCAGTCATTGGGGAGCGAAGAGTGGTTGGCTTCAAGCACGAATTGAGGCCATTCCGATGTATGCTTCAGAGAGTTGGATTCAATTTGGTGAAAGGTACGATGTGAGTGGGATTGGACCCCATTACTCGATGTGGAAAATGCTTGATGGAGAGGAATTGGTTGAATGAAGATGAGCGAATCGCCATTTGGTTGGATGCGTTATTGAAAACCGAACCTGATTTACGACCGAGTCGGGGGGTCACAAAGGAAAGTCGCAAAGGTCCCCTTACCCCTCGAATCATCATCCTCGATGATGGAGAAATTGCAGGTTATGCAGAGTTGCGCCGTATAGGTGGGGCAATTGAATTGGCCACCGTGATTGTTGAACCCAAACTACGAGGTAACGGGTTTTCTCACCAAATTGTCCATCAAGCATGGGAACGTTGGCGGCAAGACCCTGTATTGCATGGTACACCATTGGGTGGGCAGGTCGATTTGAGTAATGCCGCGCTTGAGTTAACAGGCCCGCAAATTGTTCGCGGACCCCTTATCTCCTTCACGCGTGATGCTGCCATGGGTGCAGCACTGGCTGGTGGGGGTTTCACGTTGATACCTCGAAAACGTCGTGCGTCACGCCTTTGGTTGTGGAAATCAGATTTTGCTGCTTTACCACTACGCACCCAAATAGCGGTCGGATTCGATCGTTTGGTTCGAGGCGTTACTTTCCTCTTCACTTCTCCATCTCGAATCGTACATTTCATGCGACACTCGAGAAAATATCGATTATTTGTCCGCATCCCAGAGACTGCTGAACGGCCGCCACCAAGGCTGCACCTTCGAAGCGAACGTGAAGGCGGGGTGGCTTCAGATGTCATGAACCAAATGGATGCACTTGCATTCACCATGGCCGAGATTGAAACCACTTCCGAACAAATTGCAGCGTGGGACGAAGGAGAATAATGGAGCACAGAAGGGGATTCGAACCCCTGTAAAATGGATTTGCAGTCCATCGCGTAACCGGGCTTTGCTATCTGTGCAGGGATTCGCCGACGAGCATGCGCTATTCAAGTGTCACGCATGAAAGAATCCATCACATTCAAGACGAATTGGCGCGTGGATTACTTGCCCCGTAGGGGCAATGGGTGGGACCATGCCGGACATTCCAGACCACTTATTTCGGCTCAAAGGGGGATTCAAGGCGTTTCTCTCCCCTCCTCCAGAGGGTGTTGTTCGACTCACTGTCGGGGAGCCTGGATTCAACACGCCGAAGAACATCTCAGAGGCTGCCACGAAGGCCTTACTGGGAGGAGATACACATTACACAAGAGGTGAAGGTCGTGAAGAACTCTGTACGGCTTGGGCCTCACATCTTCGTTCACGGTGGAAGATACCTGTAGAAGATGAAGGGATTGTAATCACCCCTGGGGCCAAACAAGCGTTGTTGTATGCCTTCATGGTCGCTGCTCAAGATGATGATGAAGTGATCTTGTTGGCCCCTTGCTGGCCGACCCATGCTGAACAAGTCGAATTGGTTGGTGCCAAACCTGTTTTCGTGCACTGTGAAGCGCCGTCCTTCCATCCGAATCTAGAGCAAATTCGAGATGCGATTACTGACAAAACGAGTGCAATTCTTGTCAATAGCCCGAATAATCCTACTGGAGCAGTATACACAGCTGAAGAAATGATTGGAATTGTAGAGTTGGCTATTGAGCATGATTTGTGGATTATATCCGATGAGATTTACACTGAATTAATTTGGAATGATACCGAATATATTGCGCCTGCATCTGTATTGGGTGGATTTGAACGGACACTCACTATCACCGGCCCAAGTAAGACGCATGCCATGACTGGATGGCGAATTGGAGTATTTGCAGCACCGACGCACGTTGCGAAAACCGTGGGTCGTCTACAAGGCAACACTTGTTCACACATCCCCTCATTCCTGATGCCCGCAGCCGAATTGGCAGCAAGGGATTGGAGTTCTGTTGAAAAGTTCCGACATGAATATGTCCGCAGAAGGGAATTGATGCTCGAACTACTCGAAGACATTCCTTCCCTTAGTGCAAGTGAACCCGAGGGGGCATTCTACGTGATGGTTGACATTCGCGGCACGGGTATGGATGCCACTACATTCGCAAAGCGGGCCATGGATGAAGCATTGGTCCAAGTGATTCCATTGGATTCCCTACCTGGTGGCGAGGGTTACATTCGCCTTTCCTATGCAGCCGATGATGATGTGATTCGCGAAGGAATCCAAAGATTACAGGCGTGGTTGGATTAGTAGAGTTGTGTATACTCTTCGCACTCTTCAGCAATTCTCAGCAATTGATTGTACTTGGCAGTACGATCGCTTCGAGCTGGTGCCCCCGTCTTGATTTGGCCCGCACGTGTCCCGACTGCGATATCAGCGATGGTGTCGTCACTGGTTTCTCCAGAGCGGTGGGAAATCACCGTCCCCATTCCATTTTCCTTGGCCATTTCGATGCATTCTAGTGTTTCTGTCACAGTGCCAATTTGGTTGGGTTTGATGAGAATGGCGTTGGCTGCACACACCTCAATACCCTCGGAAAGGCGTTCCATGTTGGTCACGAAAAGATCGTCTCCAACGACCTGAACTCGGTGCCCATCTTGTTTGGTGAAGCGAGACCAACTGGACCAGTCGTCTTCTCCAAACGCATCTTCAATTGACACAATGGGGTATTCGTCGATCCAACTTCCGTACATCTCTCCGAGTGCCTCTCCATCAATGACTCGTCCATCGATGTGGTATCCATCTGCATGATGGAATTCTTGTGCGGCTACATCCAATGCAATCGACATTTGGTCTCCAGGGGAATAGCCTGCTCGCTCAATCGCTTGAACCAATAATGCAAGGCCTTCTTCGTTCTTTGGAAGGTTTGGTGCAAACCCCCCTTCATCGCCCACCCCACCTAGCAGGCCCTTTTCTTTCAGGACTGATTTGAGAGAGTGGTAAGTTTCGACACCGGCTCGAAGTGCTTCAGGGAAGAAATCGAATCCATGAGGTATGACCATGAATTCTTGGACATCAACGTTTGAGGCAGCGTGAGCGCCACCGTTGAGAATATTCATCATAGGGACTGGAAGGCTTCCACCAGAAAGGCCTCCCAAGTAGCGCCACAGTGGTAGTTGGTGGACGTTTGCTGCAGCGTGCAGGCACGCCAAACTAGTCCCCAATGTCGCGTTCGCACCTAGGTTTGCTTTGTTACCCGTTTCATCCATTTCAATCATTATCTCATCGAGAACCCGTTGATTATCAACAGGTAGTCCAACCAAAGCATCTTGAATTCTCTCTACTACATTGGTCACGGCACCTTCAACGCCTTTACCCATCCACCGATTCATCTCTCCATCACGAAGTTCTACGGCTTCATGGCTACCGGTGCTGGCTCCACTGGGTACCGCTGCGCGCCCCCTCAGTGCACCATCCACATAACAATCCACTTCGACGGTTGGATTCCCCCGGCTATCTAGAATCATCCGAGCTTCAAGGCCGCTAATGTAGTAAGACATTGTGTCCCTCAAGTAGCCCTGAGTGAAGGCACACCGTCAATGTGACGCTATTCTTCGTTGAGCCATTGCAGCCATCGGGAGACACTTGATTGGACCTCGGGGACGTCTCGCTCAGATCGACACTTGACCTCCCAAGCCAACTGCTCTTCGCTTGGAGAGATGCTGAATAACTCAGCGCGCATGACCAGTCCGTCTTCGTTTTCTCCATTGTGTCTGAAATCATCGACAAAACAGTGGATTAAGTGGCGAGGATAGTGGGCTATGTGACCCTTCTTTGGAACACACAAAACTGCGCTCTTGTTCAAGAACAATAGTGAGGATCCAGAATCTGAATTGACCTCATGCCCATGGATCTTGCAACCATCGATTGCTGCCGCCACTTCAACATTGTACCATTCGCGTAGTTTGTGTTCCAAAGACAAGGATGCTACTGAGTCAAGGAACGCTTGGAGACGCTCGGGCGAATACGCCGATTCGGTCGTCACAACACCATCGAAACGCCAACCACCTATGAAGGACACGATTCCTGTGCTTACAAAAAAAACGTTTGGTTTTTTCCGCTTTTCGGAAATTTTTTGCCGTATTTTGTGTAAAAGCGGTGGAGTAGGGTTCATATTGGGGGGGTACTCCCGCAGAATCATGGCGAGTGTAGATGAGACCGACCGGGCGATTTTGAGTGCTTTAAGAGATAACAGTCGACAAGCATTTGTTGAGCTTGCAAAAGTTGTTGGGGTTTCCGAGAGAACGATTCGGACTCGTGTACGTCGATTGGAAGAAGATGGTATCATCCGCGGGTACACAATCCGCGAAACTGGTATTGGCCTCACTGCCCTAATTCGCATGAAGGTTGGACCCGGTGTGGAGATCGGTTCGCTTGCAGGAGAATTTGCAAATTGGCCCGGTGTTGAATCTGTCTACGAAATTAGTGGTGAAGCAGACCTTGTGGCTGTCGTACACGTGAATGATACTGTGGGGCTACGCGAGTTATTGGATCGAATGTGGCTTACTGCGCCAGCAGAAATCGCCAGTACCACCACAGAATTGGTTTTGGAACAGTACTGATTACTTTCGTAACAAGCAGCGATAGTAGCCGATGTCGCCTTTGACAAAAGCCTCGTAGATGGGTGTACCTTTCACTCCAGCAAATGTCTCGAAACTGCGACGGATGATTTTTCCAGTTCCCTTTTGGATACGGGATTTTTTCTGTTCACTAATCTCATCTAGGGCCTGAATTACCTCTTGGGTGATGTCTGCATCTTTGAGAATCTCAAAGTCGGTCTTATCGAACATGGTGCGGATTGAATTCATGGTCTTCTCATCGCGGAAATCTGTCCAAGCGAAAAACCCGCCCGGTTTCAACACCCGATAGGCCTCAGCGATGAATGCCTCCATGTCGCTATAGCAATGGCTTGATTCTACGTTGTATAGGACGTCGAAAGATTCGTTATCAAATGGCAATTTCATCGCATTGCCTTCAACATAATTCAGATTCTCTTGTAGACCATACATTCGATTACAAAGTTTCACTGCTGCGGCCGAGTAATCCAGTCCAGTCAACTGTGCTGGGGCGTAAGTTCTGGCAATCCAACTGGCGCCACCTCCTCTACCTGAACCAACTTCCAAGACCTGTTTTCCTTCAAGTTCAATATCTCGAATGTTCATATGATATAGTTGGATGAACAAACGATCTGATTCGTCGTCCGGTTCTAATTTTGGGGGGTTGTTATCGATAAACCCGTAGTTCATGAAACCAAATTCCCCCCATGCTTTGGCCTTGGCCAAACGTTGGTACCACCAGCGCCACATTCTGTCCCCCACACGACGTGGGAGGATGCGGAGCATCGTCGCAAAGATTCGGGCAGGCAACCCTAAGCGCAAACTCACACCTTCCACTTGACTGAACAGCCGATGCTGTCTGTGCGTGGTGTTTCAGGCTGCTCATCAGCCAACAAGGCATCGATGGCGTCCATCAGTTCATGGGTGGTTGCTAGACTGGGGTCTTTGGGTGAATCATCGAGTCGTCCTCGATATGTGATCATTCCCTTGCCATCAAGGAGATAAAATTCTGGTGTTCTTTCAGCGCCCCACGCACTGGCAACTTCTTGGGTTGAGTCATGAAGATAAGGGTAGGACATTTGCGTTGCGCGTTTGACCATGTGGTCCCAATTATCTGTTGGATAGTTATCTGGATCGTTGGAGTTGATTCCGACAAAACCCATCCCTTCTTCTCGCGCGCGAGAGGCTACAGATTCGATTCTAGATTCATTGCCAATCACGTATGGACAATGGTTACAGGTGAACATGACGATACAACCAACATCAGTTATCTGGCTGGATAAGCTACAATGTTCTGGCCCATTGGGATTGGAATTGGGGAGGTCAAAGTGTAGGGCGTCATCTCCAGGTTCTAAACCTCGGCTCATGATCGACTGACGGAGGTTCGATGCTTGAACTTCACCTTCAGAGAGGACCGAATCCAAATTCAAAGTCTTCCTGTTGTATGTCTTTGTCCTGCTGGTTTTCGCACAACTCATATTGAGCCTTTATCTCATTTAATTCGACAATTGTAGGTGAACAATAGAAGATGCGGAAATTGTTCACCTTATGTTTGGTGAAACAATTTTCCAACTCCTGGTTCATGCGAGTGCGTTCATCCGTAGTGATATCATCAGGGATGAGTCCTAATCGCTTGAAGTCCTGATTGACTACCCCTCCATGCTTGTTGATGTAAACCTCAATTGCATCGACCCAATCCATAGCTGACCCTCTGGGTCTGTCCCCTTGTTCTTCCTCAACTTCCTCGGTGACTGCTACTTCAACTTCAACTGGAGGCTCGACTACGACCTCTTCGGTAACTGCTACTTCGACTTCGACCGGAGGCTCGACTACAACTTCCTCGGCGACTGCTGCTTCAACTTCAACTGGAGTCTCGACTACGATTTCTTCTGTTACAGCCGACTCTGCTTCAAGTTCTGCACTAGTCAATCCAAGATTAGATGAGAGTACTGCCGCCTTTTTAGTAGCGGACTGTCCGTCGATTGCATCTTGAATCCGTCTTCTGGCAATCCGGTTTTCCGGCTCGACATTGAGTACGTTCCTCCATGCAGCCTCGGCGTCATCCCAATCCTCGTTGTTGTGATGTATGGCTGCAATTCGCAAAAGCGCGTTCATGTGATGGCGGTCGCGTTTGGATGCCGTTTCGAAATCAGAAAGGGCGCCCTTCAGTTGTCCAAAGGACTCGTATAGAAGGCCTCGTTGATACCATCCTTCAGCTGATTCGCCGTCCAGTTTAATCGCTTCATTGAGGGGTTGTTCGGCTTCTGTAAGGCGCTCTTGTGCGATTAGTGCTGCTGCCAACTGAATCAGTGCGTGGGGATTCTTTCCGCTGCGAGACAATACATCTCTGAAATTAGACTCGGCCTCTTTCCATTCACCCAGTGACATCATGATTTCTCCGCGTCGTAGGCGGGCTAGGTCCAAATCGGGGTGGGCCTCAAGTAGCAACTCAACATCGTCTAGTGCTGCATGATGATCTTGTTCGACCATCAGAGTTGTACATCGATTCAAACGGGCCCGCACGTGATTTGGATCCGCTATCAGAACGCTATCAAATAGGCGCTTTGCCTCGACCATGTCTCCTCTTCTGGCAGCGACTACGCCCTTAACGTAATCAATTACCAATGAATCTCTTTCAAGAACTTGTGCTTCAGAGATGAGTCTGGCTGCGGCATCAACATCATTGCTATCAAGTGCAAGAAGTGCTTCTTCAGCAGCGATTAATGGCTCATCAGGTAGTAATCTACGGGCTCGCGCTAGAGAAATCTGGGCCTCAGAAAGGTCCTGTAGCATTCTCTGTATTCTGGCCTTCCCAAGCCATGCCACGCCACTTTCTCTATCGGCTTCAAGTGCGGCCTCAAATGCAATGTCTGCTTCTGAAAGTAATTCCCGGTCTTTATCGCCGGTCCCATCTCGGTATCTGTCTGCCTCAGCGAGAATTAAACGGCCCTTCTGAATGTAGAGTGCTGGGCCACTCCATGCACCAGCCGGAGCTTCTGCAAGTATCTCAAATGCAGCCTCAGGGTTTCCATCTTGGTGGTGCAACAACACTAGTTGAGCCCTGATTTCAGCATTTTCGGGCTGCTTTTCCAAGGCTTCAATAAGTGATTGTTTGGCTTCATCTGCACGTTCGAGTGCTTCAAGTAATTCTGCCTTCAATATATCTTGAGGTTCTCCGAGGGCGACTGCATGCACTATGGCTTTCAGGGCTTCTTCCAAGCGGCCCGGTTCATCTTTGAGAAGTTGGGCCCGTATGGACCATGCAGGACCTGATTG
>DAVT01000100.1 GCA_002505685.1 Euryarchaeota archaeon UBA501 | reverse complement strand
GCAATACGAGGGATTTCAGAATCTGTTCTCGCGGCCAACCCCGCCTCCCGTAATTGCGCAACATCATCGGTTGTACCAAAGCGCTGAGCGTAATCGACAGGCAGAGGCACGTGCGCCCCTTTTCGCAAGGAAAACACCCCACGAATCTGTTCCAACAACCCATGCCCTGCCCCACAAACAGCAATTGCATTTTCCAGAGAAGACTTGTACAATAGAGGGTGATCAAACTGTAATTCATCACGCACGAAGACAAGATACGGTATACCGAATTTGTTGAATGCGCGTGCAGCTCCTGCAGACCAGTGTAACTGAGTAATTCCAATGAGTTGCTCACCTGCATCCTTCGCAGCGTTCACCTCAACTTCCAATTGACTTTCCAACCATCTTGAGAATTTTCGATTCACACCCCGCAGATGTCTACGCTGAAACCCAACATTTGGGCGCCCCGATGATTTGTTTCTCAACCTCCATGCCAACCCTGACCAAATATCTTCGACAGCAAACGTGCAAACATCTCGTTCTAACTTGCTCTCCATAGTCAATGATGTGACCTCACCACGGTCGGAACTTTGGAAGATTTTCACAGACCACCCATCAACACCCCCAGTATCTTCAGACGGTTGTAAGGGGGTGTATTCGGGCGCATCTTCCGAATATGGCCCTTTTTCTGAGATGCCTTTCAGAAGGGTGGCGAGAGACATTTCAGCCCCACCTGCCGGCGGGTCAAGATCCCGAATAGCCGCAAGAACACGGACACCCATGGGACTCCGGTACGCCTCGACCACATCAAATCGCCCCATATTCGCAGGCAATTTGCCTCGAGTCGACACCGTCATGAATAGAACGGGGGTCGCGCGACCATGGGGCAGCGTATCGCCGTCGTTGGAACGGGGTACTGGGGGCGTAACCACGTACGCACATGGGCTGCGCTGAAACAAGAACAAGTGATTGAAACCCTCATTGTTTGCGACGTCGACGAAAATCGGGCACAAGAATTGGCCCAAGAGTTTGATTGTGAATGGCATACAGACGCCCTCACACTGAAGGAAACATTCGACATCACGGCTGCAACCATTGCTACACCAACACCGATGCACGCACCATTGGCAATCGCACTGATGGAGCAAGGCGTGAACGTCCTCGTTGAGAAACCGTTGGCAATGAATGAGATCGAAGCCCAGTCCACAGTTGAAGCGGCCAAGCAACATGGTAGGTTGTTGTGCGTCGGTCACTTATTCCGCTACCACGTCGCCATACGGAAGGCTGCAGAAATGATTGCAGCAGGGGAAATAGGCCCAGTTCTGCATATTGAATCCGATCGACTTTCCGTGCGTGAACCTCGTCCAGATATCGGCGTGATTGCCGCCCTTGCGATTCACGACATGGACATTTGTAGAGATTTGATGGGAGATGTCGACCCAGAAGAAATCGACGCATTCTCTCTACCAAGTGAAATAGAAGGCATCGAAGACCACGCGGTCATTCACATGCGATTCCCATCGGATACCAGCGATAACCCCCTAGGCCCATCAGCACAAATCACAGTATCATGGCGCAGCCGCGTACGGGGTAAAGTGCGCGAGTTGAGAATCATCGGTAGAGACGCATCCTTACACATCGATTACTTGGATCACACCGGTTTGTGGCTACACAAACATCCGAACAATATCCGTGGCCCCGAATGGGGTGGGTTTGGAGCGGCACCTAGAGAGCGTGTAGAGATCGAAGGAGGAGAACCAAGCCTAACCGCGGAACTCCGCGCTTTTGCCAATGCTTGCACGCTTCATAATCAAGGAGAATCATTTGACAAACTCAACATCCTCGCTCCTGGGGAAATAGGAGTCATCGGGATGCGTATGGTACAAGCCGCTTTGGACGCAACCAAAGAATGATGGCAGATGATTCAAGAAGTGAATCCATCTCGCAGAACCATGGCGATTAATCTGGCTGAACCTCTCCTCGGGGGCCTATACACACTCTTTGGAGACGCATTGGGTTCAACAATGGCTTGGTGGATAGGCCACATCACTTTGGTTGCAGTAATTGCATTGGGCTATTGGGTAATCACCAATTGGTCAGAAATATCCTATGGCTTGGAACTTAGTGGCACACGATTCGCAGCATATCTTGTTCTAATCGGAATCACCGTTGGCCAATTCATGTTGTATCAGGAGTACTTCTCCTTCCCTGCATCGGGGGCATTCATCACTGCAGGTGCAACCAGTGCTTACATTTGGTGGCAGTGGTATCAAATGGAACCACAAAAGGCCTGAGCCCAATAGCATTCATGAGCCGCGAATCCCGCCGTTAGATGTATGGCCACCTTCGGAGACCACCCACCTCTTCCGGATTCTCTTGAGTCCTTACTCTCCGATGAAACTGTATCTACCCTTTTCCTCAAGGCCGAATGCCCTCCACGCGTAAAAGCCGGCCATATCACCGAATTGAGATTGGAAGAGTTAGAACTGCCCGAATGGGATAAACCCACTCTTGAATCTTTAGCAGAAGAAATAGTCACAATCATCGAGCAACACTCACATCGCTCAGATTGCTTTGTAGAAATTGAGCGAGACGGTTGTCGAATCGTTCAAGCTGGAGACCTGCGAATAACCTGTGCATGGCCTCCATTTTCTGAGGCGTGGGAAATCACAGTCGTGCGTCCAGTGGCACATTTATCTTTGTCAGATTATGAATTGGATCCCAGACTTATCAAACGCCTTTCAGACCACCACCGCGGCGTCTTCGTTGTAGGAAAACCAGGTTCTGGAAAGACCACTTTCGCTCAAGCAATCGCTGCCTATCTTGACGAGGAAATTGGTGCGATGGTGAAAACCATGGAAGCACCCCGCGATCTCCAAGTTCCACAGAGGGTCACACAATATGCACCCTTGGAGGGCAACTTAGAGAAAACAGCAGAAGTGATTTTCCTCGTACGACCGGATTTCGTAATTTTTGACGAGGTTCGCAGAGCTCGGGACTTTGAGATATTCGCTGATGTACGATTGGCTGGCGTCGGGCTGTTAGGTGTAACCCATGCAAATAGCGCTCTTGAAGCCGTCCAACGTCTCATCGGAAAGGTCGAATTGGGGATGATTAGCCAAGTATTGGACACAGTTATTCATATCGAAAAGGGCAAAATCTCTCAAGTTCTTGAACTGAAGATGGTGGTGCGCGCTCCAAGTGGGATGGAGTCAGACCTGTCTCGCCCAGTCATCGAAGTTCGCTCATTCCCATCGAACAAAATGACACACGAGATATTTTCCTTTGGCGAACAAATCGTCGTGGTCCCAGTCGAATCTTCCGGTTCCCAAAGTCCAGCCAAAAAATTGGCAGCAGCGGAACTGGCTAGGAGAATACAGAGGTGGACAGGCGCTAGAGTTCACCACGTCGAAATGGCATCGGATACAGCAGCAACCGTGTTTGTAGATGAAAGCGCAATCGGCTCAATCGTCGGTCAAGGGGGCGCAGGCGTGCGCAGTATGGAAGACGAATTCGGCTTGAAAATCAAAATCAAGGGCGCCAATGAATTGCCGCGTGGCACCAAAAAGATCGGTAGCAATGCTCCTGAATGGGACATCCAAACCGAGCGCTCTACCGGCAGCCGCTCATGGGAGCAAGGCGGCGGTGGAAGACGTGGGAAGAGAGGCAAACGGCGCCGTTGAGGCCCGTAGGGCCTCGCGAAGGCTTCTTGTGTGGGGCATAGGCCGTTGAACCATGGGCGACGAAGCGGCAGGCAAGCCCCCAGTTGTGATTCTTCGGGAGGAGACCAACATCACCAGTGGAACGGCCGTCCAAGAGAAATTGATTGCTGCTGCTCGTGTTTTTGCAGACCTCCTTAGACCCACATACGGTCCACGGGGCCTTGACAAAATGATGTACAAAACCGATGGTACCACCGCGGTCACAAATGACGGCGCCAAGATCGTGGCTGAGTTGATGGTCAAACATCCGGCAGCTAAAATGTTCGTTGCAATGGCCGAGTCACAGGAAAATACCTGTGGAGACGGAGTCACCGGAACATTGCTACTGAGCGCCGAATTATTGCTTGAGGCAGGCCGTTTATTGCAGAAAGGCCTGCACCCCCTAACAGTCGTTGAAGGTTACAATAAAGCAAACAAAATCGCGCTTGAAACCATTTCTAATACCGCTTTTGAGTGTACTCCAGATGACCTTGAGAGCGTGGCTACAACCGCGTTAACCGGCAAAGGTGCAGAAGGCGCTGCACACCATCTTTCCAAGTTAATCGTTGAAGCATTGCAAACCGTAGAGGCAGACCCGGATAACATCACCATGCACAAAATGAATACTGGCGGTTTGATGGATAGCACACTCCTCCATGGAATCGTAGTTCGTCGTCGAGTTCTATTGGATTCACTACCTTCTGAAATCGAGAACGCCAGAGTCGCAACCATCAATGGGGATTTGGCACCAAGAAAACAGATTCGAAGCGCAGAGATTGAAATCGAAGATGCGAATCAACTAGACGCATTCCTTGCCGCCGAAGAGGCCACAATTGAAACTCTAGCAAACACCCTTCTTTCATCAGGCGCGAATGTATTCCTTTGCTCAGGCTCCGTTAACAAAGGACTCCTGCATCACCTAATGCGAGCGGGTTGTTTTGTTGCCGGTGAGTTTGATGATAGTGAGTTGAGAAATGCTTCATTGGCCACAGGTTCTCGCATCATTGAACACCTTGCAGATTTGTCCGAAGAAGACATCGGGAATGCCGGGCGGTTGGTTGCAGAAAGACGAGCGGCAACCGACCAAGTCGAGGATCTAATTCGCCTCGAAGAGTGCCCTTCACCCAAGGTTGTAACATGCGAA
>DAVT01000108.1:3901-6101 GCA_002505685.1 Euryarchaeota archaeon UBA501 | reverse complement strand
CGCTCGGTATTCCTTCTCCTCTTAAGCACAATCGCGGGATATCCATCGTAGAATCCGGTTGTGAAACCCAATTTCAAATTGCGAGGTCCCTAAGGACCTCGAGATCAGCAGGGGTGTCCAAATTGAAATTTAGGTGCAAATCATCGACTTCAAGACGCTTCGGTGAGCACAAATCTCGCAACGGAGTTTCGGGGTCTGCCATGCGGATTCTAGCCACATCTTCTGGCATCAATAACAACGGGTGCCCCCCACGGCCATCTTTCGCTGGACAGGCACACTGCTCCTGCTTTAGGATAAGTTTCAATGTGGAGTCGGAGAACCCTGGTCGGTCTACGGGGACCACTAGGAGCTTGAATGCCCGCTCGCCACCCTTTGTGTCAAGGATTTGTTTCAAGCCACACTGGAGTGAACCTGTGCGTCCTTTCTCTGGATTGGGATTGATGACAACAGTTCTATTGGGTAAGGCTACAAGAACGTCGACACTGATTTCTGCACGTGTCACAATCACGGGCTCAAGGCCTTGGGATTCCAATCTCTCGACAAGATACTGAATCAATGGCTTTCCTTGGATATGAGCAAGTGCCTTGGGTTGTCCCAATCTAGAACTGGCCCCTGCGGCCAGTACGATACATCGCAGAAAATCACCTCAAAGGTTTCGAGTCATTTCGCGACCGATGATCATTCGCTGAACTTGTGAGGACCCCTCGTAAATTTGCATCACCTTCGCAGCCCTCATCAAACGAGCCACCGGATATTCCTCCGAATACCCGTAACCTCCGAACACTTGGACTGCGTCGGTGGTGACTTCCATGGCCATGTCTGCAGCGAATCGCTTGGCATGTGCAGCACTCTCTGTATTTCGAATGCCATTGTCAGCCTCCCAAGCTGATTTCCATGTCAAGGCGCGACTGGCTTCGATTTTGGTTTTCATGTCAGCGAGCATGAATTGAATCGCCTGATGCTGATGCAACTTCTTGCCAAATGTCTCACGTTCGTCAGCATACTGCAATGCATACTCAAAGGCGGCTCGACTGATACCTGTTGCATGCGCTGCAACGTTTGGCCGACTGAGATCAAATGCAGTCATCGCATTGAACCAACCTTTGCCTTCAACTCCGCCGACTAGGTTGTCCACAGGGACTTGAACATCTTCAAAATTTACAGAGCGCGTATCACTGGCCCGCTGGCCCATGTTGGTTTCCTTTTTCCCAAGACTGACTCCATCCCATGCTGATTCAACGATGAATGCGCTCATTCCTTTGTAACCCGCCGATTTGTCCGTATATGCTAGGACAAAGAACCAATCCGCTTTACCCGCCCCGGTAATCCACATCTTTGAACCATTCAGGACGTAATGATCCCCATCCTTGACGGCGGTGCTTTGAATACTTGCCACATCGCTTCCCGCACCCGGTTCAGTGACTGCGTAGGCGGCAATTCGAGGGGCTTCGGTTAGACGGCCAAGATACTTTGATTTCTGTTCTTCAGTACCACCAGTGATAATCGGTGCTGCGGTCAAACCATTGCTATAGGATGCAGTAGCGAAGCCCGGGTCGCCCCATGCGAATTCCTCTTGCACAACCACTTCATCGAGTGTCCCCATCCCCATTCCACCATAGGCTTCAGGGATGTGTAGATTCATCAGACCAAGTTCGTGAGCGGCTTCAATCGCTTCCATAGGGAATTCGCTATTCTCATCCCAATGCTCGGCCATTGGCCGAACATTTTCCATCGCAAATTCACGCGCAAGCTCTTGCAGCATTTGCTGCTCTTCTGACAATGTAAAGTCGACCATGTTTGTTCCACCTGTTTCTCTAATTTAGCCTTAATCACACATATTCCGTAGATGTTCTACAACCAATTCCACCGTAGGAATCGTGTAATCTTCCAATGTTGGGGCAAATGGCACCGGGGTATCCAAAGCACCTACGACCACGGGCGGTGCCTCCAAACTCCAGAAACATTGCTCCTGAATCCTGCTGCTCACGGTGTGCCCCAATCCGCCAGTGTACTGCGCTTCTTGCAATACCAATAATCGCCCGGTTCGATTGACACTATCGACGCATGTCTGAGAATCAAAGGGGGCTAGCGTTCTCAAGTCGACGATTTCGACTTCTTTCCCTTCATTTGACAACTGTTCTGCAGCCTTCAATGCGACATGGACCATGGCTCCCCAAGTTACGATTGTAACATCTGATCC
>DAVT01000108.1:793-3519 GCA_002505685.1 Euryarchaeota archaeon UBA501 | reverse complement strand
ATTGCTCAACTTTTTCGGTATCCACTTGCATGTGAATTCTGTCTCCCCATCCAGTCATTCCACCACGCAATCCATACATTCCCAAGTGCTCCAAATATACTACTGGATCAGGAAGTGCAGCCGCCTCCATGAGAAGGTCATAGGCGTCTTGGGGGTTGGATGGGAATACAATCACAAGACCCGGGTCATTGAGGAACCAAGATTCAATCATATTCGCATGGAATGGGCCACTGCGAGTTTTGGCACCGAGCGGGATTCGAACCACCATCGGAACATCAGCGCCCCATCTCCATCTGAGTTGTGCTGCATTGTTGATCAGCGCATTCATCGCCAAGGCAGCAAACCCTCCAAACTGGATTTCAGCAACGGGGCGCATGCCTCCTAACGCAGCACCTGTGGCGGCATGGATGATTACGGCTTCAGACAATGGCATATCTAGAAGCAAGTCGGAGTGTCCTTGATTTTTGAGTGGTACATTCATCCCAAATGCTCCCGCGACTTCCATATCTTCTCCCATGAAAACGGTTGATGCACCGTATTTTTCAGCAATGGAAACCATTGCATTTTGGATTGCTCGAGAATATGACCACGCATTTGCTTCCTGTGAAAATTCTAGAGTTTGAACACCTGGTTCAACAGGTCCGAGTGTCTCTTCGCTTCCACTCTTGAGTCTAGTCAATTGCATGGTGTGCGAATCCGCATCATGTAGACTGGTGACTCCAAATCGAACACTATCGCCCTCAGGCCAAGGCATAGCTTCCATCTCAGCCCTTCCAGCGTCCACGAAGGCTTGCTCTTCAGCCTCCATGTCCACCAATGTGTTCTCTTCAACACCTAAAGAAATCAACAATTCTCGGTGATTTGGGACAGGGTCCTTGGCTTCCCAATACGCTAGCAAATCCTTGTCAGCGTAACCAGGAGGGTTACCCGATGGTGCACCTAGATACAGATCGTCATGATGGTGGGCATGTCCGCAGCCACGCATGGTCTCAACATGAATCAGAACGGGGCCACCTCCTTCAAGCGCAAATTCTCGAGCAACGGCAGTACTCGTATGGAAATTGGCTGGATTCGAACCATCAATCGTCCATGCGGGCATGCCCATGGCAGCACCCTTGTCGCCCCAAGTTTCTGCAGCCGACTGTCCCACTGCAAAAGTGTCTAGGGCAATTTGGTTGTTCTGAATCATGAATGCAATCGGCAAGCCTCTTGCTCCAGCGAAATTCATGGCTTCCCAAAATTCTCCAGAAGAAGAACATCCTTCACCCACGGGTGCCAATTGAAATCTGGACATTCCCAAGCGCTGACTGGCTAGGGCAACACCTGTTGTGGTAGCACTAGCAATCGGCAACGGTGCGGTTGGTGGCAACACACCCAATGACATATTTCCAATGTGTAAATCACGACCTCCTGCTCCATCTCGCCCGCCATTCATCAATGAATCCGCCTTGCCAACCTGTGCTGCAAACAATTCAGTCGGTGTTTGCCCCATGGCCATAGCGAGACCAATGTCTCGAATCATTGGCGCGACGACATCCCCAGTATGTTGACTACCTGAGGGTAGATCCTTTGCAAGCTGAAGTGCAGAAGCACAAGCAACGACACCCTCTTGCCAAGTTGAACGGAACCCTTTGCCGCCAAATCGGCCCCCATCGGGTGTTTCGATTCCAGTGGTGAAGATTTCTTTCAGGTGCTGATCTAGTGCTCTTGTTCTAGTCATCCAGCGTTGCCACTGTAGCCGTTGATTCACAGTGATGGTTGCTGAATGCGCAATCCTTCTCAAGCACAATCGAATGTCGAGTATGAATCGTTGCTGCCTTCGAGAAAGATGTAGTGCGCCACCTCTTCTAGGAATAATTTCGGTGACCATAATTCCAGATTCCTCAGCCCTTTTCGACAGATTTTCGGATAATTTCTGAGCCAAAGTTTCGCTGAACAAATGAAAGGACGGACCATCCAGTGATTGCTCCTCGTATTCATTTGCAACCTCATCAAATATCCAATCGACCAAGCGTAGATGTCCGTCGTGTCTCTCGGCGGTAAATCGTATCAATTCATCCTTCAAATCAGCCATTTCGACCTTTGAATCGAAATCAAGATGTGTGCGAGGTTTCCAATCTGCACCCCATATGTGAGGTAGTTGAGATTGCGTCATTTGGTGACCTCCGAAATCCTCGACCGTAGTATAGGATACAAAGCATGCGGCTTCCATCCTTCGCCCATTAGACCACTCCTCCATCATCGATTACGTCGTTGAGTGCACGCATTGTCACTCGGGTCACGATGATTGTAGCCACAACTGTTGCGATTAGGCCAATCACCATCATAACCAGCGCACTAGGTGACTCTGAGAACGCCGCCAAACCCCCTTCTTGTAGGGCGATTTGTCCAAAGGCCCATCCGTAGTAAGCATAGGCAAAACAATACACAATACTCGCACAATTTGAGATTGTGAACGTCTTGGTATCTATGGGTCCTGCCGCCAAGATGTAGTTCAACCACTCATCCGGAATCAGAGGAGAGAGTCGAACCAGTACTGAAATGCGAAGACTTTCTTCTCCAATAGCACCCTCAATACGTTGTAACTTTGGGTTGTTTGCAATTGCTTCTAACAACCCATCACGGAACAACCAACGGCCAATAAAGAAGGCGCAAAAACCTCCAATCATCGTTCCGATGAAATTGACAAAAACAGCCACGTGGAGGGGGAAAACTGCTCCAGCAGC
>DAVT01000108.1:0-404 GCA_002505685.1 Euryarchaeota archaeon UBA501 | reverse complement strand
GAACCCAAATATGCCGAATTTACCGGCATTTTCGAAGAATTGAATGACACTTTCTTGATTGTTGTACAAGAAAAATCCACTTGCGATACAAATGAGGATAAAGATCAGTCCCAAGCCCACTCGCCAGCGATGCTTTCCAAGTTTGCTTTGCTTTAGATGCTTGACGTAATCGCGCCTTTCAGCAAATCCCAAATCCTTAGAGGCAGATGAAATTCCAACCATTTTCATTCCTCTTCATCTGGAGCATCGGGGAGCGCCTCTAAACAATCGACAACCATTTGCTGGGCATCTTCCAATTGTGTGGAATAAATTCCCAATTTTTCGCGAACCGGGATGCCCATGTCCCAAAACAAATCTCGAATAATCTCCAAGGAAAGTCTGGTCATTCGGAGTGTGTTTGGATC
>DAVT01000025.1 GCA_002505685.1 Euryarchaeota archaeon UBA501 | reverse complement strand
GCATCCCATTAACTTAGTGGAAGATAGGGGCAACACCCCCTAATTTCCAGTGGAAAAATGGGCAGACGATACATACCAATAGGAGCACTTTGATTTCCAATGGAGGTGGTTCCAATTGAATTTCCTACCATTTTAGTGGCAATCCCTTTCTAGGTCGTGGGTGTCGCCGAACCATGGAATACACACGGTCAGGAAGTGACATCTTCATGCGACTCGACAAAGGTGAAGAGATTCACACGTCGATTCAATCGATTTGCGAGTCAGAAGGTATCTCTGGCGCTGCCATCACCAGTGGAATTGGTCGGGTTCAGGATACGGATTTGGGATATCTCGATGATCAGAATATCTACCAGAGAATCGTCCGGAAAGACCCGCATGAATTACTCAGCCTCCAAGGCAATGTTTCGATTTTTGATGGAAAGCCATTTACACATCTCCACGTGGTTCTATCCGACAATGATCACAAGGTCCAGGGTGGACATCTTTTCGCATCAACAATTCATGTCGTTGGGGAAATTCACATGCGTGTGCTTGAGAAGAATGTCAGCGTCCCGATGACACGATGTTCAATTCCAGGAAGTTAATTCAAGCCACTGAACTTTGAGGGATGAGGTTGAGGGTCCTATTTGCGCACGGATTTGAGGGAGCACCTGATGGTGGTAAACCCACCTACATGCGTGAAGAACTCGGATGGGAGGTTGTCGCGCCGATTATGTCTTCAAATGGTTGGAATATTGAGCAAGAAACAAGTGTGTTATTGGAACATATCGATGCTGATGATTTTGACATCGTAGTCGGCTCTTCAATGGGAGGATTGGCTGCTGCCAATGCCAGTCAGATGCGACCGGATGCAGAATTTGGTTTGTTACTCATTGCACCGGCCTTTGGCTTGGCTGAGATGTGGCATAATCGACTTTCTGAGGAAGAAATGAAACACTGGGAATCCTCTAATTCGTATCTTTACCGAGGCTTTGAGCTTGAGATGATATTGGGATGGGATTTCATGGAAACTGCAACCCAGATGTCTTGGCCAAAACTCAATCATCCTACGGTCATCTTACATGGGATTCAGGACGATGTTGTACCGATTGAAAGTTCACGAAAAATTGCAGATATTGATGCTCATGTCATCGCACTAATGGAACTTGAAGATGGTCACCGAATGCAAGGTTCAAAGCAGTACTTTGCGACCGCTGCAAATCTCTATCTTAACTCTCAAACACGATGAGACCGATATCTGCTCGCCAACGACCGATTTCGGTAAACTCGCCATCTGCTCCCCATTCGTAGACATCCATATTGGAATGACTGGTGAATCCGGTTGATGTACTAAGGGTGATTTCTCCAGAACTAACGGCATAATCATCCGCCGCAGATGGGATGCCCATTTCGTTCACACGCTGTCCGGTGATGTCACTGTTGACATCGGACAATGATACCGCTGTACCCAGAATTAGAGTGGCATCTCCAGCCCAACCTGCATAAGATGGAAGGGCGCTGTTGTAGTTCATGTTGTACACATACTTCAGTTCATGATCATACTCCGCCACATCGTGGTCAATCCCCATTCGTACGCCAGTGAGGCCTTCCATATGCGCAGTGTCGCTCACTGCAGAAAGTAGCGCAATGTCGCCCAATCCGTGCCCGCCGATCATAATGATATCAAGTTGCTGAGCGTAAATTTCAGCTAGAATTGCTGCACCATCAGTGACACCAGCAAGGATGACTACCGTGTTACAACTGGACAGGGCCGATACTTCAGAATTGTAGTCTGTTTGCGCCTCAGCAAAAGACTGGGTCGAACAGATATTCTGTGAGCCCAACTCCGAAGCAAGGCCGTTGGCAATTGCCGTGTGATCCTTACCATCATCGTGTAGAATCGCAACATTGGTCGATTGAATGATTGAGTTCAATGCTGAGACGTGGTGATCTACTCCTGGTGACACCCGCCAAAGGTACCCATAGTCTTGGGGCGTACAGGCCAATCCACAACCGTCCCAAGCCTCTTCCATCGCTTCATCTGAGAACGCACCAAAGGTAATCATTGGAATTTTATTTGATTCTGCAATTGGCAATGCTCCGAGCGCTTCTTCGGTGGAATGTGGACCGATAACACCGATTACTCCAGAGTCAACCAATGACTGCATGGCAGTGGCAGCACCAGATTGAGTCGATTCAGTGTCTTCCACAACCAAACTAAAGCAAAGGCCTCGCTGATTGATATTGAGCAATTCTACACCTAACTGGACTGAGTTTTCTTCACCGGTTGCATACGGGGAATGAATACCTGTTTGGGGGCTGAGCATTCCAATCAACATTGGATCCGCATTGTCTCTACATTTCGCTGAAATGCCCTCTGCAGGGCCCCAGAATCCCATCTCTTCGTAGCGTGTACTGGTTTCGGTACCGCCACCGTCGACTTCGAAGCGGAACAATTCGTACATCATTCCGGCAGTGTTCCCATAATCGTCAAAATCGATGGTTCCACTCATTCCAGCATAACCAGTTCCTACTGAGGGGATGGTCGCCTTGATGTCGCTACCTGTGGCTGAACCGGCCATTATCGCTGCCTGAGCGAGAATCATTGCTGCATCATAGGATGCTGCTGCGTGACTTGGAGCCGCACTTCCGTAGGCATCCATGTATTGGGTGTTCAAGCCAGCCAATAGTGGAGATTCCCAAGCCATGGGTTTTGCACCGACCATTCCCGCTAAGCGGGATTCATCTGTGACATTCTCAAAGAAAGCATCAGCCCCATTTGGGCCGGGCACATGGTGAGAAGTTACGATTCGAGCATCGTAGATGTTCTGCTTGAGTTCCTCAATCAGTGCGGCGGTTTGTGAGTTGGAATCATAATTTGATGCAATGACGAAGTTTTGGCATCCGGCATCCACTGTCAATCCGCCATGGAATGGGCCTTGGTAACTTCCAGCCTCTTTGTCAAAGACAATCTGATTGGCAGGATAAGCGAACGTCCCACAGATGTTTTCTTCACCGTAGGCATCTGCAAACATACGAGCATAAGATCGACCGAATCCATTGTCGACGTGAACAATAGCGACCCCGCTCAATTCGTAGACGTTGGCCCACATTGACCCAGGGTGGGCGCTATCAGCTTCACTTGGAATAACTCTCCAGAGTAAGCCGTCATCCACAATTTCTTCCATGGCTCCATCGGAAACAAATGGAGTAATAACCGGGATTTCATGTTGTATTGGTTTGACCTGCTGGTCGCCTCCGACTGGAGAAAAGGCGCCGTTGATAACCGGCATGGATGAACCGCCAATGATCCCTGATACTTGATCACCTTCGATGAGTGACCAAACTCCATTTCCACCCGATGAACCTGACGAGCCTGTATCGAAGAAAACAAGTGAGAAATCGTATGAATTCTGAGCGGAATTGATGTCATCTATGGCCAATTGAGCCGCATTCTCAAGTCCTTCTGCTAGATGTGAATTCGCGCCAGTTCTTGGTGTCAATACACCGAGTTTTACTTCGATGACCTCAGCGGGAACCTCTTCACATCCGACATCATCTACTTCGATGCCAGCAGGTGTATTTTCACACTCATCTGTGTCATCCATTACACCATCCCCATCTGAATCGACCTCCGAATCAATACAATCAGGAATGTTGTCTGCATCCACATCCACTGTGTCATCTTCGCCATCACATTCGTCGTCTGCATCGGAGACGCCGTCACCATCTGTATCTCGCTGCCTCGCGCTGCAACCATTTGCATCGACGTCTTCGTTTGCTAGAGTATTCGGACATTGGTCTTCTGAATTTACAACTTCATCATTATCATCATCGAGTTGTGATTGTGAACAACCATTGTCGTCGTTGTCTTCATCAGCTGGAGTGTCGGGACAGGTGTCGTCTTCATCGGGGATGCCATCCGAATCGGCATCATAGACGATATTCGGGCAACCAGGGCGATCATTTGAATCCAGTGGACCTACCTCATTTGGGCACTGATCTAGGATATCAATAACACCGTCACCATCTGTATCAGCAGTTGCTGAATCGCCATTATCAGTACTCTTTTCTGGCTCAGTACCACCGTCATCTCCACCCAAACAACCGGCCAAACTGGCAGTCAACATTAGAGTGGTCATTAGCAGTACGAGGAGGCTTCGTCGAGACGTCATCACTACACTTCCGCACCCCCGGAGGGGGTGGCTCGGGGTAAGAAGTCTGCGACTCCACCATTCAGATGGAGAAACCATTGTGGACGGCACCCTGAAGGAGGGGCTTCTACTCGCACGGTGTGATGAGCGAGGAGGCTGAGCGACTGGACTACGCGAGTAGTGGTGTCGACATCGACCTTGAAGGGGCATCGGTTGCTTCTCTAGTCGGTGCTCTCTCTCGCTCTGTAAGAGTTGCAGGAACACCTGGTGCGCCAGTGGATTTGCCCGGTGGATTTGGTGGTCTCATCGAATTTGGTGACAACCTGCTTGCAATGGCAACCGATGGGGTCGGTAGTAAATTGCAAATCGCCTCAATGATGGGACACTGGAGTGGGGTTGGAATCGATTGCATGGCCATGAATGTCAACGACTTGCTCTGTGTGGGAGCTGAACCCATTGCCTTCGTGGATTACATCGCGGTTCCAAAACCCGACCCTGAACAACACGCAGCGATCGGAGCCAGTCTTGCAGAAGCCTGTCGCATCGCGCGAGTCACACTTGCGGGTGGAGAAACGGCAAGCCTTCCAGGTATCGTCACCGAACTCGACCTTTCTGGAACCGCTCTAGGGTGGCTGCCCAAAGGTTCAGCCATCACAGGTGCCAACATCGCTGCTGGAGATGTGATGATTGGATTGCCAGCAAGCGGTGTGCATTCCAACGGATTTTCACTCGTACGCAAAGTGGTCGAACTCAGTGGGCTTGCCTACACCGACCCTGCGCCTTTCGATGCCGAGCATCCCGGCCGTGACATTGTACGCATGGGCGATGGAGCGGTAACCTTGGGAGAAGTTTTGCTCAACCCAACACGAATTTACGTCGACCCAGTCACCGACTTAATCGATGCATGCAGAGCCGGAAATGGACCTTGCCCCGAAGATGCACTACACGGTATTTGCCACGTCACGGGAGGTGGTTTGTCCAACTTACTTCGCCTGCATGATGAACTGGGTTGGCACATCGAAAACCCGCTGGCAGTCTTGCCCGAATTTGAGTGGATTCAATCCACAGGTGGTATCACCGACCGTGAAATGGCACGCACATTCAACCTCGGCATGGGCATGGTTCTCGTTGTCGATGCCGAACACTCGCAAGCGGTTTGTGATTGGGTGTCTAGCAGATTACAAGGAACACAAATTGTGGGCGATGTTCGAGACCACGGTCATCGCGTGACACATGTCAACCCCGACATTGTTTTTGAGCACTACTGAGGTGATGCGTTGACTGAGGTAGAAATCGTCCTAGAGGGGCGTACTGAACACCGTTTACCACCCGCCAAAGAAGGGCGCACTGAGAAACAAATGGAGCGCCATGGAAAAGGTCCTGCGGACCGAGCCCATCGCTCTGCATTTCACAACCCGGCGATGGCGGATTGTCGAACTCGCAGTGTATTATTGATGGATTACATGCTAGATGACGAATGGTTCAACAAACCCAAAATCCACACCATCGATGCACTATGTGCAACCGGGAGTCGAATCAATCGCTGGCTGACCGAATTGCCTCCACAAAAAGCGGAGAGGTTGCTGATTACCGGTGCCGATTTGGATGAGGAGGCTTTGGAATATGCTCGCCAAAATTGTCCAGGTGTAGAATTACTCAACGAAGATTCACGCCAAGTCTTACTCTCATCTGGTTGGCAGTGGGTGGATATCGATCCGTTCGGTTCCCCTGTTCCATTTCTTGATTCGGCCATGCAGTCTAGTGCGCGTCGAGCCGTGATGGAGGTCACGGCTACCGATACGGCTGCACTGACCGGTTCCTCTGCAAGTGCCTGCTTGCGGCGGTACGGGGCAAAGGTTCGAACCGATGAGATGGCACACGATTCTGCACTTCGATTGCTGATGGCCACGGTTGCGAGAACCGCAGCACAACATGATCGTTGCATCATCCCACTAATGTCTTCATGGGATTCCCATCACATACGTGTCTCAGTCAAAGTGCATCGCTCGATTCAAGCCGCCAATGTGTTGGAGGATCAATTGGGTTGGCGCCTCGCGATGCCGACCTCAGAAGAATTGCAGGCAGCCACCGAGGCTGGACTACATCCCCAAGGCAGTGAAGGTGAGCAACCATTCTGCCTGCTTCCGTTCAGTTATCCAGTTCGACGTGATGACAAGAGAGTCTCGGGACCCCTATGGGCGGGCGCGCTATTCGACCAAGATGTGCTGTCATCCATGACGGTTGAGCGTGCGATGTCTCTGTGTGGTGAAGAGGCTGAAACCGCAGTCCGTCATTGGGTGGGGGAAGCCGAGTTGGCGGCAGTGCCCTCGCTCATCATCACCGACATGCTACCCAAATTCTGTGATGTCAATGGCCCTCCCAAAATTTTGGATTTAATCACGGGTCTCAAGGATGCTGGTTACAAGGCTGCAGTGGCCCGATGGGGGGCACCTGCAATTCGAACAGATGCACCCTGGCCTGAGGTGTTGAAAATCACCGAAGACTGCTTCGATTAACCGCCGATAAAGGACATCTCGATTCGCGGATGCACAGATGTTTCCTCAGAGCGAATTTCTGAATATCTGTCCTCACGGCGACTCCAACATTCCTCGATGAGAGCAAGAATATCTGCATTGCTCGCGCCCGTGCGTAGCGGTGTCATCAGGTCAAGGCCCTGACTCGCGAACAAACAGGTGTAGAGGTGCCCATCAGCCGAAAGGCGGGCTCGACTACAATCGCCACAAAAGGGTTCGGTTACGCTGGTAATCAAACCAACTTCACCGCCATCGGGTAACTTGTATCGCTTGGCAACCTCACCGGGTTTGGTCGGTGGGAGAGGTTGAATTTCATCGAGCATTTCGCGAATTTCAGCCGCGGTCACAACGTCTTCCATGGCCCAACCATTGGTGGTACCAACATCCATGAATTCGATGAACCGAACCGCAATATCTCGATTGGAGAATCGCTCCACCATGTCGAGAAGTTCGTCTTCATTGGCGTCTTTTTTGACAACGGTGTTGATTTTGATTGGACCCAAGCCTACTGATTCAGCCGCCTCGATACCTGCAAGGACCGCAGCAACCGTGTGTCCTGAATCTGTGATAGCTGCGAATGTCGCCTCATCCAAGGCGTCCAAACTGACAGTGACCCGATCGAGGCCAGCCGCCGAAAGCCGTGGCGCATATCGAGGTAAGAGGACGCCATTGGTGGTCATTGCAATCTCCACATCACGTAGGGCGAGCCTAGAGATGAGTTGGTCCAAATCGCGTCGCAACAACGGCTCACCGCCCGACAGTCGAATCTTTTCAACACCTAGAGAAATGAACAAACCTGCCAAGCGATCGATTTCTTCGTAGGTGAGAATCTCATCCTTGTTGAGGAAGGCAAAATCGCTTCCAAAGACCTCGCGCGGCATACAATATCTGCACCGCATGTTACATCGGTCTGTCACCGAGATTCGCAAATCCCGTAGGGGGCGATCGAGTCTATCCCTCAACTCTCCCATGGCCTCCCCTTGCAGCGGGATAAGGTAACATTTTCCAAACAGGAATGACGGAATGAACGTGGGGGGCCCGGGACCCCCACATTTTCACTTGATATACTAACTCGGACAACATATTGCTGATGTTCGGAAAACGTACATATTGCATATTGGGAACTATGCTGCTCGCCGTCGCCACCTTGGGCACAGGCGTATCAGCTGAACAGAGTAATGAACAAATTTCTGACTTGGAGGAACTTGGTATCCTCGAGCTCAGTATGGATGATGGGGTGATCGAAGCAGTGGTCACTACCGATGCGTTTCTGTCATTCATGAATTCGGATGAGGCTGCCTTGTCGGCCATTGAATCCATCTCCATGAACGTTGGATTGTCCGACGTGGGTGAATTGGAACTCACCGAAGTCGATATCGGTGTCGCAGAAGAACAATCTGAGGAAATTGCGGTCACACTACGTTTGAGTGACGAACTTGTCGAATTGCTGAGTGACGAAGACTTGAGTTCCGAAGATTTGCTACGCGAGCTTGGATTTGGCGATGATTTGGGCTTGGATGATTTTAATCCTGAAATCGAAGAAGATTATTGGCACTCACGCACCTATTGGGCTGACGAAGCATACCAAGTTCGTGGCAGCCAGGATGACTATGAGGCTGTAATGGATTCAGAATGCCCTGAGGAAGAATTCTACCGTGTTCTTGAAGAATTTGAAAGCAATCACGATGAGTTTGTCGAAGACTCCTTTGGAGCACGCCTTCACTGGGCTGACGATGCTTACCAAATTCGAGGTAGTCAGGATGACTACGACCGCGTGATGGATGCTGAAGATCCCGCAGAGGAATACTACAACATCTACGAAGAAGTCATGCAAGAATGGGAAGAGGAAGAAGAAGAGCACTGGGTTGAGGAAGA
>DAVT01000055.1 GCA_002505685.1 Euryarchaeota archaeon UBA501 | reverse complement strand
GGCACTGTACAATATGGGTACAGCATATGCTGAACTGGAGTCATATGACAACGCAATTCACTGCTTTAATCAGTCGATAGGCAAGGACGTGGGCGAACCTCTGGATGGTCAAAACAAGAAGAGAGCCAAAGAACAAATTCGCCTTTGCAAGAAATTGCTCAAGGAACAGAAAAAGAATTCTTGACGTAAAAAATAGCGAATTTCCGTTGTTTTTTGCAATAGATGGGTTTATTTCGGTACAATGTCATGAAGTTACATGACAAGTGACGGGGGTCGAGAAGTAATAGTCCGGCTCGGCGGGAAAGATTTGAACAAAGATGGACGAATTATCAATCTCGTTGTGGTCGGATCAAGTCGATTTTATGACTATTCAGTTGTTGAGGGGGCCCTAGACAATTGGGCCGAGGAGGAGGCGCACCCAGACCTGATAATTACGGGGGGGGCAAGTGGGGTCGACTATCTTGCCGAACGTTGGGCTGACAATCACAATGTTCCTTACGCTGTATTTTCCGAAGCATGGAACGCTCCGCGTAGTGGACTTGAAGATCAGGGTCGCAAAGAAGCCCCAACCTCACTCACTAACGAATTACTCAGTGCAGCTACCCACATTATTGCCTTCCCTTCTCCTACAAGCAAATGGACTGAAGTTGTAATTGAAATGGCTGAGAAACAAGGCATCCCGTGCCGAGTGATTCGTGTCGATTAAGTCCATTTCAGTGCGAACTTGCCGACAGGCCCTTGAATCAATAGCGCCCACGCACATATAATGGAGGAGCGGATTGCAGCTCAAAGGATGGCACCAAACGGTGCGAAACCTGTTGAGGAAAATGTTGCAGTCGAAGAACCATTGGAGATACAAATCAATGGTTCGCCGTGGATTACGACTATGCGCACGCCGGGTCAAGATCGTGAGCTTGCTCTCGGTCTGCTATACACCGAGGGCATCCTAACCGACCTTTCAGAAATCGTACAAATCCGTGTAGTAGGAAATGTCGTTCTCATCGATGGAGATTTGACCGCAGACGGTCACAATCGGGGATTTGTTCGGTCTAGTGCATGTGGCGTTTGTGGAAGCGCATCTCTGGAATCCGTCATGGCCCGAAATCCAAAGCCGATACCATCCACAGGTTTTGAACTCAAAATCGCAGATATCGGGCACCTCATTGAAATGTTGAATGATTCACAATCATTTTTCCACTCGACTGGAGGGATGCATGCGGTTGCTACATTTAATCAAGAACTGGAAATTGAGAATCTGTCCGAGGATGTTGGTCGTCATAATGCGATGGACAAAATCATTGGGAAATCGCTTGAATCACTTCCCCTCTCAAACCTAGGATTCTTGCTCAGTGGGAGAGTATCCTTTGAGATGGTTCAGAAAGCAGTGGTATCGGGTTCGCCTTGTATTATCGCGATTGGAGCCCCCACAACATTGGCGATTCAACTCGCTAGGCAACACGGAATCACTCTTATCGGATTTGCTCGTGAAAGCAGATGTAATGTATACACTGGCGCGTGGAGAATATCAGGTTAGGTGAGACAATGCGCGAGGATGTCAATAGCCTGCCTCCCATTGAATCGGAGCGTCTGAAAATTGGTAAACCGAAAAGTGTGGCAGCTGGAATTACCGGGGTGGCAAAGTCCTTCGGAATAGGATTTGCAGAAGCAGGTTTTGGTCGAACCTTGAAGACCATGCGAACAGTTAATCGGTTTGATGGATATGACTGCCCCGGTTGTGCATGGCCTGATCCAGACGATCACCGTTCAGGCTTCGAGTTTTGTGAAAATGGAGCAAAGGCCTTTGCTACTGAAGCTACAAAGAAGCGCTTGAATCCGGAGGTCTTGTCATCAAAATCGGTTCAAGAATGGTCAGCATATTCAGACATGGAGTTGGACAAACTAGGCCGTTTGACAGAACCGATGGTTCTGAAAAATGATTCTAACCACTACCAAAGAATTAGCTGGGACGACGCATTTTCGATGATTGCATCCGCAGTTGAGGAACTTGAAAATCCAAATCAAGCAGTCCTGTATACTTCGGGACGCGCCTCGAACGAAGCAGCATTCTTGTGGGGTACACTATCTCGACAAATTGGAACGAACAATCTTCCAGATTGTAGTAACATGTGCCATGAATCTAGTGGAGTGGCTCTCAGTCAATCGATTGGAATCGGGAAAGGCACAGTCAAATTAGATTGTTTTAATCATGCAGATTTGGTCTTGATTATCGGACAAAACCCAGGTACGAACCACCCTCGAATGCTCTCGGCGCTTGCACAAACCAAGCGTAATGGGGGCTCTGTGATTAGTATCAATCCGTTGATGGAAACGGGCCTTAATCGCTTCAAGCACCCTCAAGAAATTTTCAGGTTGATGGGCCGAGGTACTCCGATTGCTGATTCCCACTATCCAGTAAGAATCGGAGGTGACCAAGCACTTCTACAGGGCGTCTCGAAAGTAATTCTGGAAGAAGGAAATCTGGATTGGAAATTCATCGACAACCATGTGGATGGTTTTGAGGATTGGAAGTCAAATATCGAATCACTTGAATGGGAATCTATCGTAGCCCAATCAGGAATCGAGCAAGAGCGAATTACTGAACTTGGGCAGGCGGTTTCGAAATCGAAGAATCTGATTATCTGTTGGGCGATGGGAATTACGCAACATGAAAATGCTGTAGCCACGATTCAGGAGGCTAGCAACATATTACTCGCAGGTGGCCATTTCGGTAGACCCGGTGCAGGAGCCTGCCCGGTCAGGGGTCATTCGAATGTTCAGGGTGATCGGACGGTGGGCATCAATCATCATCCAAGTGAGGCATTTTTGGCTGCCTGTGAAGCGGCTACAGGAATTCCAATGCCGCGGACTTCTGGATACGATAGCGTGCAATTCGTGCATGCCGCTCGCGAAAATTCTGTCAAATTGTTCATGGCTCTTGGAGGCAATATACTCTCGGCGATGTCTGATACTGAAGAAGTGGCCAATGGTTTGAGAAAAATTGACCTCACAGTTCAAATTTCGACCAAATTAAATCGGAGCCATTTGGTCACAGGAAAACAAGCACTGATTTTGCCTTGCCTTGGACGAACAGAGATAGATCCTGCCGGTTTTGTAACCGTCGAGAATTCAATGGGTGTGGTCCATTCATCAACAGGTAAAATCGTACCTGCCTCATCCCATCTTCGCAGCGAACCATCCATCATTGCAGGCATTGGCGAAGCATGCTTCGGCTCATCTCCATTTTCATGGGGAAAATTTGGCGGAGATCATGACCGAACACGCGATTTAATCGAATCGGTGTTACCTGGATTTGACGATTATAATGTTCGAGTCCGCAACAAAGGGGGTTTCTATCTCCCAAACGGGCCTCGTGACGGCCCGACATGGAACACACCCACAGGCAAGGCGATGATGCGTGTGCACAAATTCCCTGAGCGGAACATTGCTGAGGACCGATTTATCTTAATGACACTCAGGAGCCATGACCAGTATAACACGACCATATACGGCATGGATGATCGTTACCGGGGGGTGTACAACGCCAGAAGAATCGTAATGATGAACCCCGTAGATATGGAAAATATGGGGCTAAAGCCATCGCAATGTGTTGACATCACCAGCCACTTTAATGGAAGGGCAATCAACTCACCAAAATGGAAAGTTGTGCCATACCAAATCCCTAGGGGAAATCTAGCCGCATACTTCCCTGAAGCAAATGTGCTAATCCCGCTTGAATCCGTTGCTAAGGGTAGCAATACCCCCACGTCGAAATGGGTCGAAGTCAGTGTGGCCCTTCACAAGGATTGAAAATGGTCGCCCTTGAGGCAGTAGCATGTCCGATGATGACTGTGGGACCACTTTTGCCTTGCCGATGTCCGATGACATCCAAGTCGTACCTGTCACAATCGATGTCACCGACGAAGCCATGACAGCAATGGAAGGGGCCATGAACAATGCCGATGATGGTGATGTTCTCGTCGTCAGTGTGCTTGGAGGTGGTTGCTCAGGATTCATGTACGACCTTCAAATCCAGTCACGACCTACGGATGAGGGCTGGCAATTCATCAGTTGTGATGGTATCACAATCGCCGTTCATGACAAGGATAGTGTGCAATTATCCGGCATCACACTCGATTTTGTCAACAGTCTGATGGGTGGCGGATTCAAGGTCATCAACCCCAATGCGCAGAAGGCCTGCAGTTGTGGCAAATCCTTCCGTTAATCTGAATCATCAAACGATTCAATTTCAGGTGCCTTAGGCGGTGTTGCATCTTCCCCCTCCTGCAACGTGGAAGGAGCTCGGAGCATATCTTCAAAGTTGAACGGTTCGTTTTGTTCAATCTCACTTTCACCATGCACTAGGTGTTCTTTGAGGGTACGAATCGGGTTCAACTCCATTCTATCGTGTTCCCTTGTAAATGCGTACAAAATAGGGTTGTATTTTTCCACAATCTGGTTTTGGAAGACCATTCGGACTCTCTCAGATCGCAATCCAAAGAATGAGATTTCTACCATGATTGCAACCGCAGCAGCACTATACAAGACGATGAGTACAATCCCAGCAAACCAAATAGGGTCAGCGAAAACTGAGTTACTAGCACCGATTTGAGTAAGGAATAACTGTCTACTGAGAAGGAAAAGCAATCCCAAACCCACAACAGGTGCAAGAATATCGTCAACAAGTCGCTCCATGGGTTGCAGCCTTCTCTGACTGGTATCGGCGAAAACCAATTCGCCGTGTGAAGCGGCCTTAACGATTACAATAATGCTCGTCAGCAATAGGAAAAGAGTGACGGTAAATGCAATTCCAAGCCAAGATGGTAGGGGCATATAGGAAACGATGAGATAACAAAACAATCCCAAAAATGCAGTTGTTGGCAATCGATGCATATGCTCAACCATTGCATCTTCATCTCTAACTCCTGTATCTAGGCGGTGAATGCCAATGATTCCCCAGTGCATCAATCGCATGATGAAATCGATGATTTTTGCCAATAGACCACGATCAATCAGCACCCATTCTGCGATGAGTATCAATGGGAATAACAGAATGAAGAGTATGGCCCCAATCAGTCCAACCAAGGGAGACAAAATCAGAACAGGAAGTAGCATGAAATGTGGTAATTTCAGGGGGTGTAGCACATCCATTTCTATTCGCCCTTGGCGCGTAACGTCAATCGGCAGTCCCCGCGCCAAATGGTCCAACTCTTGACGTCTAGTAGAAAGGGGCTCACCTGCGTCTAGGACCTGTCTAACCCAACTTCGATAACGAACGTGTTCTGGTTGGTTCCCAACTCGGAAGGTCCACCAAAAGCGCAATGGCAAGGCGAGGATAATCGGGGAGAGCAGTACGCCCACAGCGATGAGCAAGCTGGTGAAATCCTCTGCCACAGTTGGGTGTAAACCCTACATGACTTAACAAAAGCGGAACTCAATTGGGAATAGCTGCGATTATCAATGATGCAGGAATAGGTCCGAAGTTGTGTGAATCTTCACTACCTGTGGGGTCTGGATTGTCTCCTTCAAGAAAAAACCCGGATGGCTGAATATCTTTCACTCGTTTGACAATGTGAACCGATTTCCACGGATGCTTGGCCACGACGATGTCGCCTAATTCAGGCAAAAGTCCTGCAACCGCTTCGACCTGATCTCCATCGCGAAACGTAGGCCACATGCTATCGCCGTGGATTCGCACCACAATTCGAGACAATCGCTCAACTCGCGCGGACCCACGAGATTTCGCTTCGGCCTTTGACGTTCCAAAACATGTTGTGGATGTTTTCGATAGCATCCATCAA